>NZ_JADQBF010000013.1 GCF_016278775.1 Demequina sp. | reverse complement strand
TGCGCGTCCCACGTCTCGGCGACGTGGTCGACCGCGTGGGATGCGGCGCTTCCGGCATCGTTCCAACCCTCGAAGGCCGCGACCATGATCGATTCGCGTGGCGGCCCTGGGGACACGGGGGGTTGATCGCTCATCTGCCCAGCCTAAACTGCTACCCCGTGAGCTCATTTGCACTTCCCGCCGCCGTGCTGTGGGACATGGACGGAACACTGATCGATACCGAGCCGTACTGGATGGAGGCGGAGGCGAGCCTTGCGCACCGATTCGGCATCGCGTGGACCGACGAGGACGGGCTCAGCTTGGTGGGCAACCCGCTCGATACCTCCGCGCGAGTTCTCATTGATCGCGGGGTCCGCCTCGAACCGGGAGAAATCATCTCGACCATGATCGAGCAAGTCAGTGGCAAGGCCCGTGCCCACATGCCGTGGTTGGCGGACTCGCGCTCGCTCCTCGATGAACTGATTGCTGCAGGGGTTCCATGCGCGCTCGTGACGATGTCCATCGGGTCGCTCGTCGACACCTTCGTGGAGGCCGCTGGCGACGTGTTCGCGGCGGTGGTGACGGGAGACCAGGTGCGTCATGGCAAGCCCGACCCGGAGGCGTACATCACGGCGGCGCGGCGGCTGGGGGTCGACCCCGGCCAGTGCGTTGCCATCGAGGATTCCCCGGCGGGGGCGCGTAGCGCGCATGACTCGGGGGCGGTCACTCTTGCGGTGCGTCGCCACGCCCCGCTCCCTTCCCTACCTGGGGTATCGCGCCTCAGCAGTCTCGAGGGGATCGGGCTTGAGGGCATATCCCTGTTCTTCGCAGGTCAGGTGCGAGACGACTTCTCAGCCGGTTGAGCGCTCCGGCTCACGACACCGGCGGCACGTGGGGGCGCACTCCGGTGGCGCGCTCGACCGCAACGGGATCCAGCGGTGGCGGTGTTCCCCCAAACTCTGGACAGAGGCCCTGAAAGGCGCACCACGCGCACAACCGTGACGGCGACGTGGGGAAGACGCCAGCGGCGGCGTGCGTGGTGATGGCAGTCCACGTGGAGCGCACTCGTGCCTCAGCGGAGGCCACGTCGGCCTCGGTGGGCACAAGCTCCTTCACGCCACCGTCGCGCAGATACAGCAGTCTCATAAGCGCGGGCCGTGCGCCCTCTATGCGTTCCACGAGCAAGGCGTAGAACTTCATTTGGAAGTCGGCCTGGTCCCCATACCCTGGACGAGGGCTCTTGCCCGACTTGTAGTCGATGATGCGGAGCGCACCGTCGGGGGCCTTGTCGATCCTGTCGATCACGCCCCGAATGGCGGGGCCGCCTTCAAGCGATGATTCGAGCCGCACCTCGCGGCCGTGGGGTTCGAGGCGCGTGGGATTCTCCACGATGAAGTAGGTGCCGAGCCGCGACCGAGCATCGTCAAAGAACTGCGCGCGTTCAGCGGAGTCAGTCACCAACTCTGCCAAATCGGGGCGATCGGACACGAGGTCGTCCCACGCGGGCCGAATCAGGTCGCGCGCCGCAGCGGGATCGCGCTCGTCAGCCGGAAGGTCGAACAGCCTCTCGAGCACGAGGTGCACGAGGGTGCCCAGACTGGTGGCACGCCCAGGAGGCTCGGGGACACGGTCGATCACTCGCAGCCGATACATGTAGGCGCACTGCGCGAAATCGTTGGCTCGGGAGGGGGACAGGCCTGGTGTGCGAGACATGACTCCAGCGTAGGGCGGGCGCCCGACACCTCCGCGAGCGACTAGCGTGATCACATGGAAGATAGACGCACGCGAGGGATCCTGGTGGGTCGCGTACTGGGGGCGCAGGTCATCGTGCAACCCAGCACACTCGTGATGCTTGCGCTGCTTTCCTTTCTCTTCGCCTCCGCGTCTGGCGCGACAACCGCACGCACGCTATCGATCGGGGCACTCCTCGCCGTCGCGCTCATGGGCTCTGTGTTGCTGCACGAGATCGCTCACGCCATTGCCGCGCGCTCGTTCGGCCGCCAAGTCAAGGAAATCGTGCTCACCCTGTGGGGAGGTCACACCAGCTTCGAGTCAAGCGAGATGACGCCCACAGTGAACGGAGTGACGGCCGCGGCGGGGCCCGTGATGAACCTGGCGATCGCAGGTCTCGCGAGCACGACGATGGCTGTGACGGATCTTGGGGGAGTGGGAGGCGCCGTCGTCTCGTACGTCGCCTGGGCCAATCTGTTGCTCGCTGCTTTCAACTTGCTGCCCGGCATTCCCATGGATGGCGGGCGGGTCCTCGAGTCCATCGTGTGGGCCATTACCGGCAGCCAGCACCGGGGCACGGTGGTGGCGGCGTGGGGCGGACGCGTCGTCGCGGTTGGTGTTGTCGTGTACTCGATTGCGAGCCCCTTGCTTCGCGGTGGTCGGCCGTCGCTGACCAGCGTCGTCATTGCCGTGGTGGTGTTCTCGATCCTGTGGCCTGCCGCTTCAGCGGCGCTCGCCTTCTCGTCGACGATGCTTCGTCGTGACGGAGTCAACGCGGCAGGGCTCATGCGTGTCGCTGTGGCAGTGCCGTATACGGTCTCTGTTCACGAGGCGCTCGCGGCTGCGGCGGGGGCCGGCGCGGAAGAGGTCGTCGTGCTCGGTGCCGACGATGCCCCTGCGGGCCGGTTCCCCACCGATCAAGCGCAAGCGGTTCCCGAGCAGGCTCGACCCACCACCTCGCTCCAGTCCGTCACGACCCCGGTTCCTCGCGGCGCCGAGATTCCCGCAGGCGCGGCATCTGACGTGCTGATCCCTGCCTTGCGCGAGTGGTGGGGCAAGACGGACGTCTGGGTGGTGCGGGACCGCGAGACCGTGGTGGGAATTGTGAGGCTAGTTGACGTCCTCGCGGCCCTGAAGTAGGCCCGTAGACTTGCGAGCATGACCCTCCCTGCCCCTGTGGGCGCTGCCGAGCGCCGTGGCGCGTTGCGCGTCGGCGACCGCGTCCAGTTGACTGACCCCAAGGGCAGGCATCACACGATCGTCTTGGCCGAAGGCGCCACCTTCCACACCCACAGGGGCTACTTCAAGCACGACGACATCCTGGGTTGCGCAGAAGGAACGGTGGTTCGGAACACCGCTGGCATCGACTACGTCGTGTTGCGGCCGCTGCTGAGCGACTTCGTGATGTCGATGCCGCGCGGCGCCGCCGTGGTGTACCCCAAGGACGCCGCCCAGATTGTGCAGTACGCGGATGTCTACCCTGGCGCGCGGGTGCTCGAGGCTGGAGTGGGTTCAGGGGCGCTGAGCATGTCTCTGCTGAGAGCCGTCGGCGACCAAGGGTCGCTGCTGTCGATCGAGCGCCGCGAGGACTTCGCCGACATCGCGCGCGCAAACGTGCATTCCTTTTTTGGCGCGACGCACCCCGCGTGGGAGGTCCGGATCGGCGACTTCGACGAGCACGCGCGCTCGCTTGACGAGGGAAGCATCGACCGGGTGGTGCTTGACATGTTGGCGCCGTGGGAGAACCTCGAGGCGGCGGCGCACGCGCTCGCGCCCGGAGGTGTGTTTCTTGCCTATGTGGCCACCACCACTCAGTTGTCGCGCCTGGCAGAAGACCTGAAGAACACCGGCGATTTCACAGAGCCGCGCGCCTGGGAGACGATGGCAAGGACGTGGCACCTCGAGGGACTCGCGGTCCGGCCGGACCATCGCATGGTAGGTCACACAGGTTTCCTCTTGACGTCGCGCCGGATGGCGCCTGGCGTGGAGGCTCCGATCAGGCACCGCAGGCCCCAGGGAACGCCAGCCCCGACGGACGACTGGTCGCCAGAGGACCTCGGGGAACGGCCAGTTTCTGACAAGAAGGTGCGCAAGGTCAGACGCGACGTCACGAAGCTCGTGGAAGGAACAGGAGAGGGAGAGGGATGACGGTGGTAGACGCTCAGGACACCATCGCCGCGCTGGAGAAGCGCAACGGCGAATTGCAGCGGCTGCTGGAGGTGGCGCGCGACCAATTGGGCGAGATGCGCAACAAGTTGGCCGAAGTGTCAGCTCCTCCGCAGACGTTCGCCACGTTTGTCCAGTGGGCTGACAAGCACGCCGACATCGTCGCGAATGGCCGACGCATGCGAGTGGCTGTCCTTCCTTCAGCAGCCGAGGGCCTGAAGCCAGGCGACGAGGTACTCCTGAACGCCATGAGCGTGATCGTGGGAGTCGCCGAGCCTGAGCGCGCCGGTCAAGCGGCGATCGTTCGCGAGGTGATAGACGACGACAGGGTGCTGGTGGTCTCGCGCGGCGAGGACGAGCGCGTGGTGATCCTCATGGGCGGCGACGCGGCGGCCCGCGTGCACGAAGGCGACACCGTCATCATTGACCCACGCACTGGTTTTGCCTCCCAGAAGGTGGAACGTACAGGGGTCGAGGCGCTGCTGCTTGAGGAGGTGCCGGACGTCGACTATTCGGTCATTGGCGGACTGGGCGATCAGATCGAGAGAATCCGCGACGCGATCGAATTGCCTTTGCGTCACCCGGAGCTTTACCTCGAACACGCGCTTCAGCCACCCAAGGGCATGCTGCTCTACGGCCCTCCTGGTTGCGGCAAGACGCTCATCGCCAAGGCGGTCGCGCACTCGCTCGGCGAGGCGACGGGTGCTGACCGTAGCTACTTCCTGTCGGTCAAGGGCCCAGAGTTGCTGAACAAGTACGTGGGTGAGACGGAGCGCTACATCCGCACCATCTTCGAGAGGGCCCGAGCCAAGGCTCACACGGGCGCTCCAGTCGTCGTGTTCTTCGACGAGATGGATGCGCTGTTCCGCGCACGCGGATCGGGAGTGAGCTCTGACATGGAGACCACAATCGTGCCGCAGTTGCTGACCGAGCTGGACGGCGTCGAGGACCTGGGCAACGTCCTCGTGATCGGCGCATCGAACCGTGAAGACATGATCGATCCGGCGATCTTGCGGCCCGGCCGCCTCGACGTCAAGATCGAGATCTCCCGACCCGATCCCGCAGCTTCAATCGACATTCTCAGCAAGTACCTGACCGATGCGCTGCCGCTCGATCCCGGTGAGGTGTCGGCTCACGGCGGGGACCGTGGCGCCGCTACTGCCGCCATGATCGCCGCGGCCGTTGACGGGCTGTTCCACGACCCGGACTCGGCGAAGTACATGTCTGGCGCCTTGCTGCGCAACGTGGTTGACCGGGCGAAGACCCGCGCCATCAAGCACCACATCGGCGGCGGCGGTAAGGGTCTGTCCACCGAGCACCTGCTCGCCGCTGCTGACCAAGAACTGCGGGAGGCGCGATCAGTTGCCGCTCGGGAGTTCGGCGAGTACTGATGCGCGTTGTCGGCATCGAGACGGAGTACGGCGTCACCGATCCTGGAAACCCTGGAGCAAACCCGATCCTGCTGTCTTCTCAACTGGTGGCGGCATGCCGCGTGTGGTCGGGCAACTCGCAGACCAGGTGGGACTATGGCGGTGAGGACCCACTCATGGACCTCAGAGGGATGCGCAGGGAGCGTCGCTATGCGACGGCGGACCTCCTGACCGACAGCCCCGAGTACTCAGACGCCAACAGGGGTGTGACGCTGCGTAGGCGGCGTGGTTCGTGGGAAGACCCCGCCCACCTCAACGCCGTGCTGGCCAACGGTGCGCGCTTCTACGTCGACCACGCTCATCCCGAATACTCGGGTCCCGAGGTCACGAGCGCCCACGACGCGGTCGTGTGGGACGTCGCTGGGGACCGCATCGCGGCGGCGGCAGCGGCCCACATGCGTGCTGAAGGTGACGACGTGGCGTTGTACAAGAACAACGTCGACGGCAAGGGCGCCTCTTACGGCACCCACGAAAACTACTTGGTGAGCAGAGAGGTCGACTTTGACGACCTGGCACGTCGGCTCATGCCCCACTTGGTGAGCCGCCAGATCGTGGTGGGGGCCGGTCGTGTCGGCCTTGGCGCCTACGGCGAGACTCCCGGCTTCCAGATGTCTCAACGCGCCGACTACATCGAGGCAGAGGTGGGGCTGGAGACCACGCTGAGACGCCCCATCGTCAATACGAGAGACGAGCCCCACGCTGATCGACGCAAGTGGCGACGCCTCCACATCATCATCGGCGACGCTAACTCGATGGAAGTCCCCACGTACCTGAAGGTGGGAGCGACGTCGTTGATCCTGGCGGCCGTGGAGGCAGGCGACGCGAGGCTCGATGTTCTCGCACTCGCCGATCCGGTCGCGGAAGTGAGCGCGGTGTCTCGTGACCTCGCGTTGCGCCATCGACTCCGGCTCGCATCCGGTGAAGAAGCTACGGCGCTCGAGATCCAAAGGGCGCTCATCACGATTGCACGTGACTACACCGTCGATGTGGAAGACAACCGCGTGATCGAACGGTGGGAGAACGTGATCGACCCGCTCGGGCGCGACCCGCTGACGGCGCAGCGAGAGGTCGAGTGGGTGGCCAAGCTCCACTTGCTCGGGCGAATGCGTGAGCGGTATGCGACCGCAGGCGCCGACGGCCAACGCCAGTTGCCCCCGTGGGATGACGATCGCCTGCGCGCCGCTGACCTCCAATGGAGCGAACTGGGGACAGGTCTCGCGGCACGCATGAGCGCCGCGGGGGCCGTGGAACGCGTCGCGACTGACGCCGAGATCGAGCACGCGATGACCGCCCCTCCGTCGACCACCCGTGCATGGCTCAGGGGCCGGATGGTGAGCGAGCGCAGCGACATTGTGGACGCGGCCAGTTGGTCGACGATCGTGCTCGACAGGGACACGGAGCACGGCCATCTTGAGGTGCTCACGTTGCCGGACCCGTTCGTCACGAGTCACGAACTCGTGGACAGTTTGCTGGGAGAGGTCACGCCCCCGCTTCCTTGACGTTCGCGCCCTCCAGTTCGACAAGCCAGCCCGCGAACTCGATCAGCCGCGCCATATCTCTGACGCCCACCTTGCCCCTGTAGAGCGAGTTTGAGTCGTTCGCTTCTTGGACGTCGGCGCACAGGCTGTCTGGTGATGCAACGGCTACACGTGCGACGGACTCGTAGCCTGCAGCGACGAGGGCCGTAGCGACGCGAGGACTGACCCACTGAATGCGGGACACGTTGGCAAGGCACCACACGTGATGAAGTTCGTCGATGCCGCGGCCCGTGCGCGAGGCGAGGTTGTCGATGCCGTCGTCGGCGAGCATGGTCTCGTAGGCCGATTTGCTGTCGCGGATGCCGTGGTCGGCGAGGCATGACACGAGAAGGGGGCTCAGCCGTGGAAATGAGTCGAGCGCCACCGGTGCGGGGCGCATGCCCTCAATCACGCGCCTCAGTACCACCAGATAGTCCACAGGCACCGACGTTTGAGCGGACACCCTGGCGGGCCCCTTGGAGCCGCGTAGCGCGTCACGCAGCAACGCCAAGTTCGAATAGCCCTCGCTCTGCAGGGAGGCGAAACGCGCGTCGATATCATCACGCAAGAGCAGTTGACTGGGAATGAGGTCCGCGCGAGCCAGCCTCGTCTTGAGGCGATCGAGAGAGATAGTCGTGTCGTCAAGGTGGTATGCCATGTGTGGCCTCCCGCGAACGATGCGGGGCGCTAGCGCACACCCCGTGATGAGGGTGACGGTACCCGGTTTCGCGTGTGGCGCAAGGGGCGATTTCCGGGTAGGAGGGCGCCACTGCGCCACCGCAGGCCCCCGTGCGTAGGGTTAGGCTGGCCCCATGCCTCAGACCACCTCATCGTCGTCTCCTTTCGAGGACGACGCCCCAGAGCCAGACGCCCCCGCCGCCCCCACCGCTCAAGCGAGCACCGACGCGCTCGATTCGCTCCTTGACGAGATCGACGACACGATCCAGACGAACGCCTCGCAGTTCGTCAGGTCGTTCGTGCAAAAGGGCGGGCAGTAGCCGCGCATGATGTTTGGCGAGGTGCCGCCAGCCCAAGAGGTTGACCCGGCGCGCAGGATCATGGGGCTTGAGACCGAGTTTGGCCTGCACTTCGACGCGCCTCAGTCGCGGGCCGTGACTCCCGAGGAGGTCGCGGGACACCTGTTCCACTCGGTGGTCGAGTGGGGGCGTTCTTCCAACGTGTTCCTCACCAACGGCTCGCGCCTCTACATCGACGTGGGCGCGCACCCCGAATATGCGACGGCAGAGTGCGATTCACTCACCGACATCGTTGCGTATGACAAGGCAGGGGAGCGGATCGTCCACGACCTGGTCGCGAAGGGCGAGGCCCGGCTCGCGGCGGCCGGGCTCGAGGGCTCGATCTACCTGTACAAGAACAACACAGACTCCGCGGGAAACAGTTACGGCTGTCACGAGAACTACTTGGTGCGCAGGCGAGCGGATTTCAAGGCCTTCGCCTCTGTGCTGTTGCCCTTCTTCGTGTCGAGACAGATCGTCACCGGCTCAGGCTGCATCACCCGCACGCCCCAAGGCGCGCACTACAGCTTCTCCCCGCGTGCCGACCACATGTGGGAGGGAATGAGTTCCGCGACCACGCGCTCGCGCCCCATGATCAACACCCGTGACGAGCCACACGCGCACGCAGACCTGTACCGCCGGATGCACGTCATCGTCGGCGACTCCACGATGGTGGAACCCACCACACGGCTCAAGATGGGATCGACCGACCTGCTATTGCGCATCCTCGAGGCGCGACTCACGTTGCCGGAACTCGCGCTCGCCAACGAGATGCAGGCGATCAGGACGATCGCGCACGACGTGACGGGTGCGGCCACCGTGGAGCTGGCCGACGGGCGTCACATGACGGGTGCCGACCTCCAGGAGGCGTGCCTGACTGCGGTACGCGAACGCCTCGACGACGTCATTGAGCGAACCGTCGAGACCGAGCAGGTGCTCGACCTGTGGGCGCGCGGAATCGCGGCGGTGCGTTCAGGCGACGACTCCCAGGTTGCGACGGAGCTTGAGTGGGCCGTGAAGTTCAGGCTCATCGAGCGATACCGCGAGCGGTTGAACTGCTCGTTGGACGACCCGCGCCTGGCTCGGCTCGAGATGGCCTTCCACGATGTGTCGCCCACCAGGGGCCTTTTCAACCGACTGCAGGCGGATGGATTGGTGTCGCGTGTGGTGGCAGAAGAGGACATCGTGCGAGCCACGACCGAGCCTCCGGCGACCACGCGGGCCGCGCTACGCGGACGTTTTGTGCGCGAGGCGCTGGCGTCTGGCAGGGACTACACGGTTGATTGGGTCCACCTGAAGTTGTCGGGAACGGAGCCGCGGACAGTCCTCCTGAAGGATCCGTTCAGGAACCTCGACGAGCGCGTCGACGTTCTCCTGGCGTCGCTGGACGGGTGACGTTCGTCAGTATGCTGATGAATCTGTGTCGGGAGGAATCATGAGTCGTCTGATGGCCGCGCTGGTCGCCGCCGCGCTCCTGCTGACCGCATGCTCCAGCAGCGGCGATACCGATCCCTCCGCGACGCCTACCGTCGGCGATATCTCCATGATCACCGTGGGGTCGTCCGACACCCTTGCGCCGTCGGTCGCCTGGCCAGGCGACCTCGAGTTCACCAAGAGTCAACAGAAGGTGATGTGGCAAGGAGACGGCGAGAAGCTGGTGGACGGGCAGTCGTTGCTGCTCGACATGTACGTCCAGTCGCTTGCGACGGGCGAGGTACTCGAAAACACGTACGACGGCCTTCCCAGGTCGTTCCTGCTGGCTCCGGAACTGCTGGGCGACAACCTCTACAAGGTGCTGTTGACCGCACGGGTCGGGACCCGCGTGCTGTCCGTCGCACCACCCGTGGGCGAGTTTGAAGACGAGCCCGCCATCGTGATCGTGATAGACGTGCTGTCCGACCACGCTGTCGGGGAGCGGCTTCCGGTCGACGACACGCTTCCAGGCGTGGAGGTGACGCAGACGGGCGAGCCACAGATCACCCCGGTTCCCGACGGGGAGTACCTGGCAGAGATGGAGATCGCGACGCTCGTCCAGGGGGATGGACCGCAAGTCGTCCCTGGATCATTCATCGTCGCCCAGATCAAAGTGGTCTATGGCGCGGATGGGAAGAAGGACACCAAGTCGTGGAAGGCAGGTGACGTCCGCCAGACGTCGTGGCTACCTGAGCAGGCACCCTTCGAGGGGCAAGTGGGCGTGGGCAAGTTGTTGCGCGCACTCGACGAGGGTCTCATCGACCAGACCGCTGGCTCCCAAGTCTTGCTGGTGGCGCCGGAGGTGTGGGCGTACCCGGGCGAAGGGCCCCTCATCTTTGTGATCGACATCCTCGACGTGTGGAACCAGGAGACCTGATGGGCGTCGCGGTGCGCGTGATCCCGTGCCTTGACGTCGATGCTGGCCGCGTGGTCAAGGGCGTCAATTTCGCCAATCTTCGCGACGCTGGCGACCCGGTCGAGCTGGCCGCTCGGTATGGGAACGAGGGGGCAGACGAGGTCACCTTCCTCGACGTGACCGCCTCGTCAGGGGGACGCGAGACCATGTACGACGTGGTGAAGAGGACCGCTGACCAAGTCTTTGTGCCGCTGACAGTTGGCGGCGGTATCAGGACTACCGACGATGTTGATATTCTCTTGCGTGCGGGCGCGGACAAGGTAGGCATTAACACGGCTGCTATCGCGCGGCCGGAGCTCATCTCCGAGATCGCGCGCAGGTTTGGTAACCAGGTTCTGGTTCTCTCCGTCGACGCGCGACGATGTCAGGGCGACACCGTGACGGCTTCTGGATATGAGGTCACCACTCACGGCGGGCGCCGAGGCACAGGTATCGACGCGGTCGAGTGGGCACGTCAGGGCGCCGAGTGGGGTGCGGGAGAAATCCTGCTCAACTCGATGGACGCCGACGGCACCACGGGCGGATTCGACATCTCGATGATCAAGGAAGTGCGTGACGTGGTCTCCATACCACTGGTTGCCTCCGGGGGCGCTGGCCGCCCGGAGGACTTTGTCGCGGCCGCGCAAGCGGGCGCCGACGCCGTTCTTGCCGCGAGCGTGTTCCACTTTGGGACGCTCTCGATAGATGACGTGAAGCATGCGATGCGCTCCGCCGGCATCGCGGTCAGGTGAAAGGGGCTCGGCGGGCCGAATACGAACTGAGCGGGTCTTACGCCGCTAAGTCGCTGCACGTTCTCGGTCACGCCCTGCGCACATCTCCCGGTCGTTTTGGCCTTTCCATCGGCGCCGCCGGAGTGTTTGGCGTCCTGACTGTCGTGTTTGGGTCGGTACTCGGCCTGATCGTCGATCAGGTTGTCATTCCGGCCATCGGCGGTGAGCCGATTCGAGGTTGGTGGGGTGAGCGCACCCAAGACCCAGGTACCGCAGTGATGATCGCGGGCGCCGTGTTTGTGGGCATCGGCCTGATGAACGCCGTGCTCATCGTGATTCGGCGCGGCGTCCAAGGAGGCGCCGTGGCCACCGTGGGTGCCAGGCACCGCACCGTCGTCGCCGACGCAATTGCGGCATTGCCACTTGGTTGGCATCGCGCGAACCCTGCGGGCAGGATGCTGTCGGCGATGTCATCCGACTCGGAGACCGCGACCAACCCCTTGCACCCGTTGGCCTTCACCGTGGGCTCCTTTACGATGATGATCGCGGCGGGCTACCGGCTGGTCATCATGGACGAGTGGATGGCACTCACCGCCATGACCGTCGTTCCGGCGATCCTGGTCATCAACGTCGTGTACGAGAGGGTCATCAGCCCGCTGTGGGATGCGGGCCAGAGCCTGCGCGCCGAGGTATCAAACATCGCGCACGAGTCCTTCGAAGGCGGCACCGTCGTGAAGGCGTTGGGCGCCGAGGCGCGCGAGTCGAGTCGGTTTGCCTCCAAGGTCGATGGACTCCGCGACGCCGACACGCGGGTCGGAGCCGTCTCAAGCTGGTTTGAGCCACTCATGGACGCCATGGTGCCGCTCAGTTCCCTCGCCATCATGGTGGTGGGGGCGCACAGGGCCGCGGCTGGTGCCGTATCAGTCGGAGACGTGGTCACCGCGATCTACCTGTTGGCGCTCATGGCCGTCCCGATTCGCGGTGTGGGGTGGGTGCTCGGGCAGATGCCTTCCGCTCTGGTGTCCTTCCAGCGCATCGCGCGGATTTCTGCGGCCGCGACAGAGGTCGACGAGCCGGGTCACGTGTCCGTTCCGCGCGAGGGTGCGGGGCACATCGCCTTCAAGTCGGCGCACGTCGCGGCGGACGACGGCGACGGAGAGCCAGTCATCATCGTGCGGGACGTCTCGCTCGAACTTCACCCGGGGACCGTGACCGCTTTGGTGGGCGCGACGGGTGCTGGCAAGACCACGGTCGCTCTCGCTGCAGCGCGGCTATCCCGCGCCGTTGGCGGCGAGGTACTGATCGACCACACTGACATCCAGGTGGTCCAGGCGCTCGGCAGTCACGTGGCGCTAGTGCCACAGACGGCCTTCGTGTTTGCGGGCACGGTGCGCGAGAACATCACCTTGGGAGAGGATTTCTCTGACGACGACGTGTGGACGGCCTTGCGTCGTGCCGCAGTGGACGACCTGGTGAGCGGTCTCAACCACCACGGCACCGGTCTGGACGCCACCCTCGAGGAACGGGGAATGAACCTGTCCGGTGGTCAACGGCAGCGCATCGCGATCGCCAGGGCGCTGGTGCGGGAACCGCGCGTGCTGGTGCTCGACGATGCGACGTCGGCGGTCGACCCAGGCGTGGAGCAGCAGATCCTGGCCGCGTTGCGAGCCGATGGCGCGGGACCCACCGTGCTCCTCATCGCCTACCGGCTGGCATCGATTGTGCTGGCGGACAGGGTGATCCACGTGCACGACGGCACCGTCGTTGACGCCGGTTCCCACCGGGAACTGCTGGCCCGTGATCCGGGCTACCGGGAACTCGTGACCGCGTACGAGATCGACTCGCAGCAAAGGCGAGACGAGGCAGGTGAGGTGTCATGAGCACCACCGCTCCAGGCGCGGCGGCCGCGCAGGACGATGAGGCACGCATGGGCGTGCGCCAAACCTTCTCGCGCGGTTTCGCCATCTCCCCAGAACTCCGCAAGGGCCTGGGGGTGACGTTGTTGCTTGCCCTGGTGGCGGCGTCGGCGCGTGCCACGATCCCGTACCTCACCCAACGCGTCACGGACGATGGCCTCCTCGCAGAGGCTGGCGTCAACGTCAACCTGGTGCACTGGCTCGTCGCAGGCGGGGCCGTCGTCGTGGTCATTTCGATGCTCGTCGAATGGCGAGTACGCCGCCGCATGGTGATCGCCGCCGAGGCGGGGCTGGCGACGCTACGCAAGCGCGCCTTCCACAATGTGCACCGGCTGTCGGTGCTCACCCAGAACTCCGAGCAGCGCGGGCGTTACGTCTCCCGCGTGACGGGCGACGTAGACACCATGCGCGACCTGATGCAGTGGACGGGTGCGGGCATGGTGGTGGCCGCCATGGAGTCCACCGTGGTCTTCGTCGTGATGGCCCTGTACTCGTGGCAACTTGCCCTCGTGGTGGTCGGCTGCTACGTCCCGCTACTGGTCGTGACCCTGAGAATCCAGCCCGTCATCCGGCGCGCATTCTCGGACATCAGGGCCCGCATGGCTGACCTGCTGGGCCGCACCTCGGAGCAGCTCGTGGGTGTCGCGACGATCCGTTCCTACGGCGTTCAGGAGCGGATGAGGACGAAGCTTCGCGACGAGATCGACGGGATCGCGCAACGAGAGCGCCGCGCCTCGTGGCTGGCGTCGGCGAGCTTCTCCATGACCGCTTTCGGCCAGTCCTTTGCGACGGGGGCCGCGCTCGTCGTCGGCACCGCCTTGGGCGTCAGGGGCGACCTGTCGGTGGGCACGGTCGCTGCCTTCGCGCTGCTCGTCTACATGTTCTCAGGGCCCCTCATGTGGATCATCGAGATGCTCGCCGAGATGCAGCGCGCCATGGTCGGATGGCAACGCGTCATTGAACTTGTGGACGCGCCCACTACCGTTGCAGAGCCCACGACACCCACACCGATTCCCGACGGAGAGGTGGACCTCACCGTCGACTCCGTGCGGCTCACGTATGACGACGACGAAGAGGTCCTGAAGGGCATTTCGCTCACCGTCCCGGCAGGCAAGAGGCTCGCGCTCGTCGGACAGACGGGCTCCGGCAAGACCTCGCTCGCGCGCTTGTTGTCGCGGTTCTTCGACCCCACGTCTGGCGAGATCAGGGTGGGAGGCGTCGACGTGCGCGACGTCAGCTTCAAGCAACTGCGTTCGCGACTCGCCGTGGTTCCTCAAGAAGGGTTCCTGTTTGAAGGGAGCGTGCTCGACAACTTGCTGTATGCGCGTCCCGACACGGACCCTGACGGCCTGCGGGAGGCGGCGCGGGCCGCGTTCGTCGAGCTCGGACTCGAGCCTTGGCTTGAGACGACCGCTCATGGGCTCGACACTCAGGTGGGAGCGAGGGGAGAGCTCCTGAGCGCAGGCGAGCGGCAACTCATCGGCATCGCGAGGGCGTACCTGCGCGACCCGGATGTGCTCATTCTCGACGAGGCCACTTCGGCCGTAGACCCAGCCACAGAGTTGCGAATCTCGCGCGCGCTTGAACTGCTCATGAAGGGGCGCACCAGCGTCGTCATCGCCCACCGGTTGTCCACCGCTGAACGGGCAGACATCGTCGCCGTGATGGACAGTGGTGAACTCGTCGAACTCGGACCGCACGACGAACTCGTGGCCGCCGACGGTCCCTACGCGCGCCTCCACCGCGCGTGGGTGGCCCAGACGCGCGACTGACGTCCAGGTGGCGGACGGCGTGGAAGGATAGGCGCCATGCCGATGGACGAGCGGATCGCCAAGCGACTCAAGCGTGATGAGGCCGGCCTCGTGTGCGCCGTGGTGCAGGATGCCGCGACGCGGCGAGTCCTAATGGTGGCGTGGATGAACGACGACGCGCTCGAGGAGACGCTGCGCACGCGGCGCGGCGTGTACTTCAGCCGAAGCCGCCAACAGATCTGGCGCAAGGGCGAGACCTCTGGCAACGTTCAGCACGTGGTCAGCGCCGAACTGGATTGCGACGGCGATGCCGTATTGCTGACGGTTGAGCAGACTGGGGGAGCGTGCCACACCGGCAAGGACTCCTGTTTCGACGAAGGTGGACCACTCGAACTCGGTGAGGAGGCCACGCAGTGACGCCTTCTCCCATTTCAGCCCCTGCGCTCGATTGGGGCGACACGTGGCCCTCTCGCGAAGAGTTCGTGGCTCTCGGACGGACGCACCGCGTCGTGCCGGTGGCACGCCGCCTGCTCGGGGACGGTTGGACCCCTGTCGCCGTCTACGCGGCACTCGGAGCGTCACGGCCGGGCACCTTCATTCTCGAATCGGCCCAGCCAGACGGCTCGCGTTCTCGGTACTCGTTTGTGGGCGTGCGCTCCCAAGCGGCCCTCACTGTGATGGGAGACACCGCACGGTGGACGGGAGACGTTCCCGCAGGCCTCGACGATGGAGCCCCTCTGGAGACCATCAGGCAAGCCCTTGAGGTGCTCGCCTCTGAGCAGATACCAGGCCTGCCGCCGCTGACGGGCGGACTTGTCGGTGCGCTCGGTTGGGACATCGTGCGCCAGTGGGAACCCACGTTGCCAGCCGACGCCGTGCGAGAGCTCGATCTCCCTGACGCGCACCTGCTGCTCGCCACCGATCTGGCGGTCCTCGATCACGTCGATGGCTCGGTGTGGTTGGTGGCCAACGCCGTCAATACCGACGCCAGGCCGACGGGCATCGACGAGGCGTACGCGTCCGCCATCGCCCGCATCGACGCGATGGAGGCCGCCTTGGCTGCCGCCCCGCGGCTTCGCACCATGGCAATCGACGCGTCCGCGCCAGAGGGCGAGGTGACGTCTCGGTCCCAGGTGGGCGAGTACGAGAAGATGGTCAAGTACGCGAAGGAGGCCATCCGCGACGGCGAGGTCTTCCAAGTGGTGCCAGCCCAACGCTTCGACGCCGAATGCGGGGCTTCGGCTCTCGACGTGTATCGCGTGCTCCGCACGCTCAACCCCAGTCCCTACATGTACTACGTGGAGTGCGAGGACGCCGACGGTAGGTCCTTCGCGATCGTCGGCGCCAGCCCCGAGTCCCTGGTGACCGTGAAGGAGCGGGCGGTGCTGACGTACCCGATCGCCGGGTCCCGACCGCGCGGGGTCACCCCGGAGGCGGACAAGGCGCTGGAGATTGAGCTGCTGGCGGACCCCAAGGAGGTCGCCGAACACGTCATGCTCGTGGACTTGTCGCGCAACGACCTCGTCAAGGTCTGCGTGCCCACTTCGGTCGAGGTCGTCGAGTTCATGGCCGTCAATCGCTACAGCCATGTCATGCACATCTGTTCCACCGTGGTGGGCGAACTCGAGCATCACTCAAGCGCTTTCGATGCCTTCATTGCCACGTTTCCCGCTGGCACCCTCTCGGGAGCACCCAAGCCCAGGGCCATCGCGCTCATCGATGAGCTTGAGACCGTGCGCAGGGGCTTCTATGGTGGCGCCGTAGGCTACTTCGACTTTGCAGGAAACATGGACCTCGCAATTGCCATTCGCACGGCGGTGATCAAGGCGGGCGTGGCGCACGTCCAGGCCGGTGCCGGTATCGTGGCGGACTCCGTGCCTGCTACCGAGGCACAAGAGACTCGCGACAAGGCCGCAGCGATGTTGAAGGCGGTGGCGCGCGCTAACCGCCTTGTGGAGTCCAGTTCTGACTAGACTCTTGCCCAAGTCCCCGAAGGAGTGATCACGATGTCCCACCAGATCGACCCCGAGAACCTTCCGCCAGTGGCTCCCCATAACCACGGGCGGACGCCGGCTGCATGGGCCACCAACGGCCTCATTGTTCTTGGCGCGTTGTTCGCGGCGGTGGGACTGATGATTCCACTGCTCGCCCTCGTGTGGGTGGGCTCCGGGATAGTTATCGCCGCACTGGCAGTGGGTGCGGTGCTGCGGGCGCTCGGTCACGGGCAACCGCTCCGCTAGGTGCCGCTCATCCTGCGACACCGCCTTACCAAAGGAGATAAGACATGACGCAAGTTCCTCCGCCCCCACCGATGGGCGACCCCATGGGCGGTGCTCCGCAGCCCCAAGGCAAGGGCATGGCCATCGCGTCCCTCATTCTCGGAATCGTCTCCGTGGCGATGTGCCTGTACTGGTTCCTCGCGATTCCCGCGGGCGTCATCGCCATCGTGCTCGGCGTCATCGCTCGTGGTCGTGGAGTCGGCGCTGGCATGGCGCTCGCCGGCATCATCACGGGTGCCCTGGGCGCCGTCCTTGGTCTCGTTGTAGCCGTCGCGGTCTTCACTGGCGGCGGAATCTTCGACAACTACTGTGAGGACAACCCCGACAACCCGTACTGCGAGCAACAGGGTTACTAGTGGTTGCCACTACGGAAGTGTCGCCCGCTCCTCAGGAGCGGGCGACACGGTCGCGGCCGCGGAACGCGATGTTGGCGTGGCCCGCCGCGGTTGCCCTTGCAACTGCGGCAGGCACCACCTACATCGCCCTGAACAACCCGCATGACACCGGCGGCACCTTCGTGTGCCCACTGTTCGCGATGACCGGGGTGTACTGCCCTGGCTGCGGGGGCACGCGTGCCGTGTATGACCTGGCGCACGGTGACATTGCTGGCGCGCTTTCGATGAACCCGCTCTTCACCATCGCCGTGCCCTTGTTGGGAGTCTTGTGGTTGAGATGGGTGATGCGTTTGCGTGGAGTGGTGTTGCGTGAGTGGCCGTTCCCGACATGGGCTGGCGTCGCACTCTCGGCCGTCATCGCGGCCTTCTTTGTTCTGCGCAACGTGGGGCCCCTCGCCCCACTCCTCTCCCCGTAGCGGGCCCGCGTGTGGTGCACCGCCGGTCCTGAAGGTCCCGGGACGGCGGTACCATTGGTCCCGGGGAGGTGGCAACGCATGAGCGTTCTCGACGGCATCGTCGCAGGTGTCAGAAGCGATTTGGAAGTGCGCGAACTCGCCACTTCGATGGACGAGTTGAAGGCTCGGGCCGCACGGCGGCCGAGCGCAGTAGACGCGCTCCAAAAGCTCCGCACCGCCGAGGTTTCTGTGATCGCCGAGGTCAAGCGATCCAGCCCATCCAAGGGTGCGATTGCGCAGATCACGGACCCCGCTGCGCTCGCCACGGAGTACGAGGCCGGGGGTGCGAGCGTCATCTCTGTTCTGACAGAGCGGCGCCGGTTCGGAGGTTCGCTAGAGGACCTCGACAACGTGCGCTCCAAGGTCGATGTACCGATTCTGCGCAAGGACTTCATCGTCACGCCGTATCAGGTGTGGGAGGCGAGGGCTCACGGAGCAGACATGGTGCTCCTCATCGTCGCAGCGCTCGAGCAGAACGCGCTGGAAAGCCTGGTGGAGCGAGTTCACTCGCTCGGCATGTGCGCGCTGGTCGAGGTGCACGACGAATCAGAGGTGAAGCGCGCGGTGGACGCAGGCGCCCGCGTGATCGGCGTCAACGCCCGCAACCTCAAGACCCTCGAGGTCGACCGCGGCACGTTCTCGCGAGTGGCTCCCACCATTCCTGACGGGATCGTGAAGATCGCCGAGTCCGGCATTAGGGGCAGCCACGACGTGGTCGAGTATGCGCGCATGGGCGCCGATGCCGTACTCGTCGGCGAGGCGCTAGTGAAGGACAAGGACCCTCGCACCGCAGTGGCCGAGATGGTAGCCGCAGGCGCACATCCCGCCTTGCGATCGGTGCGTCCGTGACGCAGTCTCTCTCCGGCGCTGCCGGGCCCTTCTTTGGCGCGTTCGGGGGCCGGTTCGTTCCAGAGGCTCTTGTAGCCGCCCTCGACGAACTGACCGACGCCTACGACAAGGCCAAGCACGACCCGGCCTTCGGCGAGGAGCTCGACAGGCTGGCGCGGGAGTACACGGGCCGTCCATCGATCATGACCGAGGTGCCGCGTTTCGCCGCGCATTGCGGCGGCGCGCGCGTCTTCCTCAAGCGCGAAGACCTCAACCACACGGGCTCCCACAAGATCAACAACGTGCTCGGCCAGGCACTCCTGACCAAGCGCATCGGCAAGACCCGCGTCATCGCGGAGACGGGCGCAGGCCAACACGGAGTCGCTGCGGCAACGGCCGCAGCACTGATGGACCTCGAGTGCACCGTGTACATGGGAGAAGAGGACACCGAGCGCCAGGCTCTCAACGTGGCCCGCATGCGGCTACTCGGCGCCACGGTGGTGCCAGTCACGACCGGCTCACGTACGTTGCGAGACGCGATCAACGAGGCGTACCGCGATTGGGTGACCAATGTGGAGACCACCAACTACATCTTCGGCACTGCCGCTGGCCCTCACCCGTTCCCCGAGATGGTGCGCGACTTCCAACGCGTCATCGGCCGAGAGGCCCGCGAGCAGATGATGGCGCTCGGCGGGCTTCCCGACGCCGTCTTGGCGTGCGTCGGCGGCGGGTCGAACGCGATTGGCGTGTTCGACGCCTTCCTTGACGACGACGGGGTGCGGCTCGTCGGTTGCGAGGCAGCGGGCGACGGTGTCCAGACAGGCAAGCACGCCTCGTCCATCACGGGAGGTCGTCCTGGCGTGCTGCACGGCGCGATGTCATATGTGCTGCAGGACGGCGACGGGCAGACGCAGCCTTCTCACTCCATCTCTGCTGGACTCGACTACCCGGGGGTGGGGCCGCAACACGCGTGGCTCGCCGACATGGGGCGCGCCGAGTACTGGCCGGTGACCGACCCAGAGGCGATGGAGGCCTTCCGCCTCCTGTCCCGCACCGAGGGAATCCTTCCCGCTATTGAGTCGGCGCACGCCCTCGCGGGGGCCATGAAGTTGGGCCGCGAGCTCGGGCCAGATGCCACCTTGCTGGTGAACCTTTCTGGTCGCGGTGACAAGGACGTGGAGACGGCAGCCACCTACTTCAACCTGCTCGACGAGGAGTCCCAGCAGTGAGCGCACTGACCGATCGGCTCGATGCCATACGCGGCGAGGGCCGCTCGGCCCTTATCGGGTACCTCCCGGTGGGCTTTCCCTCCGTGGAGCGCTCCGTGCGGGCCATGGAGACGATGGTCGCCGCGGGGGTCGACGTCGTCGAAGTGGGGTTGCCGTATTCAGATCCTGTGATGGACGGTCCGACGATCCAGGTGGCCGCGGAGCGCGCATTGCAGGGCGGCACCCACATTGCCGACGCCTTCACCGCTGTACGTGCGGTGGCCGATGCAGGTGCGCCCGTCGTCGTCATGTCCTACTACAACCCCATGCTGCAGTACGGTCTTGAGCGCTTCGCCGATGATCTCGTGGCCGCTGGCGGCTCGGGCGCGATTACGCCGGACCTCACCCCGGATGCCGCGGGCCTGTGGCTCTCCGCAGCCCGGCCGCGCCACCTCGACACCATCTTTCTTGTGGCCCCCAGTTCGACTCAGGAGCGACTGCACATGACGGTGGCCGAGACCACCGGGTTCGTGTACGCAGCGTCGCTGATGGGCGTGACGGGGGAGCGCGCATCAGTGGGCGCAGGCGCCGAGCAACTTGTCGCGGCGACTCGGGCGGCGGGCGCCGCACGGGTGTGCGTCGGTCTGGGTGTCTCGACCGGGGCGCAGGCGGCCGATGTCGCGCGCTTCGCGGACGGGGTGATTGTGGGTTCCGCGCTCGTCCGATGTCTGCTCGACCATGAAGACGAAGACGCGGCGCTCGATGCGTTGCGCGCCAAGACCGCGGAGCTTGCTCGCGGAGTCAGGGGCGAGTCATGATCCACCTGTCCTTTCCCAGCCCCCCACCCGAGTGGGCGGTCTACCACCTTGGCCCGCTGACGGTGCGTGCCTACTCGTTGTGGATACTGGCGGGCATCTTCTTCGCCTTGTGGCTGACCACAAAGCGCTGGGTGGCGCGCGGAGGCACGGCAGAGGTGGTCGGCGACGTGGGCTTCTGGGCGATCCCGTTCGGAATTGTGGGCGGCAGGATCTATCACGTGATCTCGACGCCGGGGCCGTACTTCGGTGACGGCGGCAATCCGATCGACGCCTTCAAGATTTGGGAGGGCGGGCTCGGCATCTGGGGTGCCGTGGCATTCGGCGCGCTCGGCGCGTACATCGGGTGTCGCCGACACGGAGTGACCTTCACTGCGTTCATGGATGCCGCCGCGCCCGGTATCCTCGTGGCACAAGCCATCGGCCGAATGGGCAACTACTTCAACCAAGAGTTGTTTGGCAGGCCGACCGACCTTCCGTGGGCCGTGCGGATTGACCCCGCATTTCGTCCCGAGGGCTTCGAGCAGTTCTCGACCTTCCACCCCACGTTTCTGTACGAGATCCTGTGGAACCTGGCTGGCGCGGCGTTGATCATCTACCTGGATCGACGCCTCGACTTGCGCGGTGGCAGGGTCTTCTGGCTCTACGTGATGGTGTACGTATCTGGTCGCCTGTGGATCGAGACGGTGCGGATCGATACCGCCGTTGAGGTGGGGGGACTGCGCATCAACGTGTGGGTGTCCATCGGCGTGCTGCTGTTGGCCGCCGCCATGTACGTCATGTGGGGAAGGCGCCAGGCGAGACATCCGCAACTGCCGCGGAACCAGCTTGCGGCCGCTGGGCAGGATGCTGGCTCCACCGATTGACGGTTCGGGTGGGGCCAGGTGAACGCGGTAGTCTGACTACCCGTGTGTACACCGGGTCGATGGCGCCCCGATACGAAGAAGTTCACGGCCACTGGCCGGGACGGCAAAGGACGGTGTGATGGCCACGCTTGGTGGTGACGAGCCCATGTCGGGTCTGTACGACCCGGCCTACGAGCACGACTCGTGCGGAGTGGCCTTCGTGGCGACACTGCGTGGTCACGCGGGGCGCGACATCGTCGATCTTGGCCTCACCGCGCTCAAGAACCTGGAACACCGCGGTGCCGTGGGCGCAGAGACGGAGACGGGCGACGGCGCGGGCATCCTGACACAGATCCCGCACGAGTTTCTGGTGGCCAATACCCACTTCGATCTTCCCGAGAAAGGGTCTTACGGCGTCGGCCTCGCGTTCTTGACCCCCGGCCAGGAAGACGACGAGATTGCGGCCTTTGAGGCTGCTGTGGCGGTCGAGAATGCCGAAGTTCTGGGGTGGCGCGACGTGCCAGTGGTGCTCGACCCGCTGGGCCCCTCTGCTCGTGCTGCGGCACCGACCTTCCGCCAAGTCTTTGTTGCGGCCGACCAGTTGACCGGAATCGACTTGGACCGCAGGCTCTACCGGGTGCGCAAGCGTGCCGAGAAGAGCGGCGGACCATTCTTTGCGTCGTTGTCGGCACGCACCCTGACCTACAAGGGCATGCTCACCACGTACCAGCTTGAGCAGGTCTTTCCCGACCTGCTGGACCCGCTGTACGCGTCGGAACTTGCCTTGGTTCACTCGCGGTTCTCCACCAACACGTTCCCGTCGTGGCCGCTCGCCCAGCCGCTGCGCCTCATTGCCCACAACGGCGAGATCAACACGGTGCGCGGCAACCGCAACTGGATCGCTGCGCGCGAAGGTCGCTTGAAGTCCGACCTGCTCGGTGAGATGAAGGACCTGATGCCGGTGTGCTCGCCATCGGCGTCCGACACCGCATCGTTCGACGAGGTGTTGGAGTTGTTGCACCTTGCGGGACGCCCGCTGCCCCACGCGGTGCTGATGATGATTCCAGAGGCGTGGCAGAACAACACAGAGATGGATCCCGCACGGCGCGCGTTCTATGAGTACCACTCGGCGCTCGTCGAACCCTGGGACGGCCCCGCGGCACTCCACTTCACCGACGGCACGCTCGTTGGCGCGACCCTCGACCGCAACGGGTTGCGTCCCGGGCGCTTCTGGGTGACAGATGACGGCCTGGTGGTGTGCGGTTCAGAGGCCGGATTGCTGGACATCGACCCCGCACGCGTGGTGCGAAAGGGTCGTTTGCAGCCGGGCCGCATGTTGCTTGTCGACACTGCCGCAGGTCGCATCGTGGAGGACGACGAGGTGAAGTCGGCACTCGCGGCGGAGCAGCCATACGCCCAGTGGATCGCCGACAACTCGGTCAGACTGGCCGAGCTGCCAGAGCGCGAACACGTGACCCACTCACGTGCCTCCGTGGTGCGCCGCCAACGGACGTTCGGCTACACAGAAGAGGAACTGAAGATCCTCCTGGAGCCGATGGCGAGGTTCGCGGCCGAGCCGATCGGCGCGATGGGGTCTGACACTCCCATTGCCGTTCTTTCGAACCGGCCAAGGCTGTTGTTCGACTACTTCACGCAGATTTTTGCTCAGGTGACGAACCCGCCCCTTGACGCCATTCGCGAAGAGATCGTCACGGCTATTGGCGGCGCGATCGGTCCCGAGCCGAACCTGCTGGAGGGACTGCCAGAGCATGCGCGCAAGGTCATCCTCGACTTCCCTGTGATCGACAACGATGAACTCGCCAAGATCATTCACATCGACGCCGACCCCTCTTTGCGAGGAGTGTTCTCGTCGCGGCGCATTCGGGGCTTGTACAACGTGCACGACGGCGGCGCTGGGCTGGAGTCTCGTCTTGAGGAGATCTTCGCCGAGGTCGACCGTGCGCTGGAGGAAGGCGTCAGCTTCCTGATCCTGTCGGACCGCGACTCTGACGCCGATCACGCGCCGATTCCCTCCCTGTTGTTGACCTCCGCCGTGCACCACCACCTGGTGCGTCACCACAGCCGGACGCAATTGTCGTTGGTGGTGGAGGCGGGCGATGTGCGCGAGGTGCACCACGTGGCGCTGCTGGTCGGCTACGGCGTCGGCGCCGTGAACCCGTACCTGGCCATGGAGACAGTTGAGGACCTGGTCAACCGCGGGTATATCACCGACATCACTGCGGAGCAGGCCGTCAACAACCTCATCAAGGCGCTCGGCAAGGGAGTCTTGAAGATCATGTCGAAGATGGGGATCTCGACCATCGCTTCGTACCGAGGCGCACAGGTTTTTGAGGCGATCGGCCTGTCGCGAGAGTTGGTGAACCTGCACTTCGCGGGCACCCCCAGCCAGATCGACGGAGTGGGCCTCGATGTGATCGCGCGAGAGGTCGCCGAGCGCCACGCCGACGCGTACCCGGCTTCTGGCCAACGTCCCGCCCACCGACGCCTCAACTCCGGCGGCGAGTACCAATGGCGCCGAGACGGCGAGGAGCACTTGTTCGACCCAGAGACGGTCTTCAAGCTCCAACACTCGACGCGGACGCGCCAGTACGCGGTGTTCAATGAGTACGCCGAGCGCGTCAACAACCAGTCCAAGCGGCTGATGACCTTGCGCGGGATGCTCGACTTCGCCTCGGACAGGGAACCCATCCCGATCGAAGAAGTGGAACACATTCGCGACATCGTCAAGCGCTTCACCACGGGTGCCATGTCGTACGGGTCGATCTCCCGGGAGGCCCACGAGACTCTCGCAATCGCGATGAACAAGCTCGGCGGCAAGTCGAACACTGGCGAGGGCGGCGAGTCTCCCGAACGGCTGTACGACCCGACGCGGCGCAGCGCCATCAAGCAAGTGGCCTCCGGCCGGTTTGGCGTGACGAGCGAGTACCTCGTGAACGCCGATGACCTGCAGATCAAGTTGGCGCAAGGCGCCAAGCCAGGGGAGGGCGGTCAGCTCCCAGGGGCGAAGGTCTACCCGTGGGTCGCGGAGACGCGGCACTCCACGCCAGGCGTCGGCCTCATCTCGCCGCCACCTCACCACGACATCTACTCGATCGAGGATCTCAAACAACTGATCCACGACCTGAAGAACTCCAACCCCAAGGCACGCGTTCACACCAAGCTCGTGTCCGAGATCGGTGTCGGCACCATCGCCGCAGGCGTGGCCAAGTGCAAGTCAGACGTGGTGCTCATCTCGGGGGCGGACGGCGGAACGGGCGCCAGCCCGCTCAACTCGCTCAAGCACGCGGGAGCGCCGTGGGAGATCGGCCTGGCCGACACCCAACAGACGCTCGTGCGCAACGACCTGCGCGACCGCATCGTCGTTCAAGTCGACGGCCAGCTCAAGACGGGCCGCGACGTGGTGATGGCGGCTCTGCTCGGTGCAGAGGAGTTTGGTTTTGCCACCGCTCCGCTCGTGGTCTCCGGCTGCATCATGATGCGCGTGTGCCACAAGGACACGTGTCCCGTGGGTGTGGCCACCCAGAATCCCGAACTTCGCGAGCGCTACAGCGGCAAGCCGGAGTTTGTTGAGACCTTCTTCGAGTTCATCGCCCAGCAAGTGCGTGAGCTCCTCGCTCGCTTGGGCTTCCGCTCTATTGAAGAGGCCGTGGGGCATGTCGAGATGCTCGACACTCGCGCGGCGATCGACCACTGGAAGGCTCAAGGGCTGGATCTGGCACCCCTCTTGGCGCCGCCGCCAGCGGGCGCCAACCTTCACCAGTCCACCGCTCAGGACCACGCGCTCGATAAGGCCTTGGACCTCACGCTCATCGAGGAGTCGAAAGCCGCACTCGACAAGGGAACGCCCGTGCGTCTCGTCCACAAGGTGCGGAACACCCACCGCACCGTCGGCACGATGCTCGGTTACGAAGTGACGACGCGCTACCACGGCGAGGGTCTTCCTGACGACACCATCAGCGTGGAACTGACCGGTTCGGCAGGTCAGTCGTTCGGGGCTTTCGTGCCAAAGGGCATCACGTTGCGACTGTTTGGTGACGCGAACGACTACGTGGCCAAGGGCCTGTCAGGCGGCCGAGTGATCGTCCGCCCCGACACGTCGGCGGCACTCAATGACGCTCTTGACGTGATTGCGGGAAACGTCATTGGTTACGGCGCGACGAGCGGCCAGATCCTGATGCGCGGCCAGGTAGGCGAGCGCTTCTTGGTGCGCAACTCTGGGGCGTCGGCCGTGGTGGAGGGCGTAGGCGACCACGGGCTTGAGTACATGACAGGGGGCACCGCTGTGATTTTGGGCCGCACTGGCCGAAATCTCGGAGCGGGAATGTCAGGAGGGACCGCCTACGTGCTTGACCTGCGTCCCGAGCGAGTCAACAAGGATGCCCTCGCGACCGGTGAGCTGACGCTGAGCCCGCTGGACCCGGAGGATGTCATCATCGTCCGCTCGTTGATCGAGGCCCACGTGGTAGAGACAGATTCGCCGCGGGGCCGTGAGTTGCTCGACAATTGGGAGACATCGCTTGAGCGCTTCACACGTGTCTTGCCAGCGCAATATGCGCGAGTGCGTGAAGCTCTCGCTGAACTTGAGGCCAAGGGGCAAGATCTCGAGTCCCCTGGTGCTTGGGACGAGTTCTTGGAGGTAACCGGTGGCTGACCCACGTGGATTTCTGAAGCATCGCGAAAGGGAGCTCCCTAAGAGCCGTCCTGTGCCTGTGAGGCTTCTCGACTGGAAGTATGTCAAGGACGAACTCGACAAGGATCCCGAGGCGCTCACCCGGCAGGCGAGCCGTTGCATGGACTGCGGCATCCCGTTCTGCCACCAAGGATGCCCCCTGGGCAACCTCATTCCCGAGTGGAACGACTTGGTGTGGCGCGGGCAATGGGACGACGCCATTGACCGCCTTCACGCGACCAACAACTTTCCCGAGTTCACGGGCCGCATCTGCCCGGCCCCGTGTGAGACAAGCTGCGTACTGGGCATCAACCAGCCTGCCGTGACCATCAAGAACATTGAGGTCTCGATCATCGACGAGGCGTTCGAACGCGGCACGGTCAAGCCACTTGAGCCGGGCCGTCAGACTGGCAGAACAGTCGCCGTCGTGGGATCGGGTCCCTCGGGTCTGGCCGCAGCTCAACAACTCACGAGGGCTGGCCACACCGTCGCCGTCTTCGAAAAGGACGACCGCATCGGCGGGCTCATGCGATACGGCGTGCCCGACTTCAAGATGGAGAAGATCCACATCGACCGCCGCGTCGAGCAGATGGAGGCCGAGGGGACGCGTTTCCGTACCTCCGTCGAGATCGGCAAGGACATCAGGTGGGACGACCTTCGAGCCCGCTATGACGCCGTGCTGATTTGCACTGGGTCCACCGTCCCGCGTGATCTGCCGATTCCTGGGAGACGATACCGGGGCATCCACTTTGCGATGCCGTACCTCACCCAGAGCAACAAGGTGGCAGCGGGCGATACCGTCGAGCGTCAGATCACCGCAAAGGACAAGCACGTGATCATCATCGGCGGCGGCGACACCGGCTCGGACTGCCTCGGCACGGCGCTGAGGCAAGGAGCCAAGTCGGTCACGACGCTCGCCATCGGTGTGCAACCTCCCGAGCAAAGGGACCCGAAGTCCCAACCTTGGCCAACCCACCCCATGCTGTTCGACGTCTCGAGCTCTCACGAAGAGGGAGGCGAGCGCAAGTTCCTCGCCTCCAGCGTTGAGTTCCTTGCAGATGAGGACGAGCACGTGACGACCCTGCGCCTGTCGCGTACCCAGATCATGCCTGACGGCACCCGCGGCCCTGCGCCTGGCACGGAAGAGGAGATCCCCGCGGATCTCGTGCTCCTCTCGATGGGTTTCACAGGGCCTCACAGAGACACGCTCGGGCAACTTGAACACATCGGCTTCACCCCTCGCGGCACCGTCGCGCGCAATGACCAGTTCGCGACCGCAGTTGACGGCGTATTCGTCGCTGGCGACGCCGGCCGCGGCCAGTCGCTCGTGGTGTGGGCCATTGCCGAAGGCAGGGCCGCAGCGGCCGCTATCGATACATACCTCACCGGCAACACCGAGTTGCCAGCACCCGTGACCGCGAGAACCCTCGCGCTGCGGGCCTAAATACCCCCTAGGTTGGAGAACATGCGAAACGCCAAGATCGTCTGCACCATCGGCCCGGCGACGTCGTCCCTGAAGAACATGCGCAAGCTGGTGGATGCTGGCATGGACGTCGCCCGCATCAATCGCTCACATGGCAGCACGGAAGAGCACCAAGCCGTCTACGACAATGTCCGGAAGGCCGCCGACGAAGCGGGCCGCAACGTCGCCGTGCTCGTGGATCTGCAGGGACCCAAGATTCGGTTGGAGAAGTTCGCGGACGGACCTCACGAACTCGCCGTGGGCGACGTTTTCACGATCACCACCCGTGACGTCGTTGGCACCAGGGACATTTGCGGTACCACGTTCAAGGGCCTTCCTGGTGACTGCAACGTGGGCGATGCCCTGCTGATTGACGACGGCAAGGTGCGCCTCGAAGTGATCGAGGTCACCGACACCGATGTGGTCACCAAAGTCGTCGTCCCCGGACCGGTGTCCAACAACAAGGGCATCAACCTTCCTGGCGTAGCCGTGTCGGTCCCCGCGCTGTCCGACAAGGACGAGGAAGACCTGCGCTGGGCCCTCAAGCTTGGTGCGGACTTCATTGCGCTGTCGTTCGTGCGTTCGGCCGCCGACTACGCGGACGTGGCGCGCATCATGGCGGAGGAGGGCATCACATTGCCGGTCATCGCCAAGGTGGAGAAGCCGCAAGCGGTTGCCAACCTCGAAGAGATCGTCGATGCGTTCGACGGAGTGATGGTGGCTCGCGGTGACCTGGGTGTCGAACTGCCGCTCGAAGAGGTGCCGCTCGTCCAGAAGCTGGCGATCGACATGTGCCGGGCGCAGGCCAAGCCCGTCATCGTGGCCACGCAGGTGCTCGAGTCCATGACGTACTCGCCCGTCCCGACCCGTGCCGAGACGTCCGACTGCGCGAACGCCATCCTTGATGGTGCGGACGCCGTCATGCTGTCGGGAGAGACCTCGATCGGCGAGTTCCCGATCATCACGGTCGAGACGATGGCCCGCATCATCGAGAACACGGAGCAGAAGGGCCGCCACCGCATGGCGCCCTACACGGCCGTGCCCAAGACCCGTGCCGGAGCGATCACGCACGCGGCCTCAGACATCTCGGAAAAGCTCGACATCAAGTACATCGTGACGTTCACGCAGTCAGGTGACTCGGCGCAGCGCATGGCTCGCCTGCGTCCAGAGACGCCCATGATCGCGCTGACGCCAAACGCCAAGACCCACAAGCGACTGGCGTTGTCGTGGGGCGTCAGGTCGGAGATTGTGGCGAAGGCCGAGAACACCGACGAGATGGTGGAGAACGTTGACTCGCTGCTGAAGCAAACTGGGCGCGCGGTCGATGGCGAGTACATCATCGTCGTGTGTGGCACCCCCGTGGGCATTCCCGGCACCACGAACTCCATCTTTGTGCACAAGGTGGGTGAGGTGCGCAACTAACGCCGCCGCATGTACTAAGGCCCGCCGACTCGCGTCGGCGGGCCTGCTTTTTTGGGCATTGAGGCTGGCAGCGTCCTACAGTGGAGGTGAGGGCGTGAGAGCGCCAGCGAACCGCCGCAACGGGGCGTCGGTGGCACAAGGGGAGTGGTAGCCATGACGCGCAATGCCGTCCAACTCATCACCTACGCCGACAGACTCGCGGGTGACCTCCAAGGCCTGGCGAAGGTGATGGCGAGCGAACCGTGGGCGGGGGCATTCGGGGGCGTGCACGTCTTGCCGTTCTTCACTCCCTTTGACGGCGCCGACGCTGGATTCGACCCCGTCGATCACACCCAGGTGGATCCGAGGTTGGGCACGTGGGAGGACCTGGTTGCGCTCAGCGATGGGGGCGACGTGATGGTTGACATCATTGTCAACCACGTGTCGAGTTCCTCAGCCGCTTTCACCGGTTGGCTCGACCGGGGATCGGCGTCGGAGCACGACGGCATGTTTCTCACGATGTCGACGGTGTTCCCTGACGGCGTCAGCGAGGAGGAGCTGACCAAGATCTACCGACCCCGACCTGGGCTTCCCTTCACGCCCTATCGCGTCGACGGCGAACTGAGGCTGGTCTGGACGACTTTCACACCCCAGCAGATCGACATCGACGTCACCCATCCCGTCACGCTGCGTTACCTCGACACCATCCTTGACGCCGCTGCCGCATCGGGGGCCAACGTGGTGCGCCTCGATGCCGTTGGCTACGCCATCAAGACCAGGGGAACCTCCTGCTTCATGACGGAGGACACGTTCCGGTTCATCGCCGACTTCACGTCGAAGGCTCACGCCAGAGACCTCGAAGTACTCGTGGAGGTGCACTCGTACTATCGCCGCCAGATCGAGATCGGTCGTGCCGTGGACCGCGTCTACGATTTCGCCTTGCCCCCTTTGGTGCTCCACGCCTTGTACACGGGCGACGCCACCGCTCTCCACGAGTGGCTTACGGTGCGCCCCGACAACGCCGTCACGGTGCTCGACACCCACGACGGCATCGGCGTGATCGACGTGGGGGCTGATCAATCCGACCCCGAAAGCCCTGGGCTGTTGCCCCCGGAGGCTATCGACGCACTCGTGACCACCATGCATGCCATGTCGGGAGGTTCGAGCGCCGCAGCGACGGGGGCTGCCGCCTCGAATCTCGACCTCTACCAGGTGAATTGCACCTTCTACGATGCCGTCGGTGCTGACGACCATGCCTACCTTGCTGCCCGCGCCATCCAGTTCTTCGTTCCTGGAATCCCGCAGGTGTACTACGTGGGGGCGCTGGCAGGCAGCAACGACGTGGAACTCCTGGAGCGCACCGGCATCGGCCGCGACATCAATCGCCACTACTACGCGTGGGACGAGATCGCCTCCGACCTCAAGAGGCCCGTCGTCAAGGCCCTGATGGCGTTGTGTGCGTTCCGAAGTGCGTTCGCGGTCTTTGACGGCGACCACGTGTTCGGGATGTCAGAGGATGGCTCGACGCTCACCCTGCACTGGAAGGATTGGGAAGACTGGGCGGAACTCACTGTCGATGTCAGCGACGCTTCTGTCACCCTCACCTGGTCCTACGAGGGTGTCGAGGGTCGTTCAGATGATCTGCTCGCCAACCCTCCGGTGCTGCGGTAGCGCCTGGTGAGGTGCTCCCAACCCCAGGGCGTCGCGCCGCCTTAGTGGGAGTCGCGTAGCGTCGCCCAATCGCGGTCGCCCAGATCTGGCACGGCACGGTCGTACGGCTGCGCGAACAGCGGTGACGAGATGAGAAAGTCCGCCGTGGCCACGTTCGAGGCCATGGGGATGTTCCAGACGGCGCCGATGCGCAACAAGGCCTTGACGTCTGGATCGTGCGGCTGAGCCTCGAGCGGATCCCAAAAGAAGATGAGGGTGTCGATACTGCCTTCGGCGATCTTGGCGCCGATCTGTTGGTCACCGCCCACCGGCCCCGACAGAAACAGGTTGACCTTGAGGCCCAACTCGTACTGAAGCATCGTCCCTGTGGTGCCTGTCGCATACAACTGATGGTTCGAGAGCGTGGCGACGTTGAAGCTGGCCCACTCAAGGAGTTCGACCTTCTTGTTGTCGTGCGCCACGAGCGCGATGTGACGCTGGGCTCTGTTGGTGCGTTTCGCGCTGGATGTGGCCATGCGCCCAGTATTGCGCGCGGCACTCTCAGGTGCCAGGCGCTTCCACTCAGTGCACTGCTCGCGCGCCGTGCCCCGGGTCCCACCAAGGGCTGAGTTCTCATCCTTAGGTCGTACGCCGCCGCCGCGTGAAGATCATCCGCGGGACGGTGCCGCACGAATACCAGCATCCCTAGCGTGGAGGTATCGCCCTTCGGGGACACATCTAGGGAGGAACAATGATCGAGGCACAAGGGCTCACCAAGCGATATGGCCCCACGACTGCGGTGGACGACATGTCGTTCACCGTCCACCCAGGCCGCGTAACCGGCTTCTTAGGCCCCAACGGCGCAGGCAAGTCGACGACGATGCGCATGGTGGTGGGACTTGACCGTCCCAGCGATGGCGCGGTGACAGTGAACGGCCGCCACTACTCGCAGCACCGGGCTCCCTTGCAAGAAGTAGGGGTGCTCTTGGACGCCAAGGCAGTGCACACGGGCCGGACAGCGCGCAACCACCTTCGCGCGATGGCCGCCACGCACGGCATCTCTACCAAGCGCGTCGACGAGGTCATCGAGATGACCGGGCTCACTTCTGTCGCCAACAAGCGTGTGGGTGGCTTCTCGCTCGGGATGGGGCAGCGACTTGGCATCGCATCGGCCCTGTTGGGCGATCCGCAGACGCTCATTCTCGACGAGCCCGTCAACGGGCTGGACCCAGAGGGCGTGCTGTGGGTGCGCAACCTCACCAAGTACCTGGCGAGCCAGGGCCGCACCGTCTTCCTGTCTTCCCACTTGATGAGTGAAATGGCCCTCACTGCGGACCACCTCATCGTGGTGGGCCGTGGCCGCGTGCTGGCCGATGCGCCGGTAGCGGACGTTGTCGCCGGAGCCTCCGGGGCGAAGGTGCGCGTGCGCAGCCCGCAGGCCGACGCACTCGAGGAGCTGCTGCGCCATGCAGGGGCAGCCGTCATCGCCACCGAGCCCGGCCTGCTGGAGGTCATGGGCAGGTCGGCCGAACAGGTGGGAGATGCCGCCGCATCGGCGGGACTCTCACTGCACGAACTGACGCCGGTAAGCAGCTCCCTCGAGGACGCCTACCTGCAGTTGACAGCCGACGAGGTCGAGTACCACTCGACTGCCTTCGGCACCGAAACCATCTCCGGCGCCGAGCCGGCAAACCAAGGAGCATCGCGATGACCGCCGCAACCGCAACCCCCGTCCGTTTTCAACCATCGGTCGCCGTCCGACCTCAGTCGTTCGGTAGGACCGTCCACTCCGAGTGGATCAAGTTCTGGACCGTCCGTTCTACGATCTGGACCCTCGTGGCGACCGTAGGCGTCATGGTCGGAATCAGCATGCTCGCCGCGTGGGGCTCCTCGATCGAGGCGGTGGATGCGGGCTCAGGTCCGATGAACACCGCACAGTTGCTGAGTGCCGGTTACCAAATGGCTCAACTCGCGATCGCGGTGCTGGGGGTCCTCACGATTGCGGGCGAGTACTCGACGGGAATGATCCGGTCGACGCTCGCGGCCGTGCCGCGGCGCGTGCCCGTCCTCACCGCCAAGGCATTCGTGCTCAGCGGCGTGGTCGCGGGGATCTCACTCGTATCGATGGCGCTGTCGTACGTTGCGACGATGCCGTGGCACGAGGACCTGGGCGCGACGTTCGACCTGACGAATGGAGAGACCCTGCGGATGACCGTCGGGCTCCCGCTCTACCTCATGGCCATCGCGGCGTTCGCCTTCGCCATCGGAGCTCTGCTGAGGCACAGCGCCGCCGCGCTCACCGCGGTGATCGCCTTGCTCTTGGTGATCGAGAACGTCCTCATGCTCATCCCGGTGCGGGCCATCGAACTGATCAGCCCCTTCCTTCCGTCAAGCGCTGGGCGCAGGCTGCTCTTTGATGCGGAGACGCTCGAGGCGACCGATGCCATTACCAAGGGCGCACACCTGTCGCCGTGGGAGGGCTACGCCGTGCTGGTCGCGTGGGTGCTCGTATTGGGTGCCGTCGCCGCCATCATGCTGCGTCGCCGGGACGCCTGACGCGTCGTGAACAGGCAGTATGAGAGAGTGACATCGTGACCGAGACCGGGCCCTTCACCGAGTTGAACTCTCGGCGATTGGGCCCGGTTCGTCGCTTCTTTGTGACGCGTCCCCGCGCGATGGACGCTGTGGTGGTGGCGCTCGTCGTGGTGGTGGTGGGCACCTCCGATGTTGGCACTGGCGCGTCGCGCTCGGTCGCCGTCGGTATGGGGTTCGCTGTTGCCGCCGCCACGGCTCTGGTGTGGCGGCGTCCACGGCCTGTTGTCGTGACAAGCGTTGTGGTGAGTGTGGGGGTGCTCTCGCTCGCTCTCACAGGGTCGCTCGGCGGTCTGGAACTTGCCCTGGCGTTCGCGTTGTATGCCGTGGCGACCTCGCGTCGTGCAGGTACTGCATGGCTGACGGCGGCGGTGTCCTTTGCGGTGCTGGTGACTGCGGTATGGGTATGGGAGCAGGAGAGCGCCGATGTCATGGTGCGAGGCGACGACGGCACCTACATGGTCACCGATGATCGGGTGGGGACGACCGCTCAGGTGCTGATCTTCACCCTCGCCGCAATGGCGATTGGCAACAGCGTGCGCAGCAGGCGCGAACACCTTGCCGACCTGATGGAACGAGCGAACGCGCTAGCCAAGGATCGCGACCGGCAGGCGCAATTGGCCAGGGCGGCCGAGCGCAGCAGGATCGCCAGGGAGATGCACGACGTGGTCGCGCACAGCCTGTCGGTGATGATCACGTTGGCCGACGGTGCGTCCGTCGCGCTTGACCGCGCCCCGGAACGGTCGCGAGCTGCGCTCACAGAGTTGACGTCTACCGGTAGGGCGGCGCTGCGGGACATGCGACGAGTGCTGGGGGCGTTGGCCGACGATGATGCTCCGCTCGAACCGACGGGCCAGGGTGATGACCTCGTCGGCCTCATTGATCGTTTCCGTACCGCGGGCCTGCCGGTGCGGGCAGAAGGGCTGCGCCTCGAGCCCCCGGCCGACACCGGATTGCGCTTGGCGCTGTATCGGGTGGTGCAAGAGTCGCTCACCAACGTGCTTCGCCACGCGCCGGGCACTGCCGGAGTCGCCGTGGAACTCCACCACCACCCGAACCACTGGGAAGTGACGATTTCCGACCAGGGGGGCGTGGTGCCTGCTCCTGAGTCGGACGGCGCTGGCCTCGGCCTGGTGGGCATGAGAGAGCGCGTGGAGCTCTTCGGGGGCACGGTCGACGCGGGTCCTTGGGAGCACGGTTGGCGCGTGCACGTGACAATTCCTCATCAGGAGGCCCACACATGACGGAACCCACCCGTGTACTGCTGGTGGACGACCAAGCCCTGATGCGCATGGGCTTTGCCATGGTGCTCGACGCCGAACAGGACCTCGAGGTGGTTGGTGAGGCGGGAGACGGCGCCGCAGCTCTGACGCAAGTGCGTGCCTTGCACCCCGACGTGGTGTTGATGGATGTGCGCATGCCAGGCATGAACGGCATCGACGCGACTCAGCGCATCGTCGCCGACCACCCGGACGTGCGCGTCCTCGTCCTCACGACGTTTGACCTGGACGAGTACGCCTTCGCGGCGTTGCGTGCAGGCGCGAGCGGGTTTCTGCTCAAGGACACCGAACCGGCCGCGCTTGTCGCCGCGATTCGAACGGTCGCTTCCGGCGACGCGGTGGTCGCGCCACGGGTCACGCGCCGGATGCTCGAGATTTTCGCGCCTCACCTGCCGACGCAGTCGGACGCAGGTCCCCAGGCTGGAGACCCGCGGTTGGCGTCACTCACCCCGAGGGAACTCGAAATGCTGCGCGCCGTTGCACGGGGGCTCTCCAACGTCGAGATTGCGGCCGAGTTCTTTCTGTCAGAGGCCACGGTCAAGACCCACGTGGGAAACATCCTTGCGAAACTCGAGGTCCGTGATCGCGTTCAGGCGGTCATCGTCGCCTACGAGTCGGGTCTCGTCGCGCGCTAGCGACCGACCGGCTCGTGGCTGGATACCCTGTAGGGTATGGGGAGAAGACGCTTCGACTGCAAGTGGGTATCGACGTCACGTCCATGCCAACCCGGCTCAATTTGGCAAGAGTACGATTCAAGAGCGTCGTCATCCTTGCCGGCGTCGCGCCATCTGGGCGCCGCAGTGCTTGTCGGAGCCGGTAGGGCCCTATCAGGGAGGAACCGATGCAATTCCAACGCACCGTGCACCTAGATCTGCCGTTTGACGAGGCGATGACACGCACCCGTGAGGCGCTGGCCGCCCACGGCTTCGGCATTCTCACAGAGATCGACATGCAGGCGACACTCCTGGAAAAGCAAGGCTCACACATCGAGCCGTACACGATCCTCGGCGCGTGCAATCCAGCCCTGGCAGAAGGTGCCATCGCCGCCGACCCGAGGATTGGCGTCCTGCTGCCGTGTAGCGTCGTCGTCCGCAAGACGGGCCCGCAAGAGTGCGATGTGCACGTGTTCGAGCCCGATCTGATCCCCGCGGTCAGCGGAATCTCGGCGCTCACGGGTTACTCGGAGGATGCCGGAACGCGCCTCGCAGGAGCCTTGGCCGACTTGTCCTCTTGAGGCGGTCGCCCGTTGCGGCCATCAGGCCAGGACGCCACCAGAAACTCCACACATCACAGAAGTGCCCCGAGTGGGATTCGAACCCACACTGGTACGGGTTTGAGCCGTATGCCTCTGCCGGTTGGGCTATCGGGGCGCGGCCACTAGGCTAGCGCGTGTGAACGAGAGTACTGAACAATCAGGAGCGTCTGCCGCTCAGCGCCGTGCCGTCGTTGCCGAAGACGAGGCGCTCATCCGCATGGATATCGTCGAAACGCTCCGCGAGGGTGGCTACGACGTCGTGGGAGAGGCCTCCAACGGCGAAGAGTGCGTCAACCTGTCGCGGGAACTGAAGCCCGACGTCGTGGTCATGGACGTGAAGATGCCTGTGATGGACGGCATCACCGCGGCGGAGCACATTGCGAAGGAGCGTCTGGCTCCCGTCGTGCTGCTGACGGCGTTCTCACAGACGGAGCTGGTGGAGCGTGCGCGCGACGCGGGTGCCATGGCGTATGTCGTGAAGCCGTTCACCCCAGCGGACCTCTTGCCTGCGGTGGAGATCGCCGCGTCCCGCTTCGTGGAAGTCAGGGCTCTTGAGAACGAGATTGCAGATATCTCGGAGCGCATGGAAACGCGCAAGCGCGTCGAGCGCGCCAAGGGCCTGCTCATGGAGAAGATGCAGCTCAATGAGCCGGAGGCCTTCCGCTGGATCCAGAAGACGTCGATGGACCGTCGGCTCACGATGCGTGAAGTCGCCGAGGCCGTCATCGACCAAATGGACGCGAAGTAGCCTCGCGTCGCCCCTGGTAGAGAAGCCCCGTGGAAATACGGGACCCATGACTTAGGTCACGAAATCGTGACCCTAGCGACCCACGGACGTAATTTGCCCCAGGTAGCGTGAAATGAACTACCAGCGGGGATCGTCCTCGCGGTGGCTCCGGCGGGTCCTCCCGCCGCACGTACATGGAGGAACAAACATGGCTCGATGGAACACCATCGCACGTGGCACCGCTCTTGCGGCTGTCGCGTCCCTTGCGTTGGCGGCGTGCGCCTCTGGCGGCGACGACGACCCGACCGACTCCACCACAACCGGAGACGGCGGCAGCACCAACACCGACGCGCTCAAGATTGGCTCGTTGCTGCCGTTGACCGGCTCACTGGCCTTCCTCGGCCCGCCAGAGGTTGCGGGCGTGGAACTCGCCGCCAAGGAGATCAACGACGCGGGCGGCATCTTCGGGGCCGACGTGGAGATCATTCACCAGGACTCGTCAGACACCGACAACCCGCAGATCGCCTCGTCTTCAGTGTCGGCGCTGATCGCGGATGAGGTAGCGGCGATCGTTGGCGCCGCGTCCTCCTCCGTTTCGCTCAACGTCGTGGACGACATCTCGAACGCTGGCATCGTCCAAATCTCGCCGGCCAACACGTCGACCGCGTTGTCGGGCTACTCGCCCTTCTACTTCCGCACCGCCCCGCCGGACACCGTCCAGGGTTCCGCGCTCGGCAACCTCATCGTGGAAGACGGCATCGAGAAGCTCGGCATCCTCCTCTTTGCAGACGACTACGCCACATCGCTGCGCGACGTGGTCCAGGGCGTCGTCGAGGAAAGCGGCGGCGAGCTCACGTACGGTACCTCCGGTGACGAGTTCCAGACCGACGCCTCGAACTTTGAGTCGATCGTTCAGGACGTTCTTGCGACTGAGCCAGACGGCATCCTCGTGATCGCCTTCGACCAGACCAAGAACATCATCCCCGCGCTCGTGGGCGCTGGATACCCGGCGGACCAGTTGTACTTCACTGACGGCAACACCGCCGACTACTCGGGCGACTTCGACGCGGGCGTGATGACTGGCGCGAAGGGCACCATCCCTGGTGCCAACCCGTCCGACGACTTCAAGACACTTCTTGATGACGTCAACGGTGGCGAGCTCGACTCCTACGCCTATGGTGCAGAATCGTACGACGCGACGATGCTTGTTGCGCTGGCCGCGCTGAAGGGCGATGGCGCGGATGGTCAGACCGTTCGTGACAACCTGGCGGCGGTTTCCGGCGCGAACGGCGGCACCGAGTGCACTGGATGGGTGGCGTGCTCCGAGCTGATCATGGCTGGAGAGGACATCATCTACCAGGCCGTGGCCGGTGTGGGTCCGTTTAACGCGGACAACGACCCCGAAAGCGCCTACGTGGGCGTGTACGTGTTCGATGACGCGAACGTCCCGCAGTGGACCAAAGCGGTGTTCGGCGAGGTCTAGGCCCCGCAGACACGACGAAGGGCCCCGGCTCCGGCCGGGGCCCTTTCGCGTGTCGCGCCAATCGGGCGAGGATGTCCCGCGTAGGGCGGCTGCCCCGCCTACTCCGCACCGCCGGTGGCTCAGTCCGTGCCGCGGCTGACCCACAGCACACGCTGACAGCGGCCCGTCGCTGACGCGTGACTGCTAGGCGCCGAGCGTGCCCAGATACAGCTCGATGACCTTGGGGTCCTTCAGGAGTTCTTGGCCAGTGGCCGTGTACGCAGACGTTCCCTGATCGAGCACGTAGCCGCGGTCGCAGATCTGCAAGCAGCGCCGTGCATTCTGCTCGACCATGATCACGGTGACGCCGGTGCGGTTGATCTCGCGCGTGCGCACGAAGGTCTCATCTTGGCGCACGGGGGACAGGCCAGCGGAAGGCTCGTCGAGCAGCAGGACCCGGGGGTCCATCATCAAGGCCCTGGCCATCGCTACCATCTGTCGCTCGCCGCCAGACAGCGAGCCGGCTCGCTGATTGCGACGGTCTCCAAGTGTCGGGAACAGGTCCACGATGCGCTCGAATCGCTCAGCGAACTTCTTGTGCGCTTGATAGGCGCCCATCTCGAGGTTCTCTTTGATGGTCAGAGACGGAAAGACGTTGTTGTTCTGCGGAACGAAGCCCACTCCGCGGTGAACGAGTTCGTCGGCTCTCGTGTTGGTGATGTCCTGACCCTCAAGCATCACGGAGCCTTCACGGATGGGGACGAGACCGAAGAGTGCCTTGAGGAAGGTGGACTTACCAGCACCGTTGGGGCCGATGATTCCAATGAGCTCGCCTTGCTTGACCGTCATAGAGCAGCCGTTGAGGATATCAACGCCGGGAAGGTAGCCGGCGATGACGTCAGTCGCCTCAAGAATGGTGGGGGCGTCGGTCATGAGCTGGACTCCTCGGACAAGTCGGTGTCGTGGTGGACACCCAGGTAGGCCTCCTGCACTTCTGCGTTCTTCATGACAGTGTCCGGCGGGCCTTCCGCGATGATGCGGCCCTCGGCCATCACCACGACCCAGTCGGAGATGCGCCTCACCATGTGCATGTCGTGCTCCACAAACAGCACGGACACGCCCTCGTTCTTGAGCTTCACGATGTGATCAAGAAGTGACTCTGTCAGGGCGGGGTTCACTCCGGCCATGGGCTCGTCGAGCATGACCATCTCTGGCTCTGACATGAGAGCCCTAGCCATCTCGAGCAACTTGCGTTGGCCGCCAGAGAGCGAACCCGCGAAGTCGTCCTTCTTCTCGTACAGCGTGAAGCGGTGAAGCAGCTCGTGAGCCTTCTCGGTGATCTCTGCCTCGCGCTGGCGCCACAAGGACGGCAGGAATGCGGCGAAGAGATTCTCGCCGCGCTGGCCTGCAGCACCAAGCCGCATGTTCTCAATGACTGTCATGCGGTTGAGCGCCTTGGTGAGCTGGAAGGTGCGCACTTTGCCAGCGCGGGCAACTTTCGCGGGCGAGATGCCCTTCATCGAGGTGCCGTTGAAGAGCCACTCGCCGCGCTGAGGCTTGTCAAAACCGGTCAGCAGGTTGAAGAACGTCGACTTTCCGGCGCCGTTGGGACCGATGAGGGCGGTGATCGCATGACGTTGGACCTCGAAGTGGTCCACGTCCACGGCAGTGAGCCCACCAAAGCGGCGCAACACGTGATCCGCGATGATGATCGGGTCCTCTTTGGCGGCCCCGGGCTCGTGAAGGGTGTTCGCGAACGGATTCGTGTCAGTCATTGAAGGCCAACTCCCTCTTGTCGCCGAGCACACCTTGTGGTCTGAAGATCACCAGGCACATGAGAGTGACTCCCACGAGCACCAACGAGAAGGGCTCGAGTTGTTGTTGCGAGAGCACGGAGTCGGGAATCCACATCGCTGCGAGTCCCTTGACGAGCACCAGAGAGCACCAGAAGATGATGGACCCGAGCACGGGGCCGAAGATGGTGGCCGCCCCGCCAAGCAGGAGCAGGGTCCACACCCAGAAGGTCGTGGGCCGCCCCATGGAGTCGGGTTGGACAGAGGCGCCAAGTGACCAGACGACGCCAGCAAGAGCGCCTACCGCGCCGCCGATCACGAGAGCTTGCATCTTGTAGGAGTAGACGTTCTTGCCGAGCGACCGCACGGCGTCCTCGTCCTCCCTGATGCCCTTGAGAACGCGCCCCCACGGCGATCGGGACAGTCGCCAGAAGATGACCACCAGGATCGCAACGAGAGCCCAGGCGACAACGACGAGCCACCAACTCGTTGAACGGGCACCATGGAGCGCGAACGGGCCGACGTCCACCATGCGGTCAGGGAAGGGCGAGAGTTGTTCGAAGGGCTCCTTGAACTCGTTGCCGCGGATACCAGTCGAGGCGCCTGTCAGAGCATTGAAGTTCTGGGAGCGTCCTAGATAGCGAACCATCTCGGCGGCGGCAATCGTCACGATCGCGAGATAGTCTCCCCGAAGCTTCAGGGTGGGCCAGCCGAGGAGCAGTCCGAAGACCATGGCAAGGACAAGCGCCACGATGACGCCCAGCCAGATGGGCCCTCCTTCGCGGATGGTGATGGCGAAGCCATACATGCCGAGCAGCATGAAACCCGCCTGGCCCATGTTGAGCAGGCCGGTCAGGCCGAAGTGGAAGTTGAGGCCGACGGCCGCGAGTGCAAAGGCCGCCGTGGTGGGAGTGAAGGCTTCTCGCACGACGTCAATGAAAAGGTCTCCCATGGTCTAGCCCACCCTTTCCGCTCGTCCGAGTATTCCTTGCGGTCTCACGAGAAGCACGAGGATAAGGATCGCGAGCGCCGTCGCGTACTTGAGGTCTGGACCGAGCCACAGCGTCGACGTTTCCACGACGACGCCGATCACGAGCGAGCCCGCAAGGGCGCCATATGCCTGGCCCAACCCCCCGAGCGTGACGGCAGCGAACATCAGCAGCAGGAGTTTGGCGCCGATATCGAACTTGGTGCCATTGTCGTACAGCGCCATCAGGATTCCGCCGAGGGCGGCAAGGCTGACGGCCATGACCCAGACCAAGCGAATGATGAAGTCCACCTTGATGCCGGAGGCCGCTGCGAGTGCGCGGTTGTCCGACACCGCGCGCGTCGCACGACCCAGGCGCGTTCGCTGCAGGAATATGGCGACGGCGATGAGGACGATCGCCGCAATGGCGATCGACATCAACGTGATGTTGCCCACCTGAATGGGCCCCACTTGGTGACGGACCTCGATCGACTTGCTGAGCCGAATGCGATTCGGGCCGATCCACCACTGAAGGAAGTTCAGCAAGGCAAGCGAGAGACCGATCGACACGATCATCTGTTGAACGATGCCGACTCCGCGTTTGCGGAGCTTGCCCCACAGGAATCGGTCCTGGACCCAGCCGGAAGCGCCGGCCAAGATGATCGCGGCGATGGCGGCCATCCACAGCGGCCACCCGATCACAAACTTGAGGGGCGTCAGGGGAATGCCGACGGGCTGATCGGTGGCGAAGAAGTAGGCGAGCATCGCGCCGAGGGAGACCTGCTCACCGTGCGCGAAGTTGCTGAGGCCGGTTGTCCCATAGATGAGGGACAGGCCGACGGATGCGAGGGCAAGCATGAGCCCAAAGACGACACCGTTGAACACGTTTTGGAGCACTCGCGACTGCGAGTCAGAGACGGCCGTCTGCTCGGGTGTTGGTGCGACCTCGCTGGAGACACTGGGCTCAGCCGTGCCTGCTTGGCCAGTGACCGCATCACCAGCGGCGGCGTCGGCGGACACGGCGCTCGCCACAGTGACGGGGTCCGGGGTGGCGGCAGACTGGGCAGAAAGCACCCACGTCACCGCAACGGCCGCGACAAGAAACACGACGAGCGCTCGCAACACAACACGGGTGTCAAGTGATCTCTTCACTGGTGCCCTCCCAGGTGGTTGCGGAACAATGTAACCCATGGATGTTTCCGCTATGTGGCCTGGCGGTCGCGAATCAAGCACGTGAGGCGTGCCGTGGCGATGCGTTCGCCGTCCTCGTCGACGACCGCGATGTCGTAGGTGGCGGCGCTCCTTCCCAGGCGCAACGACGTGGCCACGGCACGGACATCACCGCTGGTCTTTGCACGATGATGCGTGATGTTGAGGTCGACCCCCACCGCCATTCGGCCGGGGCCGGCGTGGGCGGCCGCGGCGAGCGACGCGACGGTCTCCGCCAATGCCGCTGAAGCCCCGCCGTGGAGCAATCCATATGGCTGCGTGTTGCCCTCCACCGGCATCGTCGCTACCGCCCTGCTTGGCGTGACCTCGGTGACGGTCATGTGAAGGCGGTCGATGAGCCCGCCAAGGTTGGCATAGCCTGCTGCTGCGCTGTCAGTCATAGGGGATAGGTTGGCATCTGTGAGCGAATCGGCCAAGGACAGACTTCTGCTCGTCGACGGATTGTCGATGGCATTCCGCGCATTCTTTGCGTTGCCGGTGGAGAACTTCGCGACATCGACGGGCGCGCCGACCAACGCTGTCTATGGCTTCACGGCGATGCTTGCGACGCTCTTGAACGACCGCAAGCCGACGCACGTTGCGGTGGCGTTCGACCTTCCAGGGGGGACGTTCCGAACCAGAAGACTTCCCTCGTACAAGGGCACTCGGGACGAGACGCCTCCCGACTTCGAGCCTCAGGTACCCCTCATGAGAGAGGTGCTCGATGCGCTGGGGGTGGTGGCGGTCGACAAGGAGGACTTCGAGGCGGACGACCTCTTGGCGACGTACGCCCGTATGGGCCGCGAGGCGGGCATGGAAGTGCTCGTCGTGTCAGGCGATAGGGACACCATTCAGTTGGTGACGGAGGACGTCACCCTGCTGTACCCGCGCAAGGGTGTGAGTGATCTTGTCGAGTTCACCCCAGCCTCAGTTGAAGAAAAGTACGCAGTTCCGCCACATCGCTACCCTGAACTTGCGGCTCTGGTGGGGGAGACGTCTGACAACCTGCCTGGCGTGCCAGGTGTTGGCCCCAAGACGGCAGCCAAGTGGATCGCGACGTACGACGGCCTGGACGGCATCCTCGCGTCGGCAGAGGACGTGCCAGGCAAGGCAGGCGAGAGCCTGCGCGCGAATCTGGATCAGGTGCGTCTGAACCGCGAACTCAACCACTTGCTCACCGACCTTGAGGTGGAGAAGTCTCTCGACGAGCTCCGCCTCAAGGGCGCCGATGCCGCAGCTGTGCACGAGGTGTGCGACGCGTTGCAGTTCCGCGGATTGAGGGCCCGGTTGCTTGCGCTGACGCCGGCGAACGACTCGGATGACGCGTCCCAGCAGGCCGCGCCTGACGAGACGCCAGTGCATGCGCCCGCCGCAGTGGCGGACGTCGTGGCACTCACCGGAACGGTGGCACTGCACCTGTGGGGTGGGACGGGTGACGCCTGGGCGCTCGGCGTCGCGACGGAGTCAGGGGCGTGGGGTCTCGACCTCGGGTCTCTCGACGAGGCGGGAGACGCGGCGCTCGGGCGGTGGTTGGCGGACTCCTCGGTCTCCAAGGTCTTCCACGGCGCGAAGAGTGCGCTCCACGCCTTGGCGTCGCGGGGTTTCACTCTGAGCGGCGTCGCCGACGACACTCAGTTGGCCGCGTATCTGGCCAACCCCGCACAGGGCAGACTCGAGCTGGCCGACGTGGCGGAGCGGTATCTCGGTGTGCGTCCAGTGGAGGCGGCCTCCGGCCAACTCGAGTTGGGGCTCGGCTCATCGGAGGTAGAAGAGTCGGCCAGGCAGGCCCTGCTGGTGGCGCGCCTGGCCCCCGTCTTGCGGGCTGACGTCGAAGATCGGCACATGACCGGCCTGTACCGCGACATGGAAATCCCTTTGGTTCAGACACTGTGGGGCATGGAATCCGCGGGGGTCGCCGTCGATGGCGGTCACCTTGAGGAGCTTTCCTCCGCGGCGCTGAAGCGCGCGGAACTCGCCGCGGACAACGCGCATAGCTCCATCGGCTCGACCGTGAATCTCGGTTCCCCCAAGCAGCTCCAAGAGGTGCTTTTCGATCAACTCGGCATGCCAAAGACCAAGAAGATCAAGACCGGGTACACCACAGACGCGGCATCGCTCGCCGATCTCTACGAGAAGTACCCCCATCCGTTCCTCGAGGCACTGCTGGCGCACCGTGATGCGACCAAGCTCGCTCAGATCATCCAGACCTTGAGGGACGCCGTGCGCGAGGATGGGCGCATCCACACCACGTTTTCCCAGACGGTCGCCTCCACCGGGCGGCTGTCGTCTCGCGATCCGAACCTGCAGAACATCCCGATCCGCACTGACGAAGGCCACCGGATCCGCGAGGCCTTCGTGGTCGGCGATGGATACGAGACGCTGGTGACGGCCGACTACAGCCAGATCGAGATGCGGATCATGGCGCACCTGAGCGGAGACCAGGCCCTGATCGACGCGTTTAGGGCAGGGGAGGACCTCCACCGCTTCGTGGGCTCCCGCGTGTTCGGTGTGCCCCCCGAGGGCGTCACGCCCGAGATGAGGTCCCAGATCAAGGCCATGTCGTATGGGCTGGCATACGGATTGTCTGCGTTTGGGTTGGCGAGGCAGTTGGGACTCGCGGTGGGCGAGGCACAGGCCCTCATGGATGACTACTTCGCGCGGTTCGGATCGGTGCGCTCCTACCTGACCGGCGTGGTCAAGCAGGCCACTGCCGACGGCTACACCGAAACGATTTTTGGCCGCCGCCGGTACCTGCCCGACCTCACTTCACCGAACAAGCAGCGTCGGGACATGGCCGAACGCATGGCCCTCAACGCGCCGATTCAGGGGAGCGCCGCAGACCTCATCAAGCGCGCCATGCTGGCCGTGGACCAACGGCTGGCGGCGGAGGGCCTCCGGTCACGTCAGATTCTGCAGGTGCACGACGAGTTGGTGATCGAGGCCGCCCCCGGCGAGGCCGACGACGTGGAGGCCATTCTTCGCGAGGAGATGGCGGGTGCAGGATCCCTTTCCCTACCACTCGACGTCAACGTGGGCCGTGGGACCAATTGGCGCGTTGCGGGGCACTGACACCCGTTAGGGTTGCCTCATGCGCATTGGAGTCCTTACCGGTGGGGGCGACTGTCCCGGCCTCAACGCAGCAATTCGTGCTGTGGTCAAGCGAGGCACCTCGGAGCACGGGTGTTCCATCGTCGGCTTCCGCAACGGGTGGCGAGGCGTCATCGACGGCGACGCCCGGCCCCTCACCCGCGATGATGTCTCGGGGATCCTGGTGGTCGGAGGCACGATGCTCGGCACCGCCCGCTGCCACCCCCACAAGGTCGACGGTGGCATGGAGGCCGTGCAAGAGACGGTCACGAACGAGAAGCTCGACGGGCTGATCTGCATCGGCGGCGACGGAACTCTCAAGGCCGCAGGGAAGGTGTCGCAGGCGACGGGCGTACCCGTTATCGGCATTCCCAAGACGATCGACAACGACGTGGTGGGCACCGATTCCTCGATAGGTTTCGACACGGCAGTGACGGTGGCTACCGAGGCTATCGACCGGCTGCACTCCACCGCGGAGTCGCACAACCGCGTCATGGTCGTCGAACTGATGGGGCGCCATTCCGGTTGGATCGCAGTGACGGCCGGCATGGCGGGCGGCGCCGACATCATCCTGGCTCCGGAGGAGCCTTTTGACATCGAGACGATCGCCAAGAAGATCCGCCACCGCCATCGCTACAAGAACTTCTCCATCGTCGCTGTTGCCGAGGGCGCCATTCCTGCAGAAGGCTCGAACTGGAATGGCAACCCCACCATCGACGCGAAGGGAAACCCCATCGCGGGCTCGATGGGGCACGAAGTGACCAAGGCAATCGAGGAACTCACCGGCTTCCCGACGCGCCTCACCGTGCTGGGCTACACGCAACGCGGTGGCATTCCCACGGCCGCCGACCGGCTGCTGGGCACCCGGTTCGGCATCGCGGCGATCGACGCCATCGTGGCGGGCGAGACGGGCAAGTTCACGGCACTTCAGGGCGAGCACATCGTGCTGGAAGACTTCAGTGTGATGATGGGCAAGACCAAGTGGGTTCCCAAGGAGCTGCTCGAGGCCGCTTGGGGTTTGTAGCAGGGTGCAGCAGATCGTTGCAGAATTGTGTCTCGTCGGTCCCTTCGCGCGTTTGTGCAGGTGACAGGCGGGCGGTAGGCTGATCGGTGGCTCAGTGCGCCCTGCGTATTGGCCTGCCCACCCATCAACGAATCACTGACCACCGGAGTCACTCCTTCTATGTCCGTATCCACCCCCGAGACCACCCAGATCGCAGTCAATGACATCGGCTCGAGCGAAGACTTCCTCGCCGCTGTAGACGCGACTATCAAGAACTTCGACGACGGCGATCTTGTAGAAGGCGTCATCGTCAAGGTCGACCGTGACGAGGTTCTCCTCGACATCGGCTACAAGACCGAAGGCGTGATTCCCGCCCGCGAGCTCTCCATTCGTCACGATGCCGACCCCGACGAGGTGGTCAACGTCGGCGACACCGTCGAGGCCCTTGTCCTCACCAAAGAGGACAAAGAAGGCCGCCTGATCCTGTCGAAGAAGCGCGCGCAGTACGAGCGGGCGTGGGGTTCGATCGAGAAGATCAAGGAAGAGGACGGCGTCGTCACCGGCTCGGTCATCGAGGTCGTCAAGGGTGGCCTCATCGTGGACATCGGCCTGCGCGGCTTCCTGCCCGCTTCGCTCGTTGAGATGCGTCGTGTGCGCGACCTCGGCCCGTACATCGGCCAGCAGATCGAGGCCAAGATCATCGAACTCGACAAGAACCGCAACAACGTGGTCCTGTCTCGCCGCGCCTTCCTTGAGCAGACGCAGTCCGAGGTGCGTTCGTCGTTCCTCACCGCGCTCGCTTCCGGACAGGTCCGCAAGGGCGTCGTGTCCTCGATCGTCAACTTCGGTGCCTTTGTCGACCTGGGCGGAGTGGACGGCCTCGTGCACGTCTCAGAACTGTCGTGGAAGCACATCGACCACCCGAACGAGGTCGTCACCGTTGGTCAAGAGGTCGAGGTCGAGGTGCTCGACATCGACATGGACCGCGAGCGTGTCTCGCTGTCGCTCAAGGCCACGCAGGAGGACCCGTGGGCCGTCTACGCCCGCACCCACGCCATCGGCCAGATTGTGCCTGGCAAGGTCACCAAGCTCGTCCCGTTCGGCGCATTCGTGCGTGTGTATGACGGTATCGAGGGCTTGGTTCACATCTCGGAACTCGCGGTACGTCACGTCGAACTGCCAGAGCAGGTCGTTCAGGCGGAAGAAGAGGTGTTCGTCAAGATCATTGACATCGACCTCGAGCGCCGTCGCATCTCGCTGTCCATCAAGCAGGCCAACGAGGGTGTCGACCCCGCGGGCGAGGACTTCGATCCCGCGCTGTATGGCATGACCGCCGAGTACGACGAGGCAGGCAACTACAAGTACCCAGAGGGCTTCGACGCAGAGACTCAGGAGTGGCAAGAGGGCTTCGACGCGCAGCGCGAGGCCTGGGAGGCCGAGTACGCGAAGGCGCACGAGCGCTGGGAGGCTCACAAGGCGTTTGTGGCCAAGCAGGACGCTCAGGCGGCCGAGGCCGAGGTCACGGAGGCGGTCGCGCCCCGCAAGCGCGCTCGTGGGGACGAGAGTGGCGGAGCAACGTCCTACTCGTCTCATGACGAAGAGACGCCCGACGCTGGCACGCTTGCCTCTGACGAGCGCTTGGCCGCGCTTCGCGAGAAGCTCACAGGCAACTAGCCAACACATCACGATCGTGGGGCCCCTGACCGCAAGGTCAGGGGCCCCACGTCGTTGAGCGGGCGCTTGGCGATCTCTGTCTTGCGCGGGCTGTCGTTCCGTGACAGCCTTTGCCAGTGCTACGCATTGGGTTGACGGGCGGAATCGCTGCAGGTAAGTCCACGGCGGCGGAGCGATTCGCTGAACTCGGGGCACGCGTCATTGATCACGACCACCTCGCGCGTCGCGTCGTGGAGCCAGGGTCTGCTGCTCTCGTCGACATTGTGGGTGAGTTTGGCGACCGCGTCGTCAAGGGTGGGGTGCTCGACCGAACGCTCTTGGCCGACATCGTCTTCGCTGACGATCAGGCGCGAGTGCGCCTCGAAGAGATCATCCATCCTTATGTCCGTGCGGCGGCGAGCGCGGCTGACCGTCAGGCACGCGGTGAGGGTGTCGAGGTCGTGGTGCACGATATCCCGTTGTTGGTCGAGACCGGCCAAGGTGGAGACTTTGACATTGTCGTGTGCGTGACGGCGCCGCTCAGCGTGCGCGTCGGACGCCTTCAGCAGCTTCGCGGGCTGACCCACGAGCAGGCGATGGACCGCATTCTGGCGCAGGCTTCCGATGACGAGCGCGCGGCCGCGTGCGATGTGGCCTTGGACGGTTCGGGAAGCGTGGAGCACTTGCGGGACCAGGTGGACGAGTTCTGGTCGAGCCACTTGCCGTGACTGGGCTGCTTGTCAGACCGCGGCGTTACCGTTGAGGCATGACGTCAGACTTGCGCCGCGCGCAGAACCCGTTCCAGGTGGTTTCTGAGTACAAGCCTTCCGGCGACCAGCCTGCGGCGATTGAGGATCTGGCCACGAGAATCCAGGCGGGGGAGCCGGACGTTGTGCTGCTGGGCGCTACCGGAACCGGAAAGTCGGCCACCACGGCTTGGCTCATCGAGCGCCTGCAGCGGCCTACCTTGGTGATGGCCCACAACAAGACCCTCGCGGCCCAGTTGGCGAACGAGTTCAGGGACCTCATGCCGCACAACGCGGTCGAGTACTTTGTGAGCTACTACGACTACTACCAGCCAGAGGCGTACGTTCCGCAGACCGACACCTTCATTGAGAAGGACTCCTCGATCAACGAGGAGGTGGAGAGGCTGCGATACTCCGCGACCAACTCCTTGCTAACCAGGCGCGACGTGATTGTCGTGTCCTCCGTGTCGTGCATCTATGGACTGGGAACCCCAGAGGAGTACATCCAGGGGATGGTCAGCCTGCAGGTAGGAGACGTGCTGCCGCGCGACGCGCTGCTACGGGAGTTTGTACAGATGCAGTACGCGCGCAACGACCTGGCGTTCACGCGCGGCACCTTCAGGGTGCGCGGCGACACTGTCGAGATCATCCCCGTGTACGAAGAACTCGCCATCCGCATCGAGATGTTTGGCGACGAGGTTGAGGCGCTGTACACCCTGCATCCCCTCACAGGACAGGTGGTCGCCAGTCGGGATCAAGTTCACATCTTCCCTGCGTCGCACTATGTGGCGAGCGAACAGCGCATGAACAAGGCCATCTCGACCATTGAGCAGGAGTTGGGCGAGCGTCTCGAGGAGCTGGAGCGCCAGAACAAGTTGCTCGAGGCGCAACGACTCAAGATGCGCACCACGTTTGACCTGGAGATGATGCGTTCAGTGGGCACCTGCAGCGGCATCGAGAACTACTCGCGGCACATCGAACAACGCGAGCCAGGCACGCCTCCGCACACGTTGTTGGACTACTTTCCAGACGACTTCCTGCTGGTCATCGACGAGAGCCACGTGACGGTGTCGCAGATCGGTGCCATGTACGAGGGCGACGCCTCCCGCAAGCGCACGCTCGTGGACCACGGATTCCGCCTGCCCTCCGCCCTCGACAACCGGCCACTGCGGTGGGACGAGTTCCAGGAGCGCATCAAGCAGACGGTGTACCTCTCGGCCACGCCTGGCAAGTATGAGCTGGGCAAGGCCGACGGTGTGGTCGAGCAGATCATTCGACCCACCGGGCTGGTGGACCCGCAGATCGTCGTCAAGCCGACAGAGGGCCAGATCGACGATCTTCTTCACGAGATCCGCGCGCGCGTCGAGAAAAACGAGCGCATCCTCGTGACAACACTGACCAAGAAGATGGCGGAAGACCTCACCGAGTACATCTCGGAGAGGGACGTGCGGGTGGAGTACTTGCACTCGGATGTGGACACTCTGCGGCGAGTGGAACTGCTGAGAGACCTGCGCATGGGCAGGTTCGATGTGCTGGTCGGCATCAACCTGCTTCGCGAGGGTCTCGACCTCCCTGAAGTCTCGCTGGTGAGCATCCTGGACGCGGACAAGGAAGGCTTCCTCAGGTCAGGAACGTCGCTCATCCAGACCATCGGCCGCGCTGCACGCAACGTATCAGGCGAAGTTCACATGTACGCCGACACGGTGACGGACTCGATGGCAGCAGCTATCGACGAGACCAACCGCCGCCGCGAGAAGCAGGTGGCGTACAACACCGAGAGAGGGATCGATCCAACTCCATTGCGCAAGAAGATCAGCGACATCACGGAGATGCTCGCGCGCGAGGAGGCCGACACTGTAGCCACGTTGCGTCAGGTCGACAAGGACACCAAAGGGGCGGCAGCGGCGAAGGCCGCGGCGAGCGCTGGCCGACCGGCGCAAGACCTCGCGGCCCTCGTCGAGGAATTGTCAGCGCAGATGCGGGGCGCCGCAGCGGAGTTGCACTTTGAGTTGGCGGCGCGACTTCGCGACGAAATCGCTGAACTCAAGAAGGAACTGCGCCAGATGATGCAGGCGGGTTAGGGCGCTCGTCGTGCGCGCGACCTCGCGTCTAGGTCTCCACGCTTGGACCGTTCAATCGGAGGCGACTTCCTGTTCTTCCACCACGGTCCCAGGTGCCCGTCCCACGGACGAATACTGATGTCTGCGACGGCTCCCACGATGACAAACGGATCCTCCGCTACCAGGTCTCTTGCGTGGTGTTTGGTGGGCGCCGAAGCGATGAGGAGCGCGCCCGGCTCGGCCTCGTCGTCGTACTTGCCGTATGCGATCATCGCGCCAGCGTCGGCGAGCCCAGCGAGGTACCACAAGTGCTCGTCAAGGGTCTCGGCGCGCAACGAGTCCCGCGTGTCATACGTGTAATGGATGATCCACAAAGACATGAGACCATTCTGGTCGGTTGGAACAGGACGCGGCTCGTGACTGTTGTCCCAGTTCGGGCATTGACGGCGATTCGAACACATGTTCGACAGACTTCACGTAGGGTGGCGTTGTGAACGACAAACTCATAGTGCGTGGGGCGCGCGAACACAACCTCAAGGGAGTGGACGTCGAACTTCCGCGCGATGCCCTCATCGTGTTCTCAGGGCTCTCCGGTTCCGGCAAGTCATCGCTCGCATTCGACACGATCTTCGCGGAAGGCCAACGCCGCTACGTGGAGTCGTTGAGCGCCTATGCGCGCCAGTTCCTGGGCCAGATGGACAAGCCGGATGTGGACTTCATCGAGGGCCTGTCCCCGGCGGTCTCGATCGATCAGAAGTCGACCAATAGGAACCCCAGGTCCACCGTCGGCACCATCACAGAGGTCTATGACTACTTGCGACTCCTCTTCGCACGCGTGGGAGTGGCCCACTGTCCCGTGTGCGGTGAGGAGGTGAAGTCCCAAACGGCTCAGCAGATTGTTGATTCGGTTCTCGCGCTACCAGAGGGCACGCGGTACCAGGTGCTCGCTCCCATGGTCAGGGGCCGCAAGGGCGAGTACGCCGACCTCTTTGCGGACCTGCAACAGCAAGGCTTCGCACGCGCCAGGGTCGACGGCGAGTCGGTTCAGTTGAGCGACCCGCCAGTTCTGGAGAAGAAGCTCAAGCACACCATCGAGGTGGTCATTGACCGCCTCGTGGCTCGGGAGGGCGTGCGTCAACGGCTCGCAGACTCCGTGGAAACGGCACTGAAGCTTGCAGACGGCCTCGTGATCATCGATCCCGTCGACGGCGACGCTCCCGCGCGTCGGTACTCAGAGAAGCGTGCCTGCCCCAATGACCACGTTCTCACCCTCGAAGAGATGGAACCGCGCACCTTCTCGTTCAACGCTCCGTACGGCGCGTGCCCGGAGTGCACTGGCATCGGCGTGCGACTAGAGGTCGACCCCGATCTTGTGGTTCCCGACCCGAGCAAGTCGCTCGCGCAGGGAGCAATCGCGCCGTGGGAGTCGATGGCGTCCGACTACTTCGGCCGCATGGTGCGAGCGCTCGCCGACGACATGGGCTTCTCCATGAACACGCCCTTCGAAAGCCTTCCGCAGGCGACGCGAGACTCCTTGCTGGTGGGCAAGGACTATGAGGTCCACGTGCGCTTCCGCAACCGCTACGGGCGCGAACGCCAGTACACCACCGGGTTTGAGGGCGCTATCACCTGGCTCGAGAGGCTTCACAGCCAAACGGAGTCCGATTACTCCCGTGAGAAGTACGAGCAGTACATGCGCGAGGTGCCGTGCCATGTGTGCCATGGCGCGCGGCTCAAGCCGGAGGTGCTCGCAGTCACGATCGGCGACAAGTCGATCGCCGAAGTGTGTGAGCTCTCGATTCGCGACGCGAGAGGCTTCCTGGGGGACGTGGCATGGGATGAACGGGCGCTGCACATCGCGACGCAGGTTCTCAAGGAGATCGACGCCCGGCTCGGCTTCTTGCTTGACGTGGGATTGGATTACCTCACCTTGGCGCGGGCCGCCGGCACGCTGTCGGGGGGTGAGGCGCAACGCATTCGGCTCGCAACCCAGATCGGTTCGGGGTTGGTGGGCGTGCTCTACGTGCTTGACGAGCCCAGCATCGGTTTGCACCAGCGCGACAACAGGAGACTCATCGAGACCCTGACCCGGTTGCGTGACCTGGGCAACACCCTCATTGTGGTCGAGCATGACGAAGACACGATTCGCACGGCCGACTGGGTGGTCGACATCGGGCCGGGGGCAGGCGAACACGGCGGTGAAGTCGTGCACTCTGGCACCTACGCCGACCTCTTGACCAACGAGCAGTCAATCACGGGGGCATACGTCTCTGGACGGCGGAGCATCCCCGTGCCAGGGCATCGTCGCATCGCCGACTTCACCCGCAAGATCACCGTGGTGGGCGCCAGGGAACACAACCTCCACGACATCGACGTGTCGATCCCCTTGGGTGTCCTCACGGCGGTGACGGGAGTGTCAGGGTCAGGCAAGTCGACGCTGGTCAACACCATCCTGTACACGGCACTAGCCAACGAACTGAACGGTGCTCGGCAAGTACCCGGAAGGCATACCCGCATCGAGGGCACGGATCAGTTGGACAAGATCGTCCACGTCGACCAGGGGCCCATCGGGCGCACTCCGCGATCCAACCCCGCCACCTACACCGGCGTGTGGGACAAGGTCCGCAAACTCTTCGCGGAAACCCAAGAGGCCAAGATGAGGGGGTATGGTCCCGGCCGCTTCTCGTTCAACGTCAAGGGCGGCAGGTGCGAGTCCTGCTCCGGTGACGGCACGCTGAAGATCGAGATGAATTTCTTGCCAGACGTGTACGTCATGTGCGAGGTGTGCAAGGGAGCGCGGTACAACAGAGAGACTCTCGAAGTGCACTTCAAGGGTAAGAATGTCGCCGACGTGCTCCACATGCCGATCGAGGAGGCCGCAGGGTTTTTCGAGGCGATCCCGGCCATCTCCCGACACCTGTCGACGCTCGTCGACGTGGGCTTGGGATACGTACGACTCGGGCAGCCAGCACCCACGTTGTCAGGTGGGGAGGCGCAACGCGTGAAGCTTGCTTCGGAGTTGCAGCGCCGCTCCACTGGTCGCACCATCTACGTGCTCGACGAGCCCACCACTGGCCTGCACTTCGAAGACGTCAAGAAGCTTATGAGCGTGCTCCAGGGCCTCGTGGATAAGGGCAATACCGTCATCGTGATCGAACACAATCTCGATGTCATCAAGTCCGCGGACTGGATTCTCGATATGGGCCCAGAGGGAGGCTCGGGCGGCGGGGGAGTGGTGGCCGAGGGAACTCCAGAAGAGGTTGCCGAGCACCCCGACTCACACACGGGCAGATTCCTGGCCGATGTGCTGGGCGTCCACGCCCAGGTGGCCGCGCCCGCCTAGGCTGTCATCGTGCCGGACCCCTCCGAATACCGCCCTGCGCCTGGCTCCATCCCCACGGCGCCAGGCGTGTACCGATTCCGCGACCCCCACGGCCGGGTCGTGTATGTCGGCAAGGCGAAGAACCTGCGATCCCGTCTGAGCAACTACTTTCAGCCGCTGAACGCGCTCCATCCCCGTACGCGCCTCATGGTGACGACTGCAGCGTCGGTTGAGTGGACCATCGTGCGCAACGAGGTCGAGGCGCTGGTCCTTGAACACACCTGGATCAAGGAGTTTGACCCGCGTTTCAACGTGGTCTTCAAGGACGACAAGTCCTACCCGTTCCTGGCAGTGACCATGAACGAGAAGTACCCGCGCATGCAGGTCATGCGAGGGGACCGGAAGAAGGGGGTCCGGTACTTCGGTCCCTACGCAAGGGCTTGGGCGATCCGCGAGACGGTTGACACACTCCTCACAGTTCTGCCCGTGAGAACGTGCGCGCCAGCTGTGCTACGCAAGGCGGAGCGGCAAGGGCGCCCCTGCCTGCTCGGCTACATCGACAAGTGCGCGGCGCCGTGCGTGGGCAAGGTGAGCGAGCAAGAGCACCGGGAGCTGGCCGACAAGGTGTGCCAAGTCCTTGCGGGCGACGCAAAACCCCTCATCAGAGAGCTGACGCGCACGATGGAGGGCGCCGCGGATCGCGAGGACTTCGAGGTGGCAGCGAGAGCCAGAGACCGGCTGCGTGCGCTAACGAGCGTGCTTGAGCGCAACGCCATGGTGCTGTCCCAAGGCGTGGATGTTGACGTCTTCAGTCTGATTGACGACGAGTGGGAGGCCGCGGCGCACGTGTTCTACGTGCGCGACGGACGTATCACCGGTGAGCGGGGGTGGGTGGTCGACAAGCCGGAGCCGCTTGCGGTGGAACAGATGGTGGCGGCGTTGCTTCAGGAGGCCTACACCAGGGCTGACTCCGTGCCTCCAGAGATCTTGGTTCCGGCGGAGCCATCAGAGGCGGACGCGCTTCGCGAGTACTTGCGCGGGGTGCGCGGCAGTGGGGTAAGCATCAAGGTGCCGTCGCGTGGCAAGAAGGCCGAACTTGCCGAGTCCGGCAAGCGGAATGCCCAGCAGGTGCTCGACCAGCATCGTCTCAAGAGGGCGTCGGACCTCACGACGCGCTCGGAGGCCTTGCGCGACCTTCAGGAGCACCTCGGGCTGGACGAGGCGCCCTTGCGCATCGAGTGCTACGACATCTCGCACACTCAGGGCACCAACCAGGTGGGGTCAATGGTGGTGTTCGAGGACGCCCTGCCGCGCAAGAAGGAGTATCGGCAGTTCTCTGTTGCCGATACCTTGGACGACACCGCGGCCATGAGTCAGGTGCTGACACGGCGGTTCGCACGCTACCTCGAAGAGGTGCAGTTGCCTCCGCAGGAGCGCGAGAGCGCGCGGTTCGCGTACCCGCCTCAACTTGTGGTGGTCGACGGTGGGCCTCCTCAAGTGGCGGCCGCGCGTCGCGCCATGGACGAGGTGGGCGTGGCGCACATTCCCGTGGTGGGGTTGGCCAAGAGACTCGAAGAGGTGTGGATCTCGGGTGAGGAATTCCCAGCCATCTTGCCGCGCGGTTCCGAGGCCCTCTACCTGTTGCAACGGGTGCGCGATGAGGCGCATAGGTTCGCGATTCGGCACCACCGGGCCAAGAGAGGCAAAGCCATGAAGGCGTCGGCACTTGACGACGTGGCGGGCGTCGGCCCCACCCGGGCAAAGGCGGTCATCAGGCATTTTGGCTCGGTGCCGGCTCTCAAGGAGGCCTCGGTCGAACAGATCGCGCGCGTTCCCGGAATCGGAGACGCGACGGCCCGCGCGATTCACGCGAGTCTGCGGGGAGACAGTGGCATTCTGGAGCCATGACGGAAGAGGCTGAACCGGTCACGTACCCCTCAGGCATCCCCAAGCCAGAGTTCGACGCCCCTGCGGTAGCCCCTGAGGTAATGATTCTGACGGGGATGTCAGGTGCTGGCCGCACGCGCGCGGCCGCAGCACTGGGAGACCTCGGCTGGTACGTCGTTGACAACCTGCCTCCCCAATTGCTGGGTGGTCTCGTGACGATGGTGGGTCGGGATCCCCAGGATCGCCTCGCCGTGGTGGTTGACGTGAGGGGCGGAAACTTCTTTCAAGACGTGGAGGCGGTGCTCGACGACCTCGCGACGCGCGGGATCGATGTGCGGCTCATCTTCTTGGACGCGTCCGACAACGCGCTTGTGCGACGTTTCGAGGAGGCGCGCCGTCCCCACCCCCTGCAGCGTGACGGCACCCTGCTAGAGGGGATCGGGCGGGAGCGAGTGCTTGTCGAGGCCCTCAGGGACCGCGCCGATGTGGTCATCGACACGAGCGATCTCAATGTCCACGAACTCCGCGACGCCATCACAATCGAGGTGGGCCACACGGACCAGCCACTGTCCGTCAACATTGTGTCGTTTGGGTTCCGCAACGGCTTGCCGTCGGATGCGGACTTTGTCGCGGACGTCAGGTTCCTGCCGAATCCACACTGGGTGCCCGCGTTGCGTGCCCTGACGGGACTGGACGATGCCGTCAGGGATCACGTCTTGAAGTCGGACGGGGCCGCACAGTTTCTCGACAATTACACCGGGATGCTCGAGTCAGTGCTGTCCTTGTACAGGGCGCACGACAAACACTCGGTCACAGTCGCGATCGGTTGTACGGGTGGCAAGCATCGCTCGGTAGCCATCGCAGAGGAGATCGGCAAGCGCTTGCGCGTGAACCGTAGCGAGGTCAGGGTCACGCACAGGGATCGGCCAACGGAGTGAGGCCTGCATCGGTCGTCGCACTGGGCGGCGGGCACGGACTGCACGCGAGCCTCAGCGCTTTGCGCCACGTGACGGACGACCTGACCGCGATCGTCACCGTCGCGGACGACGGCGGCTCGTCTGGGAGGCTGCGCGAAGAGATGGGCATCGTGCCACCGGGAGACTTGCGCATGGCGTTGAGCGCCCTGTGTGAGGACGGAGAGTGGGGGCGGACGTGGCGCGACGTCTTGCAGACGCGGTTCTCCACGGCGGGCCCGCTCGATGGGCACGCGTTGGGGAATCTGCTGATCGCGGCGTTGTGGGAGCGCACAGGCGATGTGGTGGAGGGACTGGACTGGGTGGCAAGACTGCTCCACGCGCAAGGAAGGGTGTTACCCCTTGCCGAGGAGCCGCTGCAGATCTCAGCTCGCGTGGACGGCGGGCACGTGAGTTCGGTGGCGCGCGGGCAAGTCGCGGTGGCGACGGCGGCAGGCCGCGTCTCAGGACTGAGCATCGAGCCAGCGCAACCCCGAGTACCGCAGGTCACGCTTGACGCGATCGCCGGTGCCGCCGGCGTCGTCCTTGGACCCGGCTCCTGGTACACGTCGGTCCTGGTGCACTTCTTGGTGGGGCCGGTGGCACGGGCACTCGTCGAGGCTGGCCCCCGCACGGTGCTGACGCTCAACATCGCGTACGTCGATGCAGAAACCGAGGGTTCCTACCGTGTCGACGACATTCGGGCTCTGAGGCGGCTTGAACCCGCATTCAGACCCGCCGTGGTCCTCGCCGATACGTCGCACGGGCGCGACGGAGAGCTTGTGGCGGAGATCGAGAACTGGGGATCGCGGCTCGTCGTACACGACATGAAGCGCGACGATGCGCTCGATCGTCACGATGTCGCCAGGCTCACGCAGGCCTATTCTCATGCTCTTGGAGGCCTTTCGGCCTGAGTCGGTGGCGTCGAGATGGCAGGATAGGCGACATGGCGCTCACGGCACAGGTGAAGGACGAACTGGCGCGTGTCGCCGTCGAGCGGATCTCGTCTCGCAAGGCGGAGATCGCCACCACCCTCAGATTTGCTGGCGGACTGCACATTGTGTCCGGCCGCATTGTCATCGAGGCGGAGTTGGACACTGCCGCGTCCGCGCGGCGCTTGCGGACGTTCATCCACGAGGTGTACAACCTCGGTTCAGAGATCATCGTGGTGTCAGGCGGCGCCCTGAAGAGGGGGAATCGCTACGTGGTCCGCGTAGTGAAGGAGGGTGAGTCGCTCGCCCGCCAAACAGGACTCCTCGACCACAGGGGACGGCCCGTGCGGGGACTTCCCCCGCAGGTGGTGGGCGGTTCGGTCGAGGACACGGTCGCGGCGTGGAGGGGTGCCTTCCTTGCGCATGGATCGCTCACGGAGCCCGGCCGGTCGGCGAGCCTCGAAGTGACGTCGCCAGGGCCAGAGGCGGCTCTGGCGCTCGTGGGCGCAGCCAGGAGGCTTGGCATCACTGCGAAGTCTCGCGAGGTGCGCGGTGTGGACAGGGTCGTCATTCGAGATGGCGACGCCATCTCTGGGCTGCTGGCACGACTCGGAGCGCATGACTCGGTGTTGGAGTGGGAGAACAAGCGCACCCGGCGTGAGGTGCGCGGCACGGCGAATCGACTCGCCAACTTTGACGACGCCAACCTGCGCCGCTCCGCCCAGGCCGCTGTGGCGGCATCGGCGCGAGTCGAAAGGGCGTTTGAGATTCTCGCCGACGAGGTTCCAGAGCACCTTCGGGAGGCGGGCACGTTGCGGATGGCACACCGAGACGCGTCGCTCGAGGAGCTTGGTCGCCTCGCGACTCCGCCGTTGACGAAGGATGCCGTAGCAGGCAGGATTCGGCGACTACTGGCGACCGCGGACAAGAAGGCAAAGGATCTCGGCATTCCCGACACAGAGGCGGGAATCAACCAAGAATTGCTGCGCTACGAGTAGTGCGCCGCGCACGTCGGACAAGCCCCTGTGAGGGACCTTTGTCGCGCGCAATTGGCGCATCGTTGGTAGTAGGCTGGCTGTAGTGGCCCGCCCTGGCGGCGCCCCGCGCAACAGTGCGCAGCCCCAGATCCCCAAACGCGCCACGATGCGCGAACCGAGGAGAGAAAGTGACCATCAAGGTCGGAATCAACGGCTTCGGCCGCATTGGACGAAACTTCTACCGCGCCGTCGTGGCGTCGGGCGCTGACATCGAGATCGTGGGCGTCAATGACCTCACCGACATCAAGACGCTTGCACACCTGCTCAAGTACGACACCGTTCTGGGTGTTCTCCCGGCCACGGTGACGTACGACGACGAGAACATCATCGTTGACGGCAAGGCCATCCGCGCCCTCGCAGAGCGCGACCCAGCAAACCTGCCTTGGGCAGACCTCGGCGCAGACATCGTGATCGAGTCCACCGGATTCTTCACCGACGCGACCAAGGCGAAGGCCCACATCGACGCGGGTGCCAAGAAGGTCATCATTTCGGCCCCCGCGAAGAACGAAGACGGCACGTTCGTCGTCGGCGTGAACCACGCGGACTACGACCCGACCACGCAGCACATCATCTCGAACGCCTCCTGCACCACCAACTGCCTCGCGCCCGTCGCCAAGGCCCTCAACGACGCCGTCGGCATCGAAAAGGGTCTGATGACGACGATCCACGCCTACACCGGCGACCAGAACCTGCAGGACGGTCCCCACAAGGACCTGCGCCGTGCACGTGCCGCCGCGCAGAACATCGTCCCCACCTCGACCGGTGCCGCCAAGGCTGTCGCCTTGGTGCTCCCCGAGCTCAAGGGCAAGCTGGACGGCTTCGCGATGCGCGTTCCGACCATCACCGGATCCGCGACCGACCTGACCTTCACGGCCTCACGCGAGGTCACCGTTGAAGAGGTCAACGCCGCGGTCAAGGCCGCAGCAGAAGGCGACATGGCGGGCACCCTCGAGTACACAGAAGACGAGATCGTCTCCTCTGACATCGTGGGCAACCCGAACCAGAGCATCTTCGACGCCAAGTTGACCAGGGTTTCTGGCGACATGGTGAAGATCGTCGCCTGGTACGACAACGAGTGGGGCTACTCCACTAGCCTCGTGAAGCTGACGTCTTACGTCGGCGAGCGCCTCTAACATTCCCGTGAGAAACGTCCGTGCACGCGACATGCGTGTGCGGACGTTTTTCTGTCACCAGTAAGGAACAGACATGCTGAAGACGATTGACAGCTTGGGCGACCTCACCGGCAAGAAGGTGTTGGTCCGCTCTGACCTCAACGTGCCGCTCGACGGCACCACCATCACGGACGACGGCCGCGTGCGCGCCTCTGTCCCCACCATCGAGAAGTTGTTGGCGGCGGGTGCCGCTGTCATCGTGACGGCGCACCTGGGCCGTCCCAAGGGGGCTCCTGAGGACAAGTACTCCCTTGCCCCCGCCGCTGCCCGACTGTCCGAGTTGCTCGGCAAGCCCGTGTCTCTCGCCTCCGACCTGGTGGGCGAGTCAGCCAAGGCCACTGCAGCGGCGCTTGAGCCCGGCCAGGTTGCCATGCTCGAGAACGTGCGCTTCGATGCCCGTGAGACCTCGAAGGTCGACGACGAGCGCGAGGCCCTTGCCGGGGAACTCGCCGCGCTCGCCGACGTGTTTGTCTCCGATGGATTCGGCGTGGTGCACCGCAAGCAGGCTTCGGTGTACGACATCGCCAAGATGCTTCCCGCAGCCGCCGGGTTGCTGGTCCAGAAGGAGGTCGAGTCGCTCAGCAAGGCCGTGACCGACCCCGCGCGTCCCTACGCCGTGGTGCTGGGCGGTTCAAAGGTGTCGGACAAGTTGGGCGTCATCGCCAATCTGCTCACCAAGGCGGACCGGCTGCTGATCGGCGGCGGCATGGTGTTTACCTTCCTCAAGGCTCAGGGCTACGAGGTGGGCAGTTCGCTTCTCGAAGAGGACCAGCTCGACACCGTGAAGGGTTACCTCGCCACCGCCAAGGAGAACGGAGTCGAGATCGTCTTGCCGACCGACATCGTCGCGGCCGCCGGTTTCGCCGCCGACGCCGAGCACGACGTAGTCGCGGCCGACGCCATTCCTGCCGACCGCATGGGTCTCGACATCGGCCCCGACTCAGCCACGCTGTTCGCCTCGAAGATTGTGGACGCCAAGACGATCGTCTGGAACGGCCCCATGGGCGTGTTCGAGTTCGACGCGTTCGCTGGCGGCACCAAGGCGGTCGCGCAGGCCATGATCGACTCCGACGGCTTCTCCGTTGTCGGCGGTGGCGACTCCGCCGCCGCGGTCCGGATCCTCGGCTTTGACGAGGCCGGCTTTGGACACATTTCTACGGGTGGCGGCGCGTCGCTCGAACTTCTCGAAGGCAAGACCCTTCCGGGTCTGGCCGTGCTGGAGGGCTAATACATGACACGCACACCGCTCATTGCAGGCAACTGGAAGCTGAACCTCGACCACCTTGAGGCGACGCACACGGTGCAGAAGCTCGCGTGGCTGCTGCGCGACGCCAAGCACGACTTCTCCGCCGTTGAGGTGGCAGTGCTCGCTTCCTTCACGTCTCTGCGCTCAGTGCAGACGCTCGTGGACGCCGACAAGCTGGAACTCAAGTACGGCGCACAGGACGTGTCTGAGCACGTCTCAGGCGCCTACACGGGCGAGGTGGCTGGCAGCCAGCTCGCCAAGCTCGGCTGCGACTTTGTCGCGGTAGGACACTCCGAGCGCCGCCAGTACCACGCAGAAACCGATGAGGTCGTCGCCGCCAAGACCAAGGCGGCCTTCGACAACGGCATCGTCCCGATCGTGTGCGTGGGAGAGGGTCTGGACATCCGCAAGGCAGGCGACCAGGTGTCGTACACGCTGGCGCAGGTCGACGGGGCCCTTAAGGACCTGCCCGCAGACAAGGCCAAGGACGTCGTCATCGCCTACGAGCCCGTGTGGGCCATCGGCACAGGCGAAGTTGCCACCCCAGCAGACGCTCAAGAGGTCTGTGGAGCGATCCGCGGCCGTCTTGCCGAGTTGTACGACGCAGAGCTCGCCGATGGCGTGCGGGTGCTGTACGGCGGTTCAGTGAAGTCCGGTTCCATCGCCCAGCTCATGGCCGAGGTGGACGTGGACGGAGCCCTGGTGGGCGGTGCGAGCCTCGACCCAGAGGAGTTCGCAAAGATCGCGCGCTTCCAGGAGCACGTGACCGGATAGCGCCTGATACCCCGCCGTGCGTTGCCGTGCGGCGGGGTCCACAGCGCCCGACGCCCTTCAAGGCTTGCCGCGTCGCGTATCCTGGTCCCAACGACTTGAAAGTTCGAGGAGAACTGTGCAGATTTTGACAACGTCCCTGTGGGTGATTCTTGTTGCCACCAACGTGCTGTTGATCGGCCTGGTGCTGATACATCGCGGACGCGGCGGCGGCATCACCGATGTGTTTGGCGGTGGGATCGCGTCCGGGATTCAGAGCTCCGCGGTGGGTGAGCGCAATCTGTCCCGCATCACGTGGGGCGTGGCGATCACTTGGGCAATGTCGATCATCTTGCTTGGCCTGATCGCCAAGTACGCCAACTAGCCACGCAAAGAAGCAGGGGGTAGGACACCATGGCAGGTGGTAACGCAATTCGGGGCTCGCGCGTCGGTGCTGGTCCTTTGGGTGAGGCGGAGCGCGGCGAGTCTGCGCCCCGCGAGATCTTCTCCTACTACTGCGCGAACGGGCACGTCACCCGTCCGAGTTTCGCGACGGGCGAGGACCGCGAGATTCCCGCCGAATGGGATTGTCCCCGTTGCGGACTGCCGGGCGGGCTCGACCCCGACAACCCGCCGGAGCCGTTGCGCAACGAGCCGTACAAGACTCACTTGGCGTACGTGAAGGAACGGCGCAGCGATGCAGAAGGCGAGGCGCTCTTGCAGGAGGCGCTCGAGGCTTTGCGCGCGCGCCGCGCCTTCGTTGCCGCGGAGTAGTCTCTCGGGTCTCCGCCCCGCGCCTCGGTTGCGGGGGAATGGATTGGCGTCGGGAGTTGCTGTCCCCAGCGGAGGTTCACCATGCTGATCGAGATTGAGTACTGCGTGCCGTGCGGCTATCTGCCGCGGGCCACGGAAGCCCAGACCCGTCTGCTGGAAGAGTTTGGCAACGCCATCGAGGGTGTGACGCTCAAGACGGGCCGCAAGGGCGTGTTCACGTTCACGGCGGACGGCGAGCAGATCTACTCGAAGCCGGATGAGTTCGACATCGAGGCGATCGTCGGCACCATTCGCGCCAAGCTGCCAGCCACCGAGGCGGTCCAGGCAGAGGGTCGTGACTTGCTCATGGGAAAGAAGCACTAGGGCGTCGACGCGGGAACCGCTAGACGGAGGTTGACGCCGCTGCATCGAGCAGCCACATCGTGCGCTCCGTGCCCGCGACGGCGGCAACCGGTACGTCAAGGTCCCCTGTGAGCCCGCGCGCGACGGCGTCGGCCTTGGAGGCGCCTGCTGCCACGATCCACACCTCACGTGCGCGGTTGATCGACGCGAGGCTCAGGCTTACTCGGGTGAGCGGCGGCTTGGGGGAGTCGTGCACCGCAACCGCGTCGGCCGAGGCTCCTGCGGCATAGACCGGATGCCCGGGGAACAGGGACGCGACGTGCCCGTCCGGCCCCATGCCGAGCAGTAGCACGTCCCACACGGGGCTTCCCAGGCTCACCATCTCCCGCGCGTACGCATCCGCCGCCTGTTCCGCTGTCGCGAAGTCGTCTGAACTGCCCATGCGGTGAATGTTGTCCTCCGGCAGCGGCAGGTGCCTTAGCAGCGCCTCTTGGGCCTGACCCTCGTTGCGGTCGGGATCGCCTGCGGCAACGAAGCGTTCGTCGCCCCACCACACGTGGACGCTCGTCCAGTCGATGATCCCGGACAGCGGGGAAGCGCCGAGCGAGGCAAGCAGGCCGATGCCGACGCTACCGCCAGTGAGCACGACGTGCGCCACGCCTCGCGTGGCGATCGTGTCGGTGAGCACCACGCCCAGGCGAGCCGCCGTGGCATCGGCGACTGCCTGCTGGTCAGGATAGATGACGACGTGGCGCATCAGCAGTGCACAATCTCGTGCAAGGCCTCGCCATAGACGGGGTCGTCGTCCATGCGGCGCAGTTCCTCCGCGAGGCAATCGCTGAGGGAGCGCGACGGCAGTGTGATGACGTGGTCTGGCTGGCCCGGCTGGCTCAGCGTGGCGTTGAGGCCGTCCGGGCGGCGGATGCCAATCTCTCCGGCGGGGGTGTCGAGACACACCGACACCAGTCCGGTGGCCTCAGGGTCATACGTGGCCTCGAAGTCGCAACCCAGCGTGCGACGTAGCCAGGCTCCAAAGAGCAAGATTGAGGGAGAATTGACGTCGCCGTGCAGATGGGCCTTGGTGACGCGCCTGTCGCTCACCTGATCGAGCGCGGAGGCCAGCAGGGCGCGCCAGCGGGTGAGACGCGTCCATGCTAGGTCGGTGTCTCCCGCACGGTAGCCGTCCGACAGAGCACACAGCACGGCTGCGGGGTTGGTCGAGCCCTTGGTGTCCGTGATACGGCGCTGGGCCATGGCTCCGAGCCCGTCCGCTGAGGGCACGAGAGGGACGATGGCCGGCCACCAGGCGACAATTGGCGCGTCGGGAAGCAACAGGGGAGTGATGAGGGTGTCGGCGTGCTTCATGGCGGTCACCGGTGGACGCAAGACGACCACCTCGGAGGCGCCCGCGTCTCCGCCAACCCTGATCTGAGCGTCGAGCACATCGGACTCGTCTTGGGGGGCCAGGACGACGATCCGGCAAGGGTGCTCTCTCGACGCCACGTTGGCCGTGCTGATTGCCTCTTCGGCGTCGGCGTCTGTGGCATCGATGACGAGGGTCATGACGCGCCCGAGGGTGATCACGCCGCCTTCTTTGCGCAACCGCAACAACTCCGCGTTGATGTCGACCGTGGTCGTCCCAGGAAGATCGAGAATCATGGCCGCCTCCACACGCGCCCATCGCGCGCCATCATCTGGTCAGCTTCGCCAGGACCCCACGTGCCCGAGCGGTACTGCTCTGGCTGACCCTGAGTCGCCCAGAACTCGATGATGGGGTCGAGAATCTGCCACGATAGCGCGACCTCCTCGTGTCGGGGGAAGAGGGGAGGGTCGCCCAGTAGCACGTCGAGGATGAGACGCTCGTATGCCTCAGGGGACTCGTCGGTGAACGCGTTGCCGTAGGCGAAGTCCATCGTGACGTCGCGTACCTCCATCGCGGTTCCTGGCACCTTGGAGCCAAACTTGAGCGTGACGCCCTCGTCCGGTTGGACGCGAACGACCAAGGCGTTCGTGCCCACGTCGGAGCCCTCGATCTGCTGGAAGTACGGAGAGGGCGCCTTCTTGAAGACCAGCGCGATCTCGGTCACCCGACGTCCGAGACGCTTTCCGGCACGCAGGTAGAAGGGCGTGCCGTTCCAGCGCCGGTTGGGGATGTCCACCTTGATGGCCGCGTACGTCTCGGTCGTCGAGTCCCCAGCGATTCCGTCTTCTTCGAGGTACCCGCCCACCCGCTCGCCTCCGCGCCATCCCGCGGAGTATTGCCCGCGCGCCGTCCCTTGTGCCAAGTCGGCAGGAAGCGTGACCGCCCTGAGCACCTTCTCCTTCTCGGCCCGCAAGTCCGCGGCACCGAAGGAAGCAGGCTCCTCCATGGCGGTCAGTGCGAGCAGTTGCAGCAAGTGGTTCTGGATGACGTCGCGCGCAGCGCCGATTCCGTCGTAGTAGCCGGCCCTGCCACCGATGCCGATGTCTTCTGCCATCGTGATCTGCACGTGGTCGACGTATTGCGAATTCCAGATCGGCTCGAAGAGCTGGTTGGCGAAGCGCAAGGCAAGCAGGTTCTGCACCGTCTCTTTGCCGAGGTAGTGGTCGATGCGGAACACGGCGTCGGGGGGAAAGACCTCACTGACGACTTCATTGAGTTCGTTCGCGGTCTCGAGGTTGTCGCCAAACGGCTTCTCGATGACGACGCGACGCCAAGTGTTTTCTTTGGGGTCAGACAGGCCGGAGTCCCGCAACTGCGTGATGACTTGTGGGAACGCCGACGGCGGGATGGACAGGTAGAAGGCGTGATTCCCGCCCGTGCCGCGCTCCGCATCGAGTTCCTCGACCGTGCGACGCAGTTCTGCGAAGGCCTCCGGGTCGTCAAAAGTCCCCTGTACAAAGCGGATTCCGGCCGAAAGTTGCTCCCACGTCTCTTCGCGCCACGGCGTGCGCGCGTACTTCTTGACGGAGTCGTAGACCACTTGCGTGAAGTCCTGCTTATCCCACTCCCTGCGCGCGAACCCCGTGAGGGCGAATGCGGGCGGAAGCAGACCACGGTTGGCGAGGTCATAAACGGCGGGCATGAGCTTCTTGCGCGCGAGGTCGCCGGTGACACCGAACATCACCAGGCCACACGACCCGGCAATGCGGGGTAGGCGGCGGTCGCGGGGATCGCGCAGAGGGTTGACCACTGGATTAGCCTCCCAGGGCTGAGATCATGCGGGTCACGTCTGACGGCGACGAGGCATTGAGGCGCAACACGGGACGATGGTGGTTCATGAGCACAAGTGCGTCGCCCACTGCTTGAGCGTTCACCAACTGGCCGAACGTGAACGGTTGCCCAGGAATTTCCATGTCGTCAGCGAAGGTCCCCGTGATCTGCAGGAACGCGCCGACGGGGGCGCCACCCTTGTGAAGCTGCCCGGTCGAGTGAAGGAATCGGGGGCCCCATCCAAACGTCACCGGCCTGGCTACGTCTGCGGCCAGAGCGCGACGGATCGCGGGTAGGTCCGGGAGGCTCTCTCGGTTGAGGTAAGCCATCACCGCAAGGTAGCCGTCTGCTGGCACGGCGGCCTTGATGGCGCCGAGGGCGTCCTCGAGGTTCGTCGAACCGTCCAGCAGGCCCTCTGAGCCCCACATCTCGATGCCGTCGTCAACGAGCGCTGGCCGCTCGGGCTCCGGAAGCGAGTCGAGCAGCCCCCGGGCGGCCACCTTCGCGGCTTCCACGTCGGGCTGGTCGAAGGGGTTGATGTCGAGCACACGTCCCGCGATGCACGTGGCGTACTCCCACAGCAAGAACTGGCCACCGAGGGTTCCTGCGACCCAGATGGAGTGGCCCTCCGGCTCGCCGTCGAAGTCGAGGGGGACGAGCCTGGTGTCGATCGCGCCCGCCACGGTCGCGTCGGGGGCGTCCGCCTCTGCCACCACGGGTACGACACCGACGCCGTCCTTGCCTGTCGACTCAGCAATCAGTTGCTCAGCCCAGTCGGCAAGGCCGACCAGCCCCGAGTTGTGGTCAGAGAACACGAGATAGCTGCGGGAGGAGCCCGCCATCGCGGCGCCGAGCACGATGGCGGGGTTGGCCGCGTGGTCCTCTGCGAGCGAATCGGCCACGGCGTCTGCTTCGTCGAGAAGTTCTGCCACCGGAACCCCGGCAAGTGCAGACGGCACCAGGCCGTAGGCGCTCAACACCGAGAACCTGCCGCCCACGTGAGGGTCAGCCAGGAACACGGCGCGATAGCCAGCCTGTTTCGCGGCGTGGTGCAAGGGGGACTCGGGGTCCGTCACCACCACGATGTGCTTTCGCGGGTCCAGCCCCGACTCCTCGAAGGCAGATTCGAAAACTCTGCGCTGAGAGTCCGTCTCCACAGTGCTGCCCGACTTTGACGACACCACCAGGAGGGTGCGCTCAAGGTCGCCGGTGAGCGCCGCGCGCACCTGGTCGGGGTCGGTCGAGTCGAGAGTCACCAGCGGCACGCCGTACGTGGCGCAGATGACTTCTGGACCGAGGGAGGAACCTCCCATGCCCGCGAGCACGATCCGATTCATGCCCTCGCCCCGCGTGTCCGCATAGAGATCCTCGAGTTCGGCGACGAGCGCACGCGAGGACTGGGGGAGGTTGACCCAACCCAGCCGAATGCTCGCTTCCGCGACAGACTCCGGCCCCCACAGGGTGGGGTCGCCCACGGCGATGCGGGAGGCCACCTGGTCTCTCACGAGGCCTTCCGTGAGCCCGGAGGCTGCCTCAGCGGCGTCTCCCGCTACCGTGACCGCGAGGTGGGCCTCGTCACCGAGGCCCACCCACGTGGACAGGAAGGTGCTCACGCAGAGGCCTCCACGGACTCCTTGGCCTTGGAGACGACGTTTTCGGCGGTGAAGCCGTACTTCCTGAGCAGCTTGTCGCCCTGCGCTGACTCGCCGAAGTGGTCGAGGCCGACGATGCGTCCGGCGTCTCCCACGAGCTCGCGCCAGCCAAGAGGCGAGCCAGCCTCGATGGAGACTCGTGCCTTGACGGCCTTGGGCAGCACGGACTCGCGGTACTTGTCGCTCTGGCGTTCGAACAGTTCCCGGCACGGCATCGAGATGACGCGCGCCTTGATACCGTCCTTCGCTAGTTCTTCGCGAGCTGAAACGGCCACCTGGACCTCGGATCCGGTCGCGATGAGCAGCACGTCTGCGTCCTCGTCTGCGCCCGCAAGCACGTAGGCGCCCTTGGCGAAGCCTTTGGCGGACGTCCCTTCGAGAGTAGGCACATTCTGACGCGTCAGGATCAGCCCACATGGGCGATCCTTGGTTTCCAGGGCGTGCTTCCACGCCCAGGCCGTCTCGTTGGCGTCTGCGGGACGGACGATGTCAATCCCTGGGATGGCGCGCAACGTGGCGATGTGCTCGACCGGCTGATGCGTGGGGCCGTCTTCACCGAGGCCCACAGAGTCGTGGGTCCACACGAACGTGGTGGGAATGCCCATGATGGCCGCCAGTCGCACCGAGCCGCGCATGTAGTCCGAGAACACCAAGAAGGTGCCGCCGTATGCGCGTGTCAGGCCGTGAAGGGTGATGCCGTTGAGGATGGTGCCCATGCCGAACTCGCGGATGCCGAAGTGCAACGTGCGGCCGTACCAAGTGCCCTCCCACGACTTCACCGAGCGGTGCGGGGGCAGGAACGACAGTTCGCCCTTCATGGTGGTGTTGTTGGAGCCTGCGAGGTCGGCAGAGCCGCCCCACAGTTCGGGCAGCACGGGTGCGAGGGCGGTCAGCACCTCTCCGGAAGCGGCACGGGTCGCCACCGACTTGCCCACCTCGAACGTCGGCAAGGCATCTGCCCAGTTCTGGGGAAGCTCCTTCGCGACGAGGCGGTCAAGAAGTGCCGAGCGCTCGGGCTGCTCTGCCTGCCACTTGGCGAAGCGACTGTTCCACTCCGAGTGTGCGGCCTGGCCGCGGTCGCGCACGGACTGCATGTGTGACAGCACCTCTGGCTCGACAGCGAAATGCTGCTCGGGATCGAAGTCAAGCACCTTCTTGAGGCCCGCGACCTCTTCGGCGCCCAGCGCGGAACCGTGTACCCCGCCCGTGTTCTGCTTCGAGGGCGAGGGCCAACCGATGATGGTCGACAACGCGATGATCGACGGCTTGCCCGTCTCCGCCTTGGCGTTCTCGATGGCGTCAAGGAGGGCGTCGGTGTCCTCTTCGTAGCCGTCGGGGGTGACCCAGTCGACGCGCTGCGTGTGCCAGCCGTACGCCTCGTAGCGCTTCAAGACGTCCTCGCCAAAGGCGATGTCCGTCTCGTGCTCGATGGAGATCTTGTTGTCGTCCCAGATCACGATCAGGTTGCCGAGCTCTTGAACGCCTGCGAGCGCAGAGGCCTCAGAGGAGACGCCCTCTTGGAGGTCGCCGTCAGAGGCGATGACGTAGATGTGGTGGTCGAACACCGACTCGCCTGGCGCGGCGTCTGGGTCAAGCAGTCCGCGCTCACGGCGAGAGGCCATGGCCATGCCGACGGACGATGCCAGGCCGGAGCCGAGCGGGCCGGTCGTGATTTCCACACCAGGCGTGTGCCCGTACTCGGGGTGGCCAGGCGTCTGTGAGCCCTCGGTGCGCAGCTGCTTGAGGTCGTCGAGACTCATGGGGTAGCCGGAGGCGAAGAGTTGAAGGTACAGCGTGAGCGACGAGTGGCCGCACGACAACACGAAGCGGTCTCGGCCAAGCCATGTGGGGTCAGATGGGTCGTGGTTGATCACGTTCTGAAACAGCAGGTAGCCGGCTGGCGCCAGCGAGATGGCCGTGCCGGGGTGGCCGTTGCCCACCTTCTCCACGGCGTCGGCGGCGAGGACACGGAGGGTGTCGATCGCGCGGGTGTCGAGGTCAGTCCATCCAGTGGCCACGGTTCTCCCTTGTAGCGTTGTAGGGCGGCCATCCCAGCCTACCGGCGCTCGCGGTCGCCCGGGCGCGCTCGGGGGCAGTTGCTGGCATGGAGCCCACGTACAATCGACATATGCCGTCAGCCTCGACGACGCCCACAGACGTCCCAGCCCCCTCGGTGGGTCGAGTGATCCTGGCGACGCGAGTGCTCAAGGCGTACGTGTCTCTCACCAAACCGCGCATCATCGAGCTTCTGCTGGTCACCACGCTTCCCACGATGGTGCTTGCGGCCGATGGGTGGCCAGGCGGATGGCTGATGACGGCGACCATGATCGGGGGCACCCTGTCCGCAGGGTCGGCCAATGCCTTCAATAGCTATCTCGATCGCGATATCGACGCCGTGATGAGACGCACCCAGAGCAGGCCGCTCGTCACGGGGGCGGTGTCGCCGCGAGCAGGGCTCACGTTTGCTTGGGTGCTCGCCGCCATCTCCACCGCGTGGTTCTGGTGGCTGGTCGGTTCCCCGCTTGCAACCGCCCTGTCGGTGGTCGCCATCGTGCTGTATACGGTCGGTTACACCATGCTGCTGAAGCGTCGCACTTCGCAAAACATTGTGTGGGGAGGCGCCGCCGGTTGCATGCCAGTGTTGATCGGTTGGGCCGCTGTCACGGAGTCCCTGTCCTGGACGCCAGTGGTGCTGTTCCTCATCGTGTTCCTGTGGACTCCGCCCCACTACTGGCCCCTAGCGCTCAAGTTTCGCAAGGACTACGAACACGCGGAGGTGCCGATGCTTCCCGTGGTCGCCACCCCAGTGAAGGTGGCCAAGCAGATGGTGGCGTACGCCGCCGCCATGGTGGTGGTGTCCCTTGTGCTCGTTCCCCTTGCCTCGATGACGTGGATCTACGCCGTGTTGGCGCTCGGGTTCGGCGTGTGGTTTGTGGGTGGGTGCGTCGCGCTTTACAAGCGGACCATTGACGGTTCCAAGCTGCGTTCGATGCGCCTGTTCCGCGACTCGATCATGTACCTGTCCGTGGTCTTTGGTGCCGTCTTGGCCGACCCGTTCTGGCCGGATTCGCTCACGGTGTGGCGGGGCTAGGGCTCGAGCGCGAGCTCGCCACCTATCTCGCTCACGTCACGGTAGAGCGGGGCTTGTCGCGCAATACGGTCGCCGCGTATCGCCGCGACCTTGGCCGCTACGTTGAGTACCTGGTGGCGCGGGATGTGGCCTCGGTCGCCGACGCTCGCCCCGCGCACGTCTCGGACTTCGCCCAGGCGGTCTCTTCGGGGGGCGACGGGCGTTCGGCGCTTGCCCCAGCGTCGGCCGCGCGCACCGTGGTCGCCGTGCGCGGCTGGCACCGCTTTGCCGTGGCAGAGGGCTGGACCATTGACGATGCCGCGATCGACGTGAAGCCGCGCACGACTCCCGCGCGACTCCCCAAGGCGCTCAGCACCGAGGCCGTGGAGGGCCTGCTGGAGGCCGCGGCAACGGGGGAGGGACTGGGACCGCTCAGGGACAAGGCGCTGCTTGAGGTCTTGTACGCCTCAGGCGCGCGGGTGTCAGAGGCCATTGGTCTGGACGTCGATGACGTCTCGCTCGAGCCGGGAGCGGAGGCGGTCTTGCTGCGAGGGAAGGGGCGCAAGGAGCGGATTGTGCCGATGGGGCACTTCGCGGCCGACGCCGTGAACGCCTACATGGTGAGGGCGCGGCCCGCGCTGGCCTCGTCGGGCAAAGGGACGCCAGCGCTGTTTCTCAACACGCGCGGAGGCAGATTGAGTCGCCAAAGCGGTTGGACCATCATCAAGGCTGCGGCAGCGCGAGCGGGCATGGAGAACGTGTCCCCTCACACCTTGCGACACTCCTTCGCGACCCACCTGCTGCGAGGGGGCGCCGACATCAGGGTGGTGCAGGAGTTGCTCGGTCACGCCTCTGTGACCACGACCCAGGTCTACACGCTCGTCACGCGGGACGCCCTGCGCGACGTCTACCAGAGCGCGCACCCGCGTGCCCGCGGTAGCGCCACCCCGCGCCCAGAGTAAGGTGAGCGACGTGACCGAGTTCCCAGACCCCCCCGCTCTCGACGGCACAGGTCCGGCCAGGATCGTGGCGTTGTGTAACCAAAAGGGCGGCGTCGGCAAGACCACCACGTCGGTGAACCTTGCGGCCGCTTTCGCTGAGTACGGCCGAAAGGTGCTGTTGGTCGATTTCGACCCCCAAGGCGCCGCGTCTGCGGGTCTCGGCGTGAACTCCCACGAGCTGGACACGACCGTCTACGACCTCCTCATGGGCCCTAGGCGGGACACCTCCAGTGTCATCGTTCCGAGTGGCATTGACCGGCTCGACGTCCTCCCAGCCAACATCGACCTGTCCGCCGCAGAGGTGCAACTCGTGGGCGAGGTTGCGCGAGAGAGCGCCTTGGCGCGCGCTCTGCGACCAGTCGAAGATGACTACGACCTCATCCTGATCGACTGTCAGCCTTCGCTCGGGCTCTTGACAGTGAACGCCTTGGTGGCCGCGCACGGGGTCGTGATCCCGCTTGCCTGCGAGTATTTTGCCCTGCGCGGGGTGGCTCTGTTGGTGGACACCGTGAGCAAGGTGCAGGACCGCCTCAACCCGAAGCTCACGATGGACGCTATCGTGCCCACGATGTACGACCCCCGCACGCTTCACGCCCAAGAAGTGGTGGACCGCGTGCGCGACGCCTTCGGGGACCGCGTCACGGAGACCATGATCGGCCGCACTGTGAAGTTCCCTGATTCATCCGTGGCATCCGAGTCGATCCTCACCTTTGCGCCCAAGCACGCGGGGGCCGAGTCTTACCGTCAGCTTGCCCGCGAACTGGTGACGCGCGGGGTCGCGGCCTGAAGTGACTGCCGCCGCACAAGGGGCACGCAGCGCCTTCGAGGTGCATCTGCCCAACTTTGAAGGTCCGTTCGACCTGCTCTTGAGCCTGATCTCCAAGCACGAGATGGAGATCACAGACGTGGCGCTGGCAATCGTGACTGACGAGTTCCTGATGGCGGTGCGTGCGCGCGAGGGCGATTGGGACCTGTCGCAAGCTTCAGAGTTCCTGGTGGTGGCCGCGACGTTGCTCGACCTCAAGGCCGCGCGACTGCTGCCGCAAGGAGAGGTGGACGACGCCGAGGACCTGGCCCTGCTCGAGGCTCGCGACCTGCTGTTCGCGCGTCTGCTCCAGTATCGCGCGTTCAAGCAAGTCGCTGGCGCCATAGAGAAACTCATGGACGCGCCGCGCAGGATGCCGCGGGATGTGTCGCTTGAGCCGCACTTCGCGATGCTGCTACCCGAGTTGGTGTGGCGAGCCACTCCGGACGACCTCGCACGGTTGGCGGCTCACGCCCTGCAGCCTAAGCCTCAGGATCTGGGCGTCTCCCTGACCCACCTGCACAACCCCAAGGTCAGCGTGCGTGAGCAGGCGGCCCTGATTTCGAGCAGGCTTCAGCGGGCGGGCGCCATGACTTTTCGCTCGCTCGTGGCGGACGCCGACCACGTCGGCATGGTCGTGGCGCGGTTCCTCGCGCTCCTGGAACTGTTCCGTGAATCGGCGGTCGCCTTCGAACAGGTACGCTCGCTCGGCGAGCTCACCGTGCGCTGGACGGGTGCTCGCGATGATGTTCAGGTAAGCGGCGAGTTCGACGGTGTCGAGGAGGAGATGGCCCCATGAGCGTTCAGGTGCGCCCGGCCCTCGAGGCAATTCTGATGGTGATCGACGAGCCCGCCACGCCTGTCGACCTCGCCACAGCGCTTGACGTCCCGGAGCCGCAGGTGCTCGATGCCTTGCACGCGCTCAGGGATGAGTACGCGGATCCTGACAACCCCAGAGGCTTCGAGTTGCGCAACGTGGGCGGAGGCTGGCGAATCTACTCCTCGCCGCTCTTCGCCGATGCCGCGGGAGCCTTCGTGGTCGAGGGCCGGTCGGCGCGGCTGTCGCAGGCGGCTTTGGAGACTCTGGCCGTGGTCGCCTACCGTCAGCCAGCCACGCGTGGTCAGGTGTCGCAGATCCGTGGGGTTAACGTGGATTCAGTGATGAAGACTCTGCTTGCGCGCGGCCTCGTGACGGAAGTGGGCGAGGTGGGCGGAGCCGTGCAGTACGGCACCACTACCGAGTTCCTTGAGCGGATAGGCCTCAGTTCGCTGGATGACTTGCCGGCACTGGCGCCGTACCTTCCCGACCTCGACGACGTGGATGAGGCGAACTGATGGGTGACCTTGAGATCTACCGCCCTGAGGGCGTGCGGCTCCAGAAGGTGCTCGCGCAAGCGGGAGTGGGATCGCGCCGCAAGTGCGAAGACCTCATCGAGGCGGGAAAGGTCATGGTCAACGGTGAGGTGGTTGACCAGCTCGGCGTGCGCATCGATCCCGACGAGTGCGTGATCAAGGTGGAGGGCAAGCGGGTCTCGGTGGACGCCCGCCTCATCACGGTGGTGCTCAACAAGCCCAAGGGCGTCGTCAGCACCATGAGCGACCCAGACGGAAGGCCCTCGCTGGGACAATACGTCACGGACTACGAGGAGCGACTGTTCCATGTGGGAAGGCTCGACGCCGACACCACAGGCGTACTCCTTCTCACCAACGACGGCGACTTGGCCAACAAGCTCGCCCACCCCACCTACGGCGTCAACAAGGTGTACGTCGCCAAGGTCAAGGGTCGGGTCAACAAGGGCATCGCCACTACGCTTCGCCAGGGGCTCGAGTTGGACGACGGGCCCGTGCGTGCAACCGAGTGCCGGATACTCGACGCGACCGACGACCACTCGCTCGTGGAGGTGGTCATGCACGAGGGCCGCAACCGGATCGTGCGCCGCATGTTCGACGCCGTGGGACACCCCGTCATCGATCTGGTGCGCACCAAGTTCGGCCCCATCGGCCTCGGCACTCTTCAGGCAGGCGAGCAGCGGCGCCTGAACAACAACGAGGTGGGATTGCTGCAGCAGGAGGCGGGCCTGTAGCGCGCTCCTCCGCGAAGCGCCGCGGCCCGACGGGCCGGTAGCATGTCCGCATGGCTGTACGGGCGATTAGGGGCGCAACAACGCTCGAACGCGATGAGCGGGAGCACCTGCACGAGCGCACGCGCGAACTCGTCGAGGGGATACTTCGCGAGAACGAACTGGACACGCGCGACGTCATCTCTGTGTTCTTCACGTGCACCCGCGACATCGTCAGCGATTTCCCTGCGGCGGCCGCGCGCACGCTCGGGTTCGGGGCGGTGCCGCTGATGTGCGCTCAAGAGATGGCGGTGCCAGGAGCCTTGCCCATGGTGGTGCGCGTCATGGTGCATGCCGAGATGGACCGGCCGCGAGACACGGTGTCCCACGTGTACCTTCACGAGGCCGTGTCGTTGCGCCGGGATCTCGCCCAGTAATGGCGACAACACCCACCACCCACATCATCGGCGCGGGCCTCATTGGTGCGTCGATAGGCATCGGCCTGACCACCGAGGGTTGGCGCGTCACCATTGCCGATGCGGACGAAGAGACCCAACTCTTGGCGAGGAGCATCGGCGCTGGCGGCGCGAGAGGCCGCGAACATCCCGACTTGGTGATCGTGGCGACGCCGCCGGGTGTGACAGCCGAGGTGGTGGTGGACGCCCTCAACACGTGGCCGCATGCGGTGGTGGTGGATGTTGCGAGCGTGAAGGCGCCGATTGCCGAGGTGGCCGAACGTACTGGCCAAGCACACCGCTATGTCGGCTCGCATCCGATGGCCGGCCGTGAGGTCTCTGGCGCCATGGCGGCGCAAGGCGACCTGTTCAGGGCCCGCCCCTGGGTGCTGTGTGCGGGGCAGGCGAGCGCGGCGGCGGTGGCATTGGTGATGCAAGTCGCCGACGCCCTGCAATGCGACGTCATCGAGATGGACGCACGCGCCCACGACCGCGCCGTGGCGAGGGTGTCGCACGCCCCCCAAGCCGCCGCGTCGGCCGTTGCCGCGGCCTTGGCGCCGCTCGGCGTGGACGATGTTGCTCTCGCCGGTCAAGGACTGCGAGACGTCACCCGCATTGCGGCGTCTCACCCCCAGATGTGGGCGGACATCGCCCGACTCAACCGGACTGCGCTCGTCGAGACCATCGACCACATCGTGGAAGAACTCGACGAGGTGCGCTCCTCAGAGGACATTGGCGCGGCGATGACCAGGCTGATCGACAAGGGCCGTCAGGAGGTGGCGCGCATTCCCGGCAAGCACGGCGGAGCCAAGCGGGAGTGGGAGGCCGTCACCGTCATCGTGCCAGACGAACCGGGCCGCTTGGTCAGGCTGCTGTCCGATGCGGCGGCAGTGGGCGTCAACGTGGAAGACTTGTCCATCGAGCACTCGCCTCGTCAACCCGTTGGTTTGACGACGTTATGGGTGCTTCCCCAGCATGCTGCCGGTCTGGTCGCTGCTCTTGAAGACGGTGGATGGACGGTGGCAGGCGGATGAGTATCGTGATCGCGATTGATGGGCCCGCAGGTACCGGCAAGTCGACGGTGTCGCGTGAGGTGGCGCGTCGCTTGGGGTTGGAGTACCTGGATACCGGAGCGACCTACCGGGTGGGCGCCTTGTATTGCCTGCGAGAGGGCGTCAACCTGTCTCATCAGGACGACGTGACGGCGATGGTCGCGACCATGAACGTCCAGATGCGTCTGGACCCCGACAATCCGCACGTCATTCTCGACGGAGAAGACGTCACGCCCTTGCTACACACCGACACGATCTCTCTGGTGGTGTCTTCTGTGGCGACGAACCTGAGCGCCAGGGCGGTGCTACGGGACGTGCAACGCAAGTTGATTGACGGATCGCGCGAGCGCGCGGGCGTGGTGGTCGAAGGGCGCGACATCACGTCGGTCGTCGCGCCTGACGCCGAGGTGCGGGTGCTATTGACGGCGGACGAGGACGTGCGCATAGCGCGGCGAACCGGCGACGGTGCAGACCCCGCCACGGTGCGCGAATCGGTGCTGGGTCGCGACCAGAAGGACTCCACCGTGGTGCAGTTTCACACCGCTGCCGACGGCGTAGTGGAGATCGACACGACCCACCTCGCGCTCGACGAGGTGGTGGGCGCCGTGCTGGCCCTCGCCAAGGAGGCAGGCGCATGACCGACGACTACGAAGACGACTACACGCCCCCCGCACCCTCCGACCCCCAGGAGAGTCTCGACGAGGTGCGCGAGGCCGCGCTTCGCGCTGGGCTGGAGGCTTACGAGCTGGACGAGGGTGACCTGGCCACCCTCGAGGGCGAGCCGGTCGAGCAGCGGGAGGCGCTGCCGATTCTTGCGATCGTGGGCCGCCCGAACGTCGGCAAGTCGACGCTCATCAACCGGATCATCGGGCGACGGCTTGCCGTGGTCGAGGACACGCCAGGGGTGACGCGTGACCGCGTGACGTACGAGGCGGAGTGGGCCGGTCGCGACTTTCTGCTCATGGACACGGGCGGCTGGGAGTCCGGCGTGACCGGCATCGACTTGTCGGTGGCGCAATCGGCAGAGGCGGCGATGGAACTCGCGGACGCCATGTTGTTTGTGGTCGACGCGACGGTGGGGCCCACCGCGACGGACGAGAAGGTCGTCAAGTTGCTGCGTAAGACCAAGAAGCCTGTGGTGCTCGTGGCCAACAAGGTGGACGGACCCCAAGGCGAACTCGAGGCCGCCGCACTGTGGAACCTTGGACTGGGGGAGCCGTACCCCGTGTCCGCCCTGCACGGCAGGGGAGTGGGGGACCTGCTGGACGTTGCGGTCGGGGCGCTCCCGACCGAGGCCCGCATGGTCGACGACGAGGGCTCGCCGCGCCGGATCGCGTTGGTGGGACGCCCCAACGTCGGCAAGTCTTCGCTACTCAACAAGCTCGCCGATTCGGAGCGGGCGGTGGTCAACGAGCTGGCAGGCACGACTCGCGACCCAGTAGACGAGCTGATTGAGGTGGACGGAGAGCTGTTCACGTTCATCGATACGGCGGGCATACGGCGCCGGGTTCACCTGAGTCAGGGCGCTGACTATTATGCGTCGCTGCGCACGTCTGCCGCGATTCAGCGGGCGGAGCTCGCGCTGGTGTTGCTCGACGGCTCCGTGCCGTTGACGGAACAGGATCTGCGGATCCTGTCGGAAGTGGTGGACGCAGGGCGCGCGATCGTCATGGTGGTCAACAAGTGGGACCTGGTGGGGGAGGAGGAACGCTTCATGTTCGAGCGGTCCTTCGAGAAGGACCTCACCCACCTCACGTGGGCCGCGCGCGTCAACCTGTCGGCACTGACTGGTTGGCACACCAACCGTCTCAAGCGGGCCATGGACGAGGCGCTCACCAACTGGGACCGCCGCATCTCTACCGGGAAGCTCAACACGTTCCTTGGCGAGCTGGTGTCCGCGCACCCGCACCCGGTGCGGGGCGGCAAGCAGCCCAAGATCCTGTTTGCGACGCAAGCGTCGACACGCCCACCCACGTTCGTGCTCTTCACCTCCGGGTTCCTTGACCCCCAGTACCGGCGCTACATCGAGCGCAGGCTACGTGAGACCTTCGACTTCGAGGGCACTCCGATTCACATCTCAGTGCGGGTACGGGAGAAGCGCGGTCGGCGCTAACTTCCACCGCGATATCTCTCGGGATACGGTGGGGGGTATATGGTGTGGAGGACGAAAGGAGTCCTCCATGGGATTCGTAGCATTCATGAGTTCGACGGCAGGCCGAGCTTTGAGGGGGGTCGCAGGTCTTGCGCTCGTCGCGGTCGGTTTCGTGTTGGGTGGCGCATGGCTGGCATTGGTCGGCGTCGGCGTCGTGTTCATCGCTGTTGGCGTGTTCGACATCTGCCTGCTGGCCCCGTTGTTCAAGCAACCGTTCTCCGGCAAGGCAGTGCGCGCCCGCCTTTAGAGCGCCTACCTTCTGCGCGGCCCTCACGGCACCCGAGCGTGGTGCCGCGAGGGCGCGCGTCTGTGTAAACTTGTCGACGGCCTCCTGCAGGTGCGAAAGCGCCGCCAAAGGGGGTCGTACGGGCTGTGGCGCAGTTTGGTAGCGCACTTGACTGGGGGTCAAGGGGTCGCAGGTTCAAATCCTGTCAGCCCGACCAACGAGGGCCTTCTACCAGTGGAAACGCTGGTGGGGGCCCTTTGTCATGTCAGGAAATGGTCGATCGCGGAGAGGCCGACGGGGAGGGCCGACGTCGTGATGCGTCCTACACAGGACAGACGGGCACCCCTAGCGGGGTTCGAACACCACGACTTCTACCGCTGCGGCATCCCCGACATCCAATGCACCGGTCAGGTTCGCAACGCTCGTCACTCGCTCTTCCTCCAGCGTTCCAAACGATCGGATCACGCCGACACCGGCTTCGACCGCACCCGAGGATGCCCGGCCCATGACCGCGAAGTGTCCGTCAGCGGTGATGCCGCCCTCGTCACGCGTCGGCAATCTCAGCCTCACTCCGCCCGGATGCCAGTCACCGACGCGACCGCGTGAGGTATCGAGACCCTGCGCGTGCTCGTCGCCAATCCACACCACGGAGCGCTCCAGCCTTGAGCGCACCGTCGCATCGAACGTCGATTCGGTCGGGTCGAGTGACGGAAAGGTGATGCCCACATAGGCCCGGGCCAACTGCCTGAACATCCTGGCATAACGCGCGCGGGCCGCAACGGCGTCGGCGCGGGAGGTCCGAAGACTGGTCAAAGGCCCCCACACGGCCCCCTCGTTGGTCCTTCGGAGGACCCGATACAACTCGCCACGGATCGCCTCTGGTACTGCCTTGCTGTTGTCGCGCGGCGCAAAGGGCGAGAGGTCCACTTCGCGGTCGACGACGCGGAGGGCTCGAAGTAGCCAGTGCCGCTCACTCTCTTTGAGAAGCCTGCCTACTCGCGCGCTCAGCGCGGTCGCGAGAGCAAGGTACAGATCGCCCGCGGCGTCCTTGACGTCTTTGGCCATCTCCGATGACCGGTAATGGTGGAGCGCCTTGTGCCACAACGTGCCGACTGCTGGATAGGGATTGAGCAACTCGAACGCGGAACGGCGCTTGTCGCCCCAGGCGGGCGAGATTGGCGTCCAGGTTGCGGCCCCCGTGATGCGGATCGTGGGTCCGGCGCCGTCCACCCACCAGGCAACGCGGGGGCTATCGCTGCTGACGATGAGCGCTTGCGCGTCCTGCTCGGGAGCCCAGTACCCCAGAGCGCCTTCCGTCAGTTCTCGCGCCGCCGCTCTTGCGGAGTCGTCGTCGCTGCAGTCGACTCCGCGCACGATGGCCACATGTCCGCGCGCCGGAAGCACCACGTCACCGCGCCCGTCGATGCTGCACTCAAGTGCCGAATCTGCGAGCGCCGCCTTGAGTTCGACGAGCGCTCCGCCGCCCGAACCGATCCGCAAGTCGACGTCGTCGAATGCAGCCATCGCTGCGCCTCCTCGCGTGTGCGTCGTTGCCTACGGATTACCTCAGAGTGTTGCAGATGAGACCGGAATTGCCGCTAGCTCGAGCCGTCTTGCGCCAAGTGAGCGGGGTCGAGGTGCTCGCCCCGCCGTTGCTGCTCTGCGTCAGACGGATTGCAGCCCGCTCCCTCCCTCGACCAGATCACGGAACCGCTGAGCGAAGCGGGATGCTGGCGCACCGTCCACGATGTCGTGGTCGAAATCGAGGGTGACGTTCAGGTATTCACGGATCGCAATCTCGCCGCGGTGCACACCTGGTTTCTCCGTGATGCCGCCGACGGTGATTCCGAGCGTGTGGCTGGGGAGGGCCAGCCCCCAGCCTCCGCCGCTACCGAACATGCCCACGGCGCTCAGGACCACGGTGCCCTGGACCTTCTTGACCATGCGGGGTTGACGGCTCATGAGCAAGAAGAACGACCGGCGCACGAAACCAGGCAGCGTCAGGAGAACGTTCAGCCTCTTGACGTCGTCGCTCACCGCGGCCCGCGCTTGGACCGTTCGTATCTCGTCGTGGATTTGGCGGAACGTCTTCGTGTTGGCGGCACGAATGATGTGGCCGACGGGATACTCCTTGCCGTCCTGTCGCACCTCGATCATGGTGGTGATGTCCACATCGTCAAACAGGATCAGGCGGCCCCGCCAATCGCGGTAGGCGTGCAGGTACTTGTTGGCCGCGACGGCATGCCCCGTGCAGTAGGCAAGATAGGACGTGAAAGAGAGCGATTCGCCAGTTGACTCCTTGTGCGCTCGCATGAACTGCCGCGGTACGGTGACGTCAATCTCGAGTAGGCCACGAACGCTGTTCTTGCGGCGCGACATCCAACCCACGTCGGCTACCAGGCGGCGCACCGCAGGGAACGGCTTGACTTGGTGAGCGGGCCCGCGTCGCGTCATAGTGCCATGATGCCCGGCTACGCAATGGCCATGCCACTCGGTGCGAGTGAGGCGCATTGCACACGGTCGCATCCGGTTCCGACTGTGCTTGGTCCGGCACTGTCTCTGTGTGCATCAGAGGCGGATGCCCGAGAGGCCAAAGGAGACCAGGTCGATCGCCGCGATCAGGATGATCGCCAAGAAGAACCTCCGCGAGGAAGGGTCTCTGTAGGCGAATCCGGTGGCGGCGCCAGCGACGAGCAGTGCCGCTACGAAACCGGCCCAGCTCCATGGCCCCAGTTGCCCCGGCGGGCCGAACAGGATCACCGCCGACGCGGCCAGCAAGATGGCGGCCGTGATCAGCGCGGTGGGCCTCGCGCCGATTCGATGTGGCAGTCCACGGATGCCGTGCGCAATGTCATCGCTCAGGTCGGGCAAGACGTTGGCCAGGTGGGCAGCCACGCCAAGAAGAGCAAACGCGGCCAGCACCCACACCGCTGGCCAGTGTGCAGGCGAGGCCGACAGCGTCACGATAGCCGGGGCCAAACCGAACGCGACGGCGTACGGCAGCCAGGACCACGGGGTCGCCTTGAGTCGCAGGTTGTAGGTCCAGGCGGCTAGCACGGTCGCGAGAGCGACAGCGCCGCCTGGCCAGCCGAGCGCCACCGACAGTGCGCTGGTGGTGAGTAGCGCGACGCCGGCGGCAATTCCAACGCTGCGGCGTTGTACAGCGCCGGTCACGATGGGTTTGTCCGGCCGCTGTACTGCCCGGTCACGATCGGCGTCGAGGTAGTCGTTGGACCACCCAATCGACAATTGGCCGGTGAAGACCGTGGCCACCACCAGCGCACCTTGACCGATGGGGAGGCCGGCGAGCGCGGCCAGCGCGGCACTGACGGCCGTGACGGCCGCCGTGGGGAGGAGGTGACAGGACAGCGCCAGCGCTCGGATCACACGAAGCGACGGCATGACGCCATGCTAGGGCTGCCCGGCCTCTGGTGGCCGAGTAACCGCTCACCAATCCAGTGGGGCCTGGGCCAACCGACGTGCGTAGAAGTCACGGATCGTGGCGACCGTAGCCACCGGCAACGGCTCCGCTGCCGCGGCAATGGAGTTGCTCAGCAATTCGATGGTCCGGGCGCCGGGGATCACGGTCGAGACCCCGGTGTGCGCCAAGAGGAAGCGCAGGGCTCCGTGCGGCACGGAGACGCCAGCTGGCAGCAGGGAGCGGAACTCGTCAACGAGGCTGGCACGCACGGCGATGTCGGCGCGCGACCACCGCGACCGCACGCCGGCGAAGACCGTGTCGGCGGCGTAGCGGCCCGACAGCCAGCCGGACTCCAGCGGAACCTTGATGATCGTGCCGACGCCGTGGTCGTGGGCGCGTTCGAGGGAGGGCCACGTCTCTTGGAACAGTGCGGACATGCGCACCTCGAGGGCCTGGCTCTTGCTCGTGCGCAGAACGGTGTCGACGTCGGTGCCCCAGTCGACCGACGCCCCGTATGCCCGGATGAGGCCCTTGAGTTTGAGCCGCTCGAGCACCTCGTAGTGCTCGCTGCGAGTGCCGTCGAGAACCTCTGGCGGAGGGCTGTGCAACACCACGATGTCGAGGTGGTCCGTGCCCATGCGTTCCGCGCTTCGCAGGATCGAGCTTTCAATACTCGCCGCGTCCCAGTCGGTGGTGCCGTCTGCACGGTGCCCGAATTTGGTGCAGATCACGACGTTGTCGCGGCGCCCGTCGCGAAGGGCCGAACCGATGTTCAGCTCGCTGCGACCATCGGCGTATCCAGGGGCAGTGTCGATGAACGTGACTCCCGCATCAAGCGCGGCGTGAACAAGGCGGACGGCCTCGTCCCTGTCGGGACCTTCCGGCCAGTGAGCGGACCGACCCAACTGCCATGACCCAAGCCCGATCTCGCTGACTTCGATACCGGTGGTGCCGAAGGCTCGCGTCTTCACGTCTACTCCTCGTGTTGGCGCGCGTCGCCGTTTCTTCTGGCGAGCGCGATTCATTGTGGCACGGTCCGCTGAGCACAGTACGGCGCTGTCCTGTGGCGTTCGCCGTCCGCGTCTGGGTACTTGGGGTCAGTGGGGTCGGACGAGGCGGGTCTACATTGGGGGCATGGCAGCAGAGCCGCTGGAGATCCACATCTTCGCCGATTCCACGGGCGAGTCGGCGACCAGGATCGCGCGCGCCGCCATCACCCAGTTCCCTGGACGCGAGTTCAGTTTTGTGCGACACCGCCGCATGGACACGCATGAGCACGTCTACAAGGCACTGGAGACACTCAAGGATCGTCCAGGCCACCCCACCGCGGTGCTGTACACACTCGTCGACCAGCAAATGGTGACCATCGTCGAAGACGTCTGCCGCGACCTCGGCATCCCGTACGCGGACCTGATGACCAACACGATCGAGGCGCTCGAGCACGCCACGGGAGACGAGGCAGACGCTGTGGCTCGCCGTCCCGTCGGCGTGGAGACGGACTACTTCACCCGCGTCTCTGCGATCGACTTTGCAGTGCGCAACGATGACGGCTCCGCGCCGGGGGCGCTGCGCGAAGCCGACATGGTGTTGGTCGGCGCCTCGCGGTCGGGAAAGACGCCGTTATCGATGTACCTCGGCTACCTCGGGTACAAGACCGCCAACGTGCCGCTCGTGCCGGGCATCGCGCCACCGGAGGAGTTATTCACCGTCGATCGCTGGCGCATCGTGGGCCTGACGATGAAGGCCGAGCAACTGCAGGTGATTCGCAACCAGCGAGTGCGCGGTATGGGCGGCTTCGGAACGAGGGACGGCTACGCAGACCTGGCGAAGATCTACGACGAGCTCGATGAGGTGACTGCGACCCAGCGCAAGCTGGGTTGTCCGGTGGTGGACACGACCGGCGTGGCGCTCGAGGAACTGGCGTCGCGAATTCTGGATCTGGTAGTCAAGCGGGGCGAACGCTATGGCGAGACCTTACGGCTGTTGCCTGGAGTGGTCTGCAAACGGTAGGGGCCGCGGCGCACTTGGGCTACTGGTCCCAGTCGTTACCAACTCGCCAACGCTAGGGTGGGCACAGACGGGACAACGAGGTCCCGTGTAGTCGCATTTGCGCGAGATTGAAGGCGAATATGACCGAGAAGCACTACATCTACGATCTCTCCGAGGGCGACGCCTCGATGCGGAACTTGCTGGGAGGCAAGGGCGCTGGCGTTGCAGAGATGGCCCGAGTTGGGGTCCCTGTGCCTGATGCATTCACCGTGACGACCACGGCGTGCGTCGAGACCATGAAGCGGTCAGGCGAATGGCCGGAAGGCCTCGGTGACCAGATAGACGCGGCGCTGGAGCGTCTCGAGGAGCGCACAGGCAAGAAGCTCGGCGGGCGTGAAAACCCCCTGCTCGTCTCCGTTCGCTCCGGCGCAGTCCACTCCATGCCAGGCATGATGGACACCATCTTGAACTTGGGTATCTCCGACGAGTCGGTAGTTGCAGTCGCAGAAGAGTCAGGCAACGAGCGCTTTGCGTGGGACTGCTACCGCCGGTTCATCCAGATGTATGGAGAGGTTGTCGAGGGAGTGCCAGGGCACGCGTATGAGGATGCCCTCTCCGGTCTCAAGTCCGATCGTGGTGTAGAGAACGACACCGACTTGTCCGCAGACGACCTCAAGGAGCTCGTCGCGACCTTCAAGGAGATCTCGAGCGAGCACCTTGGCGGTGATTGGACTACTGACCCGCACGAGCAGCTGCACCGCGCCGTGAACGCCGTCTTCAAGTCGTGGGGCAACCCCCGCGCCGATGTCTACCGCCGCGCCAACAACATCCCTGCCGAGCTCGGCACTGCGGTGAACGTGATGCAGATGGTGTTCGGAAACCGGGGTGACACCTCCGCCACCGGTGTCTGCTTCACCCGCAACCCCTCGACCGGTGAGAAGGCCCTTTACGGCGAGTTCCTGGTCAACGCCCAAGGCGAGGACGTGGTCGCCGGTATCCGTACTCCGCGCTCGCTGGAGGAGATGAAGGACGTCCTGCCGGAGGCATACGACCAACTCATCGAGACCATGCACAAGATGGAGCAGCACTACCGCGACATGCAGGACATGGAGTTCACCATCGAGAATGGGAAGCTCTTCTTGCTGCAGACCCGCAACGGCAAGCGCACCGCAGCAGCGGCGTTGAAGGTCGCCTCCGACCTCGTGGACGAAGGCGTCATCGACCAAGAGACTGCCTTGATGCGCATCGAGCCCGCTCAACTCGACCAACTATTGCACCCGGCGATCGACCCCACGCACGGGCGCAAGCCCATCGCAAAGGGCCTGCCAGCCTCTCCTGGAGCAGCCGTCGGCGAGATCGTGTTCGACGCCGACACCGCTGCCGAGCGGGGTGGCAAAGGCGAGGCAGTGGTGCTGGTGCGCTACGAGACCACGCCTGACGACATCCACGGCGTGATCGTGGCCCAGGGCATTCTGACGGCTCACGGCGGCATGACGTCGCACGCGGCCGTCGTCGCACGCGGCATGGGCAAACCCTGCGTCGCTGGCGCCGCCGGCATCAAGATTGACGTGGCGGGCAAGATGCTCACCATCGGCGAGCGAGTCTTGCGCGAAGGGGACGTCATCACGCTCGACGGAACGGCCGGCGAGGTGTACGGCGAGGCGTTGGCGCTGATCCCGCCGCAAATCAACGAGGACTTCGAGCGTGTGGTGAAGTGGGCTGATGAGGTGCGCACCCTCGGGGTGCGCGCCAACGCGGACAACTTCGAGGACGCCACCAAGGCACGTGAGTTGGGCGCCGAGGGGATCGGCCTGTGCCGGACGGAGCACATGTTCATGGCGCAAGACCGGTTGCCGGCCGTGCGGAGGATGATCCTCGCGGAATCCGCGGACGCCAGGGCCGACGCGCTCGAGGAGATCCTGCCCATGCAGCAGGCGGACTTCGAGGGTGTCTTCACCGCGATGAAGGGCCTGCCCGTCACCGTCCGGTTGCTCGACCCACCACTTCACGAGTTCTTGCCGAACCTTGTGGAGCAGGCACTACTGGTGCAACGCCTCGAGCTGCAGCATGGCGACGAGACCGAGCTGGCTAAGGCCCGCGAGATCCTCTCGCAGGTCAAGCGGCTGCACGAGCAGAACCCCATGCTCGGCACCAGAGGCTGTCGTCTGGCCATGCTGTATCCAGAGATTCCTGAGATGCAGACCCGGGCGATCATTCGTGCAGCCCTCGCCGTCAAGGAGCGTGAAGGTGAGACGGTCGGCGTCGAGATCATGATTCCGTTGGTGGCGCTCAGCAAGGAACTCGAAGTGCAGCGCGGCATCGTCGACAAGGCAGTCAAGGAGGAGCTCGCCGCCGCTGGCGCCGAGTTGGAGTACACGATCGGGACCATGATCGAGATCCCACGTGCCGCCCTCATTGCCGACAAGATCGCCGAGCACGCCGACTTCTTCTCCTTCGGCACCAACGACCTCACGCAGATGGCCATCGGCATCTCCCGTGACGACGCCGAAAACGGCTTCCTCACCCATTACGTCATGGATCGAGTGCTCGAACGCAACCCGTTCGAGTCGATCGACGTGGACGGTGTTGGCAAGCTGGTCGAGATCGGCGTGGAGCGCGGGCGCAGTGCCAAGAAGGGGCTCAAGACGGGCGTCTGTGGTGAGCACGGCGGCGACCCGGACTCGATTGAGTTCTTCCACGGTGCTGGCCTGGACTACGTCTCTTGCTCTCCGTTCCGCGTCCCGATCGCGCGCTTCGCCGCGGCCAAGGCGGTGCTTAACGCGAAGAAGTAGCGGCACGACGCTGATGTGAGTACCCCTCGCGAGCGCGAGGGGGATGGTGGTGGGTGCCATGCGGCGTAGCCATGACACGATGAGGCCATGCGCCGTCATGTCACCGCCTCCATGAGCCTGGATGTCCCTGTTCCGAGCGATCTCGTGTTCGCCATCGCTGTGGCGCGTACCGGTGCTGACGTGTCCGAGACGCTCTCGATCATGCTCGACGGCGAGCCAGTGTTCGCCGACGAGATCGACGACTCCCATGGCACGCGTCTGCACCGTGTCACCGTGGGTGTGGGAAAGCTCGACGTCGCGTATGAGGCTACGGTCGAGGGCCGCGGTGCTCCGGTGCCTGCGAGTCCGCGCCACGAGGTCCGCTACTTGAGACCAAGCCGCTACGCGGAGTCAGACGAGCTTGCCGCCACGGCCTTCGCCGAGTTTGAGGGGCTCGAAGCCATGGGCCTGCTGACCGGAATCAGCTCGTGGGTGGGTACCCATCTCGCATATGTGCCGGGATCCAGCGAGCCGACTGACGGCGCGTCACAGACGTTCCTCGCCCGGCAGGGCGTCTGCAGGGACTACGCACACCTCTGCGTCGCGCTCTTGCGCGCCCGAGGAGTGCCCGCGCGCCTCGTGTCGGTGTACGCCCCCGGGCTGGTACCCATGGACTTCCACGCGGTGTGCGAGGCGTACATTGACGGGCTGTGGTGGGTGGTTGACCCCACCACACTGGCACCGCGCGCCACGATGCTGAGGATCGCCACCGGCAGGGATGCCGCAGACACGGCGTTCTTGACCACGGTGGAGGGTCAGGCGGACCTCCAGACGCTGGACGTCACTGCCACGGCCGACGAGTTGCCTGACGACGACCTCACGGTGCCGATGCAATTGGGGTAGCGGCGCGAGAGGATGTGTTCATGAGCAAGGTTCCCGTTCCGTTCGAGGAACACGAGTCCGGCGCCTATCTGCACGGTACGAAGGCCGATCTTGCCGTGGGTGACACGCTGGTGCCTGGGCATGCCTCGAACTTTGAGGAGGGACGCATCGCGAACCACATCTACGTGACCCGGACCCTCGACGCCGCGACGTGGGGCGCCGAACTTGCTGCGGGAGAGGGGAGAGGCCGCATCTACATGGTGGAACCGCAGGGTCAGCTCGAGGACGACCCGAACGTGACCGACAAGCGGTTTCCAGGCAATCCCACGTTGTCGTACCGGACCAAGGATCCGGTGCGGGTCATCGGCGAACTCGTGGACTGGACGGGGCACTCTGCGGTGCAACTGCGGGCCATGCGAGACGGCCTCGATGAGTTGAGGCGCAGAGGCGAGGACGTGATCTACGACTAGGCGCCCTTGCCAGACGCCTCGAGCAGGACCGGACGCGGCCGCCACGGAATGAGCATCGACGTGGCGCGTCGGTAGTCCTCAAAGTCCGGATGCCGCGACTTTGAGATCCACTCCGTGAATGCCGTCGAGCCAAGGAACAGCAGCGTGAGCAGCACCGCGCCAACACCGGTCCACAGCAGGGGAGTGCCGGTCGCAATGACGGCGAACGCGAAAACCACCCACCATTGGGCAATCTCGAAGAAGTAGTTGGGGTGGCGAGAGTAGCGGAACAGCCCGGTTCGCAACACGCCGCCGTCGGGGTTCCGGCGGTAGAAGTTCCACCGCTGCTGATCGGCCACCGTCTCGCCCACAAGGAAGGCCACGAAGAGACCCGCCGCCACGACGTCGTACGCGCCGAGCGGCGCGTCGTTCTGCGAGACGGTCCACACGGGCAGGGTGATGGCGAGCAGGAGCGCGTTTTGATAGATCGCGATGAAGACGAGGTTGAACAGCGCGTACGCCCATCCGGGGATGCGCGATCGAATGATGCCCCAGCGATAGTCCTCGCCGCCTGGCGCGTAGCCTCCCCGTCGGGCAAAGTTGAACGTCAGTCGTGCGCCCCACGCGGTCACCAGCACCGCCACCATGACGGCGCGCAGGGAGTCGGCGCGCGCCGCGAACACCCAGACGTACACCACGGGAACGATGGACCACAGACGATCCACCCACGAGTACTCGCGGACAATGACCGAGGCGAGCCAGCAGGCGACGGTGACGCCGCCGCAAATCCACAGGTTGAGCACGAGCGACGTCATGGAGTCGAGACTAGCTTGCCTCCACCAGTTCGATGAGCAACGTTGCAGCTACGGGCCGTGTCCCGCCAGCGATCGGGGTGACTGTCAGCGCGGTGGAGTTTCCCGTCGGGTTGCGCACCGTGAGTACCTGGTTGGCGGAGGTGGTCTCCACCAGCGTGGTCATGCCGAGCAGACTCGTCCCCGTGGCACGCCCAGCAACCGTATGGGTGAGGTCCGTTCCGTCGAGCGTGAGGATGAGTTGGCCAGGCTCGTCGACCGAAACGCTGAAGGTCACGCGGTATACGCCGGGCGTCGCCAACACGAAAGCGCTAGCGGAGGATCGCGTGGTCACGCTGCTCGTTGACGGGCCGTCTTGGGGGAAGTCAACGTCTGTGCCGGGGGCGACGGTGGCAGCATTGTCCGGGGGCATGAGGGCAAAGAACAGGGCTGAGTCGCTCGCTCCTGGATCGCCTTGGGCGCCCGGCGGACCTGCGACTCCAGCGGGCCCTGCTGGCCCGGTTGCGCCGGTCGCTCCAGCGGGGCCGGTGGCTCCTCGAGAACCGTCAGCGCCGCGTTGCCCGGCAGGGCCAGCGGGCCCCTGAAGGCCCTGTTCACCCTGTTCGCCCTCGGGCCCCTGCTCGCCCTGCGGGCCTTGGGCGCCCTGCTCGCCGACGGGCCCCTCGGGTCCGGCGTCACCCGCCGGGCCAGGGGAACACGCAGCGAGTGGCAACACCGCCGCAATAGCGAGTGCCGCGGCCCGAACCCTCAGTGTCCGTAACATGTGCTCCTCCATGGAGAGTGTGGACGTCGTTGTCCTTGGCCGAGGCTGCCTCAGTGACGGCGCGAGCTGGCCGAAGGAGGCGCCAGGCGCATCGACTGTGAGACGACCGCGGACTGTGAATCTGCCCCAAAACCATCGGTCCGTAGGGACCTTGGTCCTCATTGTGCCGTATCGATGGCTGAAGGTCTGCCACCGCGCGGGGTCCGGGACCTTAGCGGGGTCCTCCACGGGTGACGATGGGACGACAATGGGAGTCGTGCCCGAACCGGTCCTGCTTGTCGCCGTGGTGGCGACCGCATTGGCTTTTGACTTCACCAACGGCTTCCACGACACGGGCAATGCCATGGCAACCTCCATCGCAACCCGGGCTCTCAAGCCGCGCACAGCCGTCCTGCTCTCCGCTTGCCTCAACATGGTGGGGGCCTTCCTGTCGTTGAGCGTTGCCGCCACCATCGCCAAGGGAATCGTCGACTCTGGTGTCGTCACCCTGGATGTCGTTTTGGCTGGCTTGGTCGGCGGCATCGTCTGGAACCTGGTGACGTGGGTGCTCGGGATACCCTCGAGTTCCTCGCACGCGCTCGTGGGCGGGGTGGTGGGCGCCGTGATCGCCGCCATCGGCTCCTCCGGAGTGTTGTGGACGGGACTCATCGCGAAGGTGATGATCCCAGCGCTACTCGCGCCAGTGTTGGCCATTGGCGTTGGCGCGGCCGCCACCTGGTTGGTAGTCCGCACCACCAAGGATGTCGCGCAAGCAGACAACGACCGCATGTTCAGATGGGGACAGATTGGCTCCGCGTCGCTCGTGTCACTCGCGCACGGCACCAATGACGCGCAGAAGTCGATGGGCATCATTCTGTTGGCGCTCATCGCGTCAGGGACAGTTCCCCAGGACTCCTCGGTTCCGCTGTGGGTGATCGTGAGTTGTGCTTTGGCCATGGCGCTCGGCACCTACACCGGCGGGTGGCGTGTCATTCGCACGCTCGGCAAGGGTCTGGTCGAGTTGGAGCCGCGGCAAGGAATGGCCGCTGAGACGTCGTCCGCCGCAGTCATTCTCCTTTCGAGCCACTTCGGCTTCTCCCTGTCCACTACCCACGTGGCCACCGGCTCGATTCTCGGGTCGGGAGTGGGAATGCAGGGCGCCTCCGTGCGTTGGTCCGTGGCGGGGCGCATGTTCCTTGCGTGGCTCGTGACCGTACCGGCCGCCGCCTTTGTGGGCGCGGTGTGCTACGGGTTGAGCCAAGTCGCGAGCCCGTACGCGGTGCTCGCATTGCTGATTGTCGTGTCCGGCGCGATCGTGGCGTGGTCGAAGTTGAAGCCGGTCAACCATCTGAACGTGAATGATGACTGGGAAGGTGCCGCCGAGTCGCGAATCGCTGAGTCGTTGACTCAGCACGATCCAGCGTTGCTCGACTCCGCGCAACCCACCCAGGTTCAAGAGAGGTAACCGGGCATGTCTGAGTACATCAACGTAGGTGCGTTGCTGAACGTCGTCGTGGTGGGGCTCATCGTCGGTGCCGGGCTTCCTGCATTGTTCGCCGTGGGAGTGCGCGCGTTGGCAGGTCCGGGATCCCGCGACGACGCCGGGCGCAGGCAGTCCGCGCACATCGTCATCGCAGTGGGCAGTTTTGGAGCGGTGGTGGCCGCTATCGCGGTCGGGGTCGTGCTGATCGTCTCTGGCGGTCACTAGTGGGAGGCGTTGGAGGCGACCGCGCCTGGACGGACCAAGGATCTGCGAACCATGACTGAACTCACACCGCGCCGCGCGCGCCTTGCGATTCTTGCCCTCGCCCTAGGTGGCTTCTCGATTGGTGCCACCGAATTCATCGCGATGGGACTCTTGCCAGAAATCGCGAGCGATCTCCTCCCAGACCTGTACGCGACAGACTCCCCTGCGGCTATCGCGAGGGCGGGCTGGCTCATCACCGCCTACGCGATTGGCGTCGTCGTCGGCGCGCCCACCATCGCCGCAGCGTCCGCGCGCTTCCCCCGCCGGACTCTCCTCATTGGGTTGGCTCTCGGCTTCACCGTGGGTTCGATTGCCTCGGCAGTGGCGCCGACGTTCGAACTGGTGGTCACCGCGCGCTTTGTGTCTGGCCTCGGCCACGGCGCGTTCTTCGGCGTGGCTGCACTCGTCGCCGCGCGCCTGATGGGACCTGAGAAGCGCGGCCAGGCCGTGGCCTCCGTGCTGGTCGGGCTCACCATCGCGAGTGTGGTGGGGGTGCCCGCCATCACCTTCCTTGGCCAACACGCAGGCTGGCGCTGGGCTTACGTGGTGGTGGCGGGGTTGTTCGGACTCACCACGCTGGCCATCGCGGCCTTCGTGCCGCGCACGGGGGGCGATCCCCAGGCCACCATTCGTCGGGAACTGGGCGCGTTCCGACGCCCGGCTGTGTGGTTCGCGCTCCTGACGGGCTCCCTGGGTTTTGGAGGGTTCTTCGCTGTCTACAGCTACGTGGCGCCACTATCAACAGAGGTGGCAGGCACGTCGAGCGGCTTTGTGCCCATAGTGCTCATGGTCTTGGGCGTCGGCACCACGATCGGCATCTTGGGCGGTGGGCGGCTCGCCGACCGCGGGGCCGTTCGTGCGATCTTCTTGCTCTTTGCCGCGCTGGCGGTGTCGCTCACGATCCTGGGGCTCACGGCGCACACCGTAGCTGGCCTGCTGATCGGGGTATTCCTCGTTGGCGGATCAGCTCAGGCTCTCGCGCCCGCCATTCAGACGCGGCTCATGGATGTCGCTGGCGACAGTCAGACGCTTGCCGCAGCCGTCAACCACTCCGCTCTCAACATCGGCAACTCTTTGGGCGCTGCGCTCGGCGGTGCAGTGATCTCGGCGGGGCTCGGCTACGTGGCGCCCACGTGGCTTGGCCTGGTGCTGTGTGTGCCTGGCGTGCTCTTCGCCCTTGGCGGGTGGGCAGTCACCAGGCACGCGGATGACCAGTCCGCGCCCGTCGCCGCCACGGAAGCCGCCTGACTCAGGCGCGCGTTCGACGAGTCGACAAGGATCGAGGCTACGACCGGCGTGGCTTGCGCGCTGGCTTTGCGCTGCGGCCCTGCATCGGCCCTTGATCCGGCCGAATCTCGATGAGCTTGCCGCTGATGCGCGTGCCCGAGAGTTTGCGCAGCGTCTCTTGAGGAAGTTGCGCAGGGAGTTCCACCAGAGAGAAGTCTGGGTGGATCTTGATCGCCCCAAAGTCGCCGCGACTCAGCCCACCTTCGTTGGCGATGGCACCCACAATTTGACGCGGCTCGACCTTGTGTCGCTTGCCTACGGCGATGCGGTAGGTCGCCATCGGGCCGGAGGCCTCTCGGCGGAAGCGCTCGCCCTTGGGCGCGTCGTGAGATCGGGAGTGCGTGGACTGGTCCCTCTCAGGAGCGAAGTGCGGAGATCGCACCTCATGGGCGGGGTCCAGAAGCAAGGGCGTGTCGCCTTGGGCGACCACTGCCAGCGCGGCCGCAACGTCCGCCTCTGGAACGTCGTGATGCTCGACATAGTGGCCCACGATGTCGCGGAAGGCCTGAATGCGATCCACCTGCCCGAGCGCCTCTGTGATGCGGTCGTCGAATCGGGTGAGGCGTGTGGCGTTGACGTCGTCCACGCTGGGAAGGTGCATTTGCGTCAGCGGCTGGCGAGTGGCGCGCTCAATAGAGGTGAGCAGGCGGCGTTCGCGCGGAGTGACGAAACTGATCGCATCCCCTGTACGTCCGGCGCGCCCCGTGCGCCCCACGCGGTGGATGTAGGACTCGGTGTCAATCGGGATGTCAAAGTTGAACACGTGGCTAATGCGGTCGACATCAAGCCCGCGCGCCGCCACATCGGTGGCCACCAGGATGTCGAGCTTGCCGTCGCGCAGTTGCTTGATGGTGCGCTCCCGCTGGGCCTGCACCACGTCGCCGCTGATGGCGGCGGCCGCGTAGCCGCGCGCCCGCAGCTTCTCCGCGAGCGTCTCCGTCTCGTTCTTGGTGCGTGTGAACACGATCATCGCCTCGAAGTTCTCGACCTCGAGGATGCGGGTCAGGGCATCGACCTTCTGTGGATATGACACCACCAAGTACCGCTGGGTGAGGTTGATCGACGTCGTCGTCTTCTCTTTGACCGTGATCTCTTCAGGATCGTTGAGGTACTTCGCGGACAGGCGGCGGATCTGGGCAGGCATCGTCGCGGAAAACAGCGCCACCTGCTTGGTCTTGGGAGTTTGCGCGAGGATGGTCTCCACGTCCTCAGCGAAGCCCATCTTGAGCATCTCGTCGGCCTCGTCGAGCACCAGGTACTTGAGCTCTGAGAGGTCGAGAGTTCCCTTTTCAAGGTGGTCCATGATCCGACCGGGCGTGCCGACCACCACGTGGACGCCGCGCCGCAGGGCCGACAACTGGGTGCCGTATCCCTGGCCGCCATAGACGGGCAGCACGTGCACGCCCTTGGTGTGCGACGCGTACCTCTCGAAGGCCTCGCACACCTGAAGCGCAAGCTCGCGGGTGGGCGCCAGCACAAGGGCTTGGGGGTTCTTCTGGGCGTGGTCGAGTCGCGACAGAATTGGAAGCGCAAACGCAGCAGTCTTGCCGGTGCCTGTTTGGGCGAGCCCGATGACGTCCCGACCCGCCAGGAGGGGCGGAATGGTGGCGGCCTGAATGGCTGATGGAGTCTCGTAGCCGACGTCCTTGAGGGACTTGAGCACGCCGGAGTCGAGTCCGAGGTCGGAGAAAGTGGGGCCAGAATCGGGCGCAGTGTCCGGCAAGGAAGACGAAGGCATGACACAACGGTAGGCCCTTTGCGGGATGATGGAGGGCGCGTCCCCTTCGCAAGAGGTTGCGGCGCCAGCGTGCAGGCCCGTCCACAGCCGCTGGTAAGGCGGGGTAGCAGGGGTCTACGCTCATAGCATGGGGGATATCGAAACGCTCAGGGCCGCGCAAGCCGCCGTGGGTGCATGCGTCTTTGTTCTCGTGTTCTTTGGGACCTATCGAGCCACACGTTCGCACTTTGCGTGTTGGTGGGCAGGCGTCGTCGCGGGCTCCGCCATCGGCACGGGCCTTTATGTCCTGGGCGGAGCCTCCGAATCGACGCTGGCGGCCGCGCTGGGCAATGGCGTCTCGGTGCTGAGCGCAGCGCTCGCATGGCTGGCTGCACGCTCCCTGCGGGGTCTCGCACCCCGATGGTGGCTTCCCATCGGCGTGGCGGGCGTGTCCGCCCTCGCCACGTGGTGGGAGCGTCCTGAAGGAGGTTCGTGGCCCGGAGGGCTCTCCCTCTTGGTCGGCATGGGCGTCATGCTCGGTCTGGCGGCGAGGGAGTTGTTCGCTGTTTACCAGGCGAACGCACAGCGCGTGGATCGGCGGCACGACGGAGAGGCACGCACTGCGATAGCCTCCCTGGCCATCGCATCGGCGCTGGCAGCCGTGTTCTACGCGGTCAGGATCGCGACGTACCTGGCCGTGGGTCCCGATGCGGAGTTCTACGTCAGATGGGTTGGCCCGCGCACCACGACCTTCTTGGTCTTGCTGCTCCTGGTGGTTGTCTCGTACACGGTCACCGCTCTGAGCCACTACGAAGAGCAACGCGGCTGGCGGATTCGGGCCCTCACCGACGACCTCACAGGGCTCATGAATCGCTCCGCCTTCATCGATCACGTTCGCGAGGTGATGCAGACGCGTGGGGGAGAGAAGGTAGGCCACGCGGTGATCGTGGCGGACATCGACCACTTCAAGTCGGTCAACGACCTGCACGGGCATCCGTATGGTGACCGGGTGCTGACCTCCTTCGCCAAGGCGTTGCGTTCGACGCTGGGGGAGCACGATCTTGCGGCGCGGTTCGGGGGGGAGGAGTTCGTGTTGTTCATTGCAGACGCCGACGTCGACACGGCTCTCGCGGCAACCGTTGCGATCAACGGGGCGTTCGAGAGCACGGCAGAACCCGATCGAGAGCTTCCCACGGTCAGCTACGGCGTGGCGAGCCTCGTAGAAGGGATGACTCTCGAGAGCGCGATCCAGTTGGCGGATGGGGCCTTGTACCGTGCGAAGCGAGCCGGCCGTGCTCAAGCAGCCGCCCATGGGCACGGTGGCAATCTGGATGACGATGGCTCCGGGGGGAGTGGGGACCGTACGTCCCGGAACGCCCCTACCGATTGCGCATAGCGTCGGGGGAAATGATCCCCTTCTATGATCCGTTGCGCACGTACGAGGACAATTACGCGCATGGCCCCTTTGGGGTGTTCTGCGAGCCTTCCCCGTACGTGTATGCAGGGAATGCGCAGGCGACCTTTCTGGGGCACTCCGTGGGTCGTCCCTTCGGCATACCCGCAGGGCCGCTGCTCAATGCCGCATTCTGTGCGGCGGCCTTCCGGCACGGATACGACATCAACGTCTACAAGACGGTCCGAACCAGAGCCCATCCTGCTCATCCGTTCCCCAACACGCTCGCGGTGCATGTCGACGGTCAATTGACCGTCGAGCGGGCCGAGCATCCGGTATTGGCGGACGACGACTTCCGGCACGTGACGAGCGTGACCAACTCCTTCGGGGTGCCGTCGCGAGACCCAGACGAGTGGCAGCCAGACATGGCGGCCGCGGTGAGGTCGGCCGGGACGGGTCAGGTGCTCGTCGGTTCGTTCCAGGGGACGCGCCCCGACTCAGGCGCCACCGATCGCGAGAAGGCCTACATTGCCGACCACGTACGCGCGGCAACCCTGGTTGCAGAGACGGGTGTGCGCGTCCTCGAGCTCAACATCAGCTGCCCCAATGAGGGCGCCACCGACCTGTTGTGTTTCGACACGCCGACGGTGGTCAAGATTGTCGATGCGGTGAAGACGGCAGTGGGCGAACTGCCGTTGCTCCTCAAGTTGGCCTACTTTCGTGACGACCCGCCCTTGGCACGGTTGGTGGCCGCCACAAGAGGAATCGTCCAAGGGTATGCGGCCGTCAACACGATGTCCGCCCATCTGGTGGGTCGTGACGGCCGCCAGGCGCTTCCAGGTCAGGGCCGTGACGTGGGTGGCGTGTGTGGTGCGGCGATCGCATGGGCGGGCCTCGAGATGGCCGGGCGCTTGGCGACGCTCCGTGACCGCGGCAGCGATGACTTCACGATCGTCGGCGTGGGCGGTGTGCGCACCCAAGAGGACTACGCGGCAATGCGACACGCCGGTGCAGACGTGGTGATGAGCGCGACCGGTGCGATGTTCGATCCGCTGCTTGGCCTGAGGATCCAGGGCGTAGCGGAGCGCGCTCGGTTGCGCTGACGAGGCGGTCCAGGGACCAAGGTCCCAGCCACCGTGAGATACCAGATCTAGTGTGTGATTTCCGCCTGCCGCACTAGATGTAGTGGTTCTGCGGACGCACAGGCTGCACGCGGAGGCAAACCCCCGGGGCGGATTCGAACGACGGAGGAGAGCGATGAGCATCACGGACCTGGACAACACGACCTCACGAGCTGCTGCCGCGAGCGGGCAACCTACCCTGTCCGTGGTCAAGCGTGACGGGCGCACGCTGCGCTTTGAGGACGGCCGCATCGGCGCCGCACTGACGAAGGCGTTCGAGGCGGTCCACGGTGAGCTAGGCGCGATGCACAAGCGGTCGATCTCTCAGCTCGTGAAGCGCGTCGACCAGGAGCTCGCCGAGCGCTACATCGGCGAGGTCAAGATCTACGAGATCCAGTCGGTCGTGGAACACGTGCTGCTCGAGGCCCGAGAGTACGAGGTCGCCCAGGCGTACATCGACTACCGCGTGCAGCGCGACTTCGCGCGCAGTAAGGCAACGGACCTCAATCACTCGATCATCAAGTTGCTGGACAAGGACTCGAGCGTCGTCAACGAGAACGCCAACAAGGATGCCGAGGTGTTCAACACCCAGCGCGACCTGACTGCAGGCACGGTGGGCAAGGCCATCGGCCTGCGCATGCTCCCCGCGCACGTGGCGAACGCCCACCAAAAGGGCGACATCCACTACCACGACCTCGACTACCACCCCTATGCGCCGATGACCAACTGCTGCCTCATCGACTTCGAGTCGATGCTCTCCAAGGGTTTCAGGATCGGCAACGCTCAGGTGGACACTCCTCGGTCGATTGGTACGGCGACCGCCCAGATCTCCCAGATCATCGCGAACGTGTCCTCCAGCCAGTACGGCGGCTGCACCGTCAACCGCATCGACGAACTGCTCGCTCCCTACGCGGCCATGAACTATGCGAAGCACGAGGCCGACGCCCACGAGTGGATAGAAGGCGAGGAGCGCCAACGCGAGTACGCCAAGGCGAAGACGCGCAAGGACATTTACGACGCGATGCAGTCGCTCGAATACGAGATCAACACGCTCTTCACGTCAAACGGACAGACGCCGTTCACGTCGCTCGGATTCGGCCTGGGCACCGGTTGGTACGAGAAGGAGATTCAGCGAGCCATCCTGCAGAACCGCTTGCGCGGGCTCGGCAAGGAGGGCCGCACCGCGATCTTCCCCAAGTTGCTGTTCACCATCAAGGAGGGCCTCAACCGCAAGGCGGGGGACCCGAACTACGACATCAAGGAGCTCGCGGTCGAGTGCGCCACCAAGCGCATGTACCCAGACGTGCTCAACTACGACAAGATCGTCGAACTCACGGGCTCGTTCAAGGCGCCGATGGGCTGCCGCTCGTTCCTGCAGGGTTGGGAGGACGAGGACGGTGACGACAGGGTCGAGGGTCGAATGAATCTTGGCGTCGTGACCCTCAACCTCCCTCGCATCGCTCTCGAGTCAGAGGGAGACGTGGGCGTGTTCTGGGCGTTGCTCGAGGAGCGTCTGGCGACGATGCACGATGCCATCATGTTCCGCGTGCAGCGGTGTAAGGAGGCCGTGCCAGGAAACGCGCCGATCCTCTATGTGCACGGCGCGTTCGGCAAGCGGCTCGGCCCGCTGGACAAGGTCGACACCCTCTTCAAGGATGGGCGTGCCACGGTTTCGCTCGGCTACATCGGCCTGTACGAGGTCGCGACGGCCTTCTTCGGGCCGGAGTGGGAGAGCAACCCCGAGGCCAAGCAACTCACGCTGAGTGTGCTGGATTCACTCCAGTCTCACGCCAAGGAGTGGACAGCGGACTCGGGCTATCGGGTGAGTGTGTACTCGACACCGAGCGAGAGCCTCACGGACCGGTTCTGCCGCCTCGACAAGGAACGCTTCGGATCGGTCGCTGACATCACGGACAAGGACTACTACACGAACAGCTTCCACTACGACGTGCGCAAGAGCCCCACGCCCTTCGAGAAGCTCGACTTCGAGGCGGAGTACGCCCCGTACACCTCCGGAGGGTTCATTCACTACTGCGAGTACCCGGTGCTGCAGCAGAACCCCAAGGCACTTGAGGCCGTGTGGGACTACTCGTACGACCGCGTCGGCTACCTGGGCACGAACACGCCCATCGACCGTTGCTACGAGTGCGGCTACGCTGGCGACTTCGATCCGACGGCGCGCGGCTTCGCGTGCCCGTCGTGCGGCAACGAGGACCCGCGCACGTGTGACGTGGTCAAGCGCACCTGCGGCTACCTGGGTAACCCCCAGCAGCGGCCCATGGTTCACGGCAGGCACACGGAGATCGCGGCACGCGTCAAGCACATGTCTGGCGACGTGCGAGTGCCGCTGTCAGCACTCGAGTAGGGCCGAGCGTCATGCCGCTCACACCGATTCCGAGGCTATGGAAGGCCGAGAAGGTCAGCCATAGCTATGTGGCCGACTACAAGCCCTTCTCCTTTGTCGACGGTGAGGGCGTGCGCTGCAGCCTCTACGTGGCCGGGTGCCTGTTCAAGTGCGAGGGGTGCTTCAACGAGGAGGCGTGGAGTTTCCGGCTGGGGCAGCCCTACACGGACCAACTGGGAGACCGCATCATGGCCGACCTCGCTCACGAGTCAGTGCAGGGGCTGTCCATCCTGGGAGGCGAGCCGTTCCTCAACACTCAAGTGTGCCTTGAGGTGGTGGGCAGGCTGCGCGCCGAGTTCGGTCACACCAAGGACGTGTGGTGCTGGAGTGGCTACACGTTCGAGGAGTTGATCGCCGACTCGGATGACAAGCGCGCGCTACTGGCCGAGGTCGACGTATTGTGCGAGGGTCGCTTTGAGGAGTCGCAGCGGGACCTTTCGTTGGCGTTCCGTGGCAGCCGCAATCAGCGAGTGCTGAACGCGCAGGAGTCACTCGCCAAGGGCGTCGCCTGCATACGGCCGTAGCGCCCCCATAGTGTCCGCCGCGTCGGTGACTACCTGGCCCCAGCGTCGTCCGCCTCCACGAGGGCTCGTCGGAGCACCTTGCCCACGTTGGTCTTAGGAAGCTCCTCGAGAAACACGATGTACCTGGGGCGCTTGTACCCCGCCAGGTGCTCCTTGAGGTGACGCTGCAGCTCCTCTTCGGTCAGGTCAGGATCGCGGCGGGACACGAACAGTTTGGGCAGCTCCCCGGTGTGCTCATCTGGCACGGCAATGGCGCCCGCCTCTGCCACTCCAGGATGGAGCATCGCGGCCTCCTCAATCTCCGCGGGATACACGTTGAACCCCGACACCAGGATCATCTCCTTCTTGCGATCCACGATGGTGAGGAAGCCATCCTCCGACATGACAGCGATGTCGCCTGTGAGGAGCCAGCCGTCGTCGGTGAGAGCCTCAGCCGTCTCTTCCGGGCGGTTCCAGTACCCCTGCATCACTTGTGGGCCCCTGACAGCGAGCTCGCCGGGCGAACCGGCGGGCACGGGCTTGCGGTCGTCGTCCAAGATCATGACGTCCGTCGATGGAAGCGGCACCCCGATGGTCCCGACGCGGGGCGGCATGTGGGTGGGGTTGACGCTGACCACAGGGGAGGCCTCCGTGAGGCCATAGCCCTCAATGATGTCGGCTCCAGTGGCGGCCCTCCAGCGCTCCGCCACCGAGGAGCGCACGGCCATGCCTCCCGCCACCGTGATGCGGCAATCGCTCAGGTCTACGTCCGCGAAGCCGGGCGTATCGAGCAGCGCGCCCGCCAGCGTACTGACAAGAATCAGGCCATCAGGACGCGTCTGCTTGAGCGTCTTCACGAATCCCGGCATGTCGCGCGGATTGGTGACAAGCACGTTGTGAGCGCCAAACCGGAAGAAGCCCAAGCAGTTCACGGTGAGGGCGAACACGTGATAGAGCGGCAGCGCTGCGATCACGGTCGATTGCCGCTCCTCGCCCAACGTATTGCGCACCTGGCCCATGAACTGTTCCTGATTGTTCAGCAGGTTCCAGTGGGTGAGGACCGCGGCCTTTGCTCCTCCCGTCGTTCCTCCGGTGTATTGCAAGAAGGCGACGTCGCCTGGCACCACGCCAGGGTCTGAGAAGGGGGCCTCCCTACCAAGTGCGAGCGCATCGCGGAACGTCACCGCTTGGGGGATGTTGTAGTCGGGAACCATCTTCTTGATCTTTGCCGCGGCGAAGTTGATGAGGCTGCGGCGCGGTTGGGACAACAGATCGGCCACTTGGGTGACGATCACGTGCTCGATGGTGCTGCCGGGAAGCACGAGCTCCACCTTGTCCGCGAAGTTTGCGAGCACCACGATCGCGCGGGGGCGCGCGTCGGAGACGACGCGGGATAGCTCGTGATACGTGTAAAGAGGATTGGCGTTGACCACGATCAGCCCGGCGCGCAACGCGCCGAAGAGCGCCACGGGGTACTGGAGCAGGTTCGGCATCTGGATGACGATGCGGTCCCCCTTGACCAGGCCCAGGTCCGCCTGGAGGAAGCTGGCGAAGTCGCTTGCGAGCTGATCGACCTCGTCGAAACTGAGGGTGCCTCCCAGGTTGGAGAAGGCGATCGCATCGCCGTGACGCTGCGCGGTATCCCGCACCATGTCCGAGAGGGACAACTCAGTCAGGTCAGGGATGCGGCGCGAAACCTCCGGCGGGTAGAAGTCGTACCAGGGGCGCTCTTGGTCGCCGACGGGGTTGTTGCTGGGGAGTGCGTGTGCGGTGGTCATGCTCTTCACCATCCTCGTTGATGGATCTATGGGGGTAGGGGGATTGTCGAGTACTCGGTACTTCACTTGTTGGGAGGCTCGCCGACGACGCTCATGAGCAGGTGCGGTTTAGTGCCTGTGCGATCAGTGACGGCTGCGGCGTGTCCGGTGGCGGTGGGCGTGGAGGTGAGCCCCACGGTGGCTGGCAACAGGATCGGCTTGGTGAACGCCACGTCTACCGTGTAGGTGGGCGGCAGGCGCGGTTCGATCGCGGCGAGCGCCCGCGCGTGCGTCCACATGCCGTGAATGATGGGTCGGGGGAAACCAAACACTCGGGCCGCAATGCGGCTGGTGTGGATCGGATTCGGGTCTCCCGATACGGAGCGGTAGTCACGTCCAAGGCCGACGGGCAGTCGCCACAGGGAGTGCGGCGTAGAGGGCTCGTGCAGCTGGCGTTCCACGGCGTGAGGCTCGCCCTCGACGGACACGCCTTGAGCCAGGTAGGTGCTCACCCCGTCCCACACGGGCTCTCCGTCGACACGCACCTGCCCGATGAGGTCCACCAAGGCGCCGCGCGCGTGGGGTCTGAGCGCGTCCAGGTGCACGTCGAGGGTGAGCCGCTCGTCTGCGCCCACGGGCCGGTGTAGCGTCATGCGGTTGCTCACGTGCACCGCGCCAAGTAGCCGAATGCTCGACTCCGGATCGGACAGCAGGTGAATGTGCAGCGGGAAGGTCAGGACGTGCAGCCACGTCGGCGGCACGTCGTCACGCAGCGTGAACCCTGTGAGCCTGTCGTAGGCGGCGAGGCGTTCGCGGTCCTGGGTGAGGTTCTCGATGACGGCCGAGCGGGTGGGGATGCGCGGCGACCCGCCGCGGGAGCGGGGGATCAGTGAACGCGCGAACGCCGGTGCGAGACGCGGCGGCCTCGATAGGACCTCGGTGTCGCGCTTCATCACGCGCCCACCAGGTTCTGGCCGCACACCCTGATGACCTGCCCAGAAACCCCGGCCGACGCTGGGTCAAGGAGGTAGCCGATCGTCTCCGCGACGTCGTCTGGGCTGCCGCCTTGAGCCAAGCTGTTGGTGCGCCTGAACACCTCGCGCTGCACAAAGGGGATGCGGGCGGTCATGTCGGTCTCGATGAAGCCGGGGGCGACGGCGTTGACCGTGATGCCCCGCTCCGCGAGATCGGGCGCCATGGCCGCGACAAGGCCAGCGACGCCGGCCTTGGAGGCCGCGTAGTTGGTCTGGCCCTTGTTGCCCGCCAGGCCAGACGTGGACGCGATGCCGACGATGCGCCCGCCGTCTTGCAGTCCGCCTGCGGTGCCCTTCTTGAGCAGCACCTCGTTGATGCGCAACTGAGCCGCGAGGTTGACCTGCAATACGGAGGACCACCTGTCGGCGTCGGTGTTCACGAGCATCTTGTCTCGCGTGATGCCGGCGTTGTGGACGATGCCGTAGAGCCGCAGACCGCGCTGAGCAACGTGAGCGGCGATGCGCTCGCCGGCGTCGGCCGCGGTGACGTCAAGGTGGAGCGCGGTGCCCCCCACCTCGTTGGCGACTGCGGCGAGCGACTCACCAGCCGCCGGGATGTCGACCGCCACGATCGTGGCGCCGTCGCGGGAAAGAATGCGGGAGATGGAGGCCCCGATGCCGCGCGCCGCACCCGTCACGACGATGACCCTGCCCTCGAGGGGAGGGTCCGTTGGCTGAGGGCCCGTGCCGCTCGTTCCGACGTACCACGACTGGCCGTCGACAAAAGCGGACCGGCCCTGAAGGAGGAAGTCAAGAGTGGATTGCACGTCGGCGCTACTAGCCGACTTGTCAACGTAGACCAGGTTCGCGGTGGCGCCCTTGCGCAGCTCCTTGCCCACGGTGCGGTTGATGCCGTCGAGGCTCCTCGCGACAGCGTGAGCCTCCCAGTCGCCGTCGGCTGGCCGGGCGACGATGATCACTCGCCCAGACGCCTCGACAGACCTCAACGCGGGCCGGAGCACCGCGCGCAACCCTTCCAGGGCATCAAGAGTCGACACGTCCGTCGCGTCCACGACGATCGCTCCAATGCGCGCGCCGTAGCCGGGTGGCGTTTCTCCTGGGGTGTCGATCACGGGATGGTGGAACTCGCGTCCCAGCGCGATGAGTGCATCGCGCACCAGCGTGGGGGAGCCCAGGGGCGCTAGCACGATCGGCCCGGATGGCCAGGTGCGGCCACGGCGAAGCTGCTGGGCCTGCGGCACTCCGGCTCGCTTCGCGAGTGACTGGCCAGCAGGGGAGTAGAAGACCCTTTCGAGAGCGGCCATCACACTGCCTCCAAGACGGCGACGACGCCGAGACCGCCCGCTGCGCACACGGAGATGAGCCCCCGCGATCCTGCTCCCTTGCGATGGAGCAACTTGGCAAGGGTGGGCACGATGCGCGCTCCCGTCGCGGCGAAGGGGTGCCCCACGGCGAGCGAAGAGCCCGTCACATTGAGCCGCTTCCGGTCGAGCGTGCCGATCGGGCCGTCGAGACCGACGCCGCGGCAGTAGTCCTCTGACTCCCATGCCGCGAGCGTGGCGAGCACGGTTGAGGCGAAGGCCTCGTGGATCTCTACCAGGTCGAAGTCATCGAGCGACAGGCCCTGGCGTGCCATGAGTCGCCCTGCCGCCGCCACCGGGGCCAGCAACAGGTCGGCGCCTGAAGGGTGGTCGACGGCCGCAACCTCGGCGTCGACCACGCGTGCGAGCGCGGACAGGTGGTGGCGCTTGGCCCACTGAGCGTCGGCGAGAAAGACGGTCGCGGCTCCGTCGGAAAGGGCGGTCGAGTTTCCTGCCGTCATGGTGCCGTCTGGCCCGCCAAATGCCGCCTTGAGCGCCGCGAGCTTCTCGATCGACGTGTCGGGGCGCAACAACGCGTCCTTCGTGACGCCTTGATACGGCGTGACGAGGTCATCGAAGAAGCCCTCGTCCCACGCGGCGGCAAGGTTTCCGTGGGACGCGGCAGCCAGGGCATCCTGATCCTCGCGGCTGATGCCCCATGACTTCGTCGTGAGCGCCTGGTGTTCTCCCATCGACAAGCCGGTGCGTGGCTCCCGGACACTGGGTGCCGCGGGCGCCAGGTGCGAGGGTCGGATGCGTGCCAGCGCCGCGACGCGATCCTTCGTGGACCTCGCAGCGCTCGCCTTCAGCAGAATGCGGCGCAACGGATCGCTCACCGCGATGGGGGCGTCGGAGGCCGAGTCGACGCCTGCAGCGATCCCCGAGTCAATCTGGCCCAACCTGATCTTGTTGGCGATGTAGACGGTGGCCTCGAGGCTGGTGCCGCATGCCTGCTGTAGGTCGCAGGCAGGAGTATCGGGGGACAACGCGGAACTCAGCACCGCCTCTCGAGTGAGGTTGAAATCACGGGCGTGCTTCAGCACCGCGCCTCCCGCTACCTCTCCCACGCGCTGCCCACTGAGGCCGAAGCGCGCGATGAGACCGTCAAGCGCAGCCGTCAGCATGTCGTGGTTGGAGGCTTCCGCGTAACGCCCTCCGGCCTTCGCAAAGGGGATGCGATTTCCGCCAACGATGACGGCCTCGTGGGACATAACCTCTCCTCGTCGTTGAGAACTATCTATAACGCAAGGTAGCAGATACCGAGCGACACGGGTACTGTGGAGGCATGAGCACCGATGGCAGGGCCACTCGCTGGGACGAGCACCGCGTCACTAGGCGCCGTGAACTTGTGGCGGACGCGCTGCGCGCGATTCGGGCCCACGGGGCCGACGTGGGGATGGACGACATCGCGGCCCAGGCGGGCGTCAGCAAGACCGTGCTCTACCGACACTTTGGCGACCGCGCGGGCTTGTACGCGGCCGTCGTAGACAAGGTGCACGCGAACATCCACGAGGGGATGACGGCGGCTCTCCAGTTGACGGATGCGGCCGACATGGGCCGGCTCGCCACCGATATTGCCGACGCATATCTGCGCCTGGTCGAGCGAGACCCCGAGATCTATCGGTTCGTTCTGGTGCGTCCAGCCCCTGGGCCCGCCGGAGTCATCGATCCCGCTGGCGCGCTGCCCGACGTCATTGGTGCGCACGTCGCGCAGGCGATCGCCGAGCACCTTGACGGTCGCGGAATTGACTCAGCGGTCGCGTCGACGTGGGGTCACGGCCTGGCGGGCTTCGTGCGTGCGGCCGCCGACCATTGGATGGCATCGGAGCCAGACACTCCCCGCGACGTCGTACTGGAGCGCATCACCAGACTCTTCACGCCAGCCTTCGTGGGAGCCCTCCCGCTCGAGTAGCCCTCACCTCACCCACCCCTGACCTCAGGAGCAACAATGACGTTGACCGATGAAGCCACCGCACTTGAACGCGCGGAGCACCTCACGACGCTAGGCGGCGCACTGAGGCGGGCGCTCGACGGCCCCTATGCCGCCGAGCGTGCCGCCGCGAGAGACGCGTTCCCGTCAGCGAATTTGTTGATGGACCCTACGCTCGACGTGCATGGCGCGCGGGCCTGGACGCTCGCCCGACTGCGCGAGCTCTCCGAGTCTGGCTTTGGTTCGGCGGGCGTGCCCGCGCACGCGGGAGCCCCTGCCGATCCGCTCTCTGCCGTCGTGACGTTCGAGATGCTCGCGCACGGGGACATGTCGGTGACGATCAAGTCGGGCGTGCAGTTCGGGTTGTTCGGCGGCGCGGTCACCAACCTGGGCACCGAGTGGCATCACGACGCGTTCCTGCCGGGCATCACATCGATGAAGATCCTGGGCGGCTTCGCCATGACGGAGTTGGGACACGGCTCCGACGTCGCAAGCCTCGAGACGGAGATTGTCTACGACGCCGAGGCCGACGAATACATCGTGAACTCGCCGACTCCAGGCGCGGCCAAGGCCTACATCGGCAACGCTGCGGTGGACGGGACCATGGCGGCCGTCTTTGGGCAACTCACGGTCAATGGCGAAGGCCACGGGGTTCACACGATCCTCGTCCCCATTCGCGACGATGAGGGTCGCGACCTCCCCGGCGTCACCACCGGCGACCAGGGACACAAGGGCGGACTGCTGGGTGTGGACAACGGCACCATCAGCTTCGACCACGTGCGCGTACCTCGCCGCATGCTACTCAACCGCTACGGGGGTGTTGACGAGCACGGCACGTATCGGTCACCGATTGCCGACCCGAACCGCAGGTTCTTCACGATGCTAGGCACGCTTGTGCGCGGCAGGGTGTGTATCGCCGCGGCAGGAGGGATCGGGGCGCGGCGAAGCCTATCCATTGCGATGCGCCACGGGCTTACCAGGCGTCAGTTTCCCGCCGCGGGGCGCCCAGACGGCGTCCTGCTCTTGGACTACGTCACGCACCGGCGTCGGCTACTGCCGAAGGTGGCCAGGTCCTACGCGCTCGGCTTCGCACAGAACGACCTCACCGCCGCGTTGGTGCACGTCCAAGGCGACGACGTCCACACCGAGCGCGACCAGCGTGAGCTGGAAACGAGGGCGGCCGGAATCAAGGCAATGACCACGTGGTTTGCGAACGATGCGGTCCAGGAGGCGCGAGAGGCGTGCGGAGGGGCCGGGTACCTGAGCGAGAATCGGCTTACGGCGCTACGTCAGGACATCGACATCTTCGCGACGTTCGAGGGCGACAACACCGTGCTCATGCAGCTGGTGACGAAGGCCCTGCTCACCAACTACGCGCAGGCATGGAGCGCGCTCGACCGCACGGGAGTGGTCCAAGAGACCACCCGAGCGGTGGGAGAGACTCTGCTGGAACGCACCGCGGCCAACCTTGCCTTCGAGCGACTCGCCAACTCGGTGAGACGGCGGCCGGAGCAGACCACGATGGTTGACAGGGCCTGGCACGCTCTCATGTTCGAGGAGCGGGCCAGGCATTCGCTCGAGTCGCTCGCGCGCCGCATGAGGGCTGCCCGAAAGGAATCTGGCGACGGCTTCGAGGCCTTCAACCGCTTGGGCCCCCACGTGCAGTTCGTAGCCCGCGCCCACATGGAGCAGGTGACCCTCGCGTCATTCATGGAGGGAATTGCGCAATGCGAGGATGACGAGGCGTCCAAGGTGCTCGAGACCCTCTGCAGCCTGTACGCCCTTGACAGCATCAACGGAGACCGCGCGTGGTTCCTTGAGCACCATCGCATCAGCGCGGCAAGGGCGAAGGCGGTGGGGGAGCAGATCGACGCACTATCCGGTCAGTTGCGCCCTCACGCGCTGGCTCTGGTGGAGGGCATGGGGATTCCGGCTCCGTGGCTCTCGGCCACCGTCGTCGATTCCGGCTCTTACCAACCGGAGGGCGAGTAGTCCTTCAAGAAGACGCCGTAGAGGTCTTCGCCCGCCTCGCCGCGCACGATCGGGTCGTAGACCCTTGCGGCGCCGTCGATGAGGTCAAGTGGGGCATGAAAGCCCTCCTCTGCTAGCCGCACCTTGGTGGGATGGGGCCGCTCATCGGTGATCCAGCCCGTGTCCACGCTCGTCATCAGGATGCCGTCGGCCTCAAACAACTCGCCAGCGCTCGTCCTGGTCAGCATGTTGACCGCAGCCTTCGCCATGTTGGTATGCGGGTGGCCAGGGCCTTTGTAACCCCTGCTAAAGACGCCCTCCATGGCGGATACGTTGACGATGTAGGCGCGCCCACTGCGGCTCGCAGACGATGCGGCCGCGGCGGCCAGTTGTGGCCGCAAGTGGTTGATGAGAATGAACGGAGCCGTCGAGTTGCACAACTGCACTTCGAGAAGCTCGAGCGCGTCCACGTCTCCCACCGCCTGCACCCACGAGTTGGTGTCGTGAAGGTCGGGGATCAGGCCACCGGCATCGATCGCGCTTCCGTCAGCCAACTTGGCGAGCGACGACGATCCGGGTGCGAGGGCCAGGTCAGTGAGGCGCTGCGCATTGACGCCAGCCACTCCCGCAGGGCCGTTGGGGCTGGCTTGCGTGCCCATTTCCGCCGTGTGCGCCGAGGCAAGGAGGGGGTGAGTCTCCACCGACTCCTGCAGCGCGTGGGGATGCTGATCAGCCGTGCGACCCAGCGTGACCATGCGAGGGCCGCGCCCGGCCGGCCACAGGCCAGCCGGAACGGGAACCGACTCGGCATCGGCGAGCGGCTCGTACGCGCCCGCAGAGCGACGCACCGTCTGCGCGGCATTGTTGATGAGAATGTCGAGTGGGCCCTCGGACGCGACCGTCTCCGCGAGGGAAACCACCTGGGAAGGGTCACGCAGATCGATGCCAACCACCGTGAGGCGATGGAGCCACGTGCCAGCGTCGTCCATGGCGGCGAAGCGCCGCACGGCATCATGAGGGAATCGCGTCGTGATCGTGGTGTGGGCGCCGTCGCGAAGCAGCCTCAAGGCGATGTGCATGCCGATCTTCGCGCGACCTCCCGTGAGTAGCGCTCGCTTGCCTGACAGGTCGGTGCGGGCATGTCGCTTGGCGTGGCTCAGGGCCGCGCACTCGGGGCACAACTGGTGGTAGAACGCGTCCACCTCGGTGTACTTCTGCTTGCAGATGTAGCACGGGCGGGGCTTGACGAACGTGCCGGCGATGGGGGCGGACACGCTGGCTGTCAGGGCGAGGCCGCGCGTCTCGTCGTCAATCCTGTCGGCGGCACCTGTGGCGGTCGCGGCCACAACGGCGCCGTCGGCTCGAGCGATGGCCGAGCGCTTGTCGCGCCGCCGGGCCTGCTTGACGGCCTTGACCATCCGGGACGTGGCGTGGCGTACCGCGACAAAGTCGGGATGGTCTTCGCCCACTTCGTGGAGCGTCGCGAGGACGCGCAACGCGGTTTCGAGGTCCTCTGGGTCGATGCCGCTAGGCGTGGGGGAGGGCGGCGCGGCTTCGTCTGACACGCGTAGGAGCCTACCCAAGCGCGGGCACGCATCGGTTGCGACGCATGTGAAGCCGCGCTGCCATTACAGCGAGGGGGCGACGGACGGTGCCGTGCCAGCCATGGTGCTGAGCTCCTGGGCGGCGCGTTCAAGAGCGGTCCTCACCGCTGCGATGGCCGAGTCGTGTCGGGATGAGCGACGCGCCGCCGTGAAAACGGTGCGGTATGCGGCGGGCCGCAGGGGATGGGCAAGCGCCGCCATGTCTCCTCGCCCCCACATGAGCCCTGGGAGGAGTCCGACGGCCAGTCCAGACTCGATGAAACGCACGTGGGCTTGAAGGTCGGCCGTCTCGAACCGCACGTCCGGTTCGAAGCCTGCGGTGCGGCACGCCTGCTCGGCGAAGTGCCTGGTCGCCGTGCCTCGGGGCTCCATCACCCAGGACGCATCAGCGACGTCGGCAAGAGTGGTCGCATCCGCCCACGGCCCACCGACACACAGTCTGAGCTCGTCGGTGACGAGCGGCCGACGGTCAACTTGGGGGTAGTGAGGCGCGGAATGATGTGGATACTCCTCCGCCACGACGAGATCGAAGTCGCGCGCCCACGTGTCCGCGAGAGCGGCGCCGGGCTCGGATTGCGTCACGAGCACTCGCAATTTCGGATGAGCGGCCCGGATCGCTCGCAAGGCGGGCGGTACGAGCGCGAGAGCGGCGGACTGAAAGACGGCAAGTTTGACCGTTCCCCTGACGGACTCCCGGTTCAACCGCAACTCGGCCTGTGCCTCTTCGAGGGTCGCGAGCACGGCGTCGGCGTGGGTCACAAGGCGCTCCCCGGCGGGCGTGAGCCGCAAACGTCGACCAGTTCTTACGGTAAGCGGCACTCCCGCCTGTCGCTCAAGTGCCGCCAGCTGCTGTGAGATGGCCGAGGGCGAGTAGCCCATCGCCTCGGCGGTGGCCGCGAGGGTGCCGCGCACCGCAAACTCTCGCAACATGGCAAGTCCCGTGAGATCGAGCATGGTGATAGTTAAGCAGGTCTGCATGGTTGTGGTGATGAATGTGAACTGGTGCTGATCAAGATGGCGGCGCACACTGGCCACAGGGTTCGAAGGGAGACTCGATGCAGCCGACGTCCGAGGCGAATCACCGTGTGGCACACGTGCACGGTCCTGACGAGGTCACCGCCGTGGTGCGCGAGTGGCTGGCCAGGTCAAGGGCGCATCCGGTCAAGGGCTCCGCGACGCTGCTAGCGCGAATGCTTCGCGAGGAGGGCGGCCTCTCGTTTCTCACACAGTTCGTTGACGGGGTGATTCGTCCGGAGGACACGCGCGTGGCCGCTAGGAGCTTCCGTGCGATGGCCGATCGCGACGCCGGGTTCCTCCCCGCCTACCAGCGCGTGTTACTCCGACTGGGATCATGGGCGTCCCGCGTCGTGCCCACCGTGGTCGTGGCGGTGGCCAGACGCACCGTGCGGCTCATGGTGTCTCACCTGGTGGTCGATGCCACTCCCAAGCGACTCGGCCCCGCCCTTGGACGATTGCGGGCAGACGGACACCGCCTCAACATCAACCTGTTGGGTGAGGCAGTGCTGGGCCAGGCAGAAGCCGCGCGGCGTCTCGAGCGCACCGCCGCGCTGCTCAAGAGGCCGGACGTTGACTACATGTCCCTCAAAGTGTCGGCCGCCGTGGCGCCGCACAACCCGTGGGCCTTCGAGCAGAACGTGGCGCAGATCGTCGATACGTTGAGGCCGCTGTTCCGCACGGCAGTGGAGGCGACCGGCGCCTTCATCAACCTCGACATGGAGGAGTACAGGGATCTCGATCTCACCGTGGCCGTGTTCACGGCCTTGCTTGATGAGGACGAGTTCGCGTCTCTGACCGCTGGGATCGTGCTGCAGGCCTACCTGCCGGACTCCATGGGCGCGATGGTGCGCCTGCAGGAGTGGGCCGCCGCGCGCGTCGGCCGTGGGGGAGCCCCCATCAAGGTGCGGTTGGTCAAGGGGGCCAACCTGTCGATGGAAAGGGTCGATGCGGAGCTTCACGGCTGGCCGCTCGCCACGTGGCACTCGAAGGTCGAGTCAGACGCCCACTACAAGCGCCTCGTCGACTACGCGCTCACTCCAGAGCGCACGCGTGCCGTGCACATCGGGATCGCAGGGCACAATCTCTTTGACATCGCCCACGCGCATCTCACCGCTGCCGAGCGGGGCGTGAGTGAAGCCGTCGATTTCGAGATGCTGCTGGGCATGGGCGAGCATGTGGCGCGAGCGGTCGCGGACGACGTGGGGCCGTTGCGCCTCTATACGCCCGTAGTGCACCCTCGCGAGTTCGATGTGGCTCTCGCTTACCTCGTGCGCCGCCTCGAGGAGGTGGCAAGCAAGCAGAATTTCATGTCATCGCTGTACGACATGGCCGCCGACCCAGAGGCATTCGAGCTCGAGCGAGGCCGATTCGTCGAGTCCTGGAACGTGGTCGACCATCCCGCGGCGCCCACCCATCGCGCGGCAACGCGCCCTGACACCCGGGACAAGGTGGAGGAGTTCGCCAACGCGTCTGACGCGGACCCTTCCGTCGCCGCGAACCGGGCATGGGCAACGGACATCTTCGCGAAAGCGTCGTCTTCGCAGGCCGGCAAGGCGACGCTCGACGCCGCGCGGGTCGACACCGCGGACAGACTCGACGAGGAGGTGTCCGCAGCGTATGCCGGCGCCGGAGCGTGGCAGGCGCTGACACCGCACGCTCGCGCGGCACTGCTTCACCGCGTCGGCGACGTCCTGGAGTCCTGCCGGGCCGAACTCATCGAGGTGATGATGTCCGAGGCTGGCAAGACGATCGACCAAGCGGACCCGGAGGTCTCGGAGGCGATCGACTTCGCTCACTACTACGCGGAGCGGTCGCTCGAACTATGGACGATGCCTGGCGCCGCGCCGTTACCCCGCCGGGTCACACTTGTCACGCCGCCGTGGAACTTCCCCGTCGCGATTCCGGCAGGGTCCACGTTGGCCGCCCTCGCGGCAGGGTCGGCGGTAGTGCTCAAGCCCGCCGGGCAGTCGGCGCGGTGCGGCGCCGTTCTTGCCGAGGTGCTGTGGGCCGCGGGAATTCCCCACGACGCGCTCCGGCTCATCGACATCGATGCAGAGGTGATGGGCGAGCCGCTCATCACTGACGAGCGCATCGATCAGGTGATCCTGACCGGCGCCTATGAGACCGCCGAGCGCTTCTTGAGCCTGCGCCCAGGTCTGCGGCTGTTCGCGGAGACGAGCGGCAAGAACTCCATCATTGTGACGCCTTCGGCCGACGTCGACCTGGCCGTGAGGGACGTCGTTGCCTCCGCCTTCGGACATGCCGGGCAGAAGTGTTCCGCCGCATCGCTCGTGATCGCGGTGGGATCCGTCGCGACGTCGCGACGCTTCTTGACCCAACTCGAGGACGCCGTGACGTCGCTCGTGGCGGGGCCGGCTCACGATCCCACCACCCAAATGGGACCCGTGATCGAGCCGGTGCACGGCAAGTTGGAGCGTGCCTTGACAACCCTCGAGCCCGGCGAAAGCTGGATGGTCGAGCCGCGCGCCCTCGACAGCACGGGAACCGCGTGGACGCCAGGGCTCAAGAAGGGCGTCGCGCCAGGGTCCTTCTTCCACACCACAGAGTGCTTCGGCCCCGTGCTCGGCATGATGGTGGCGGCAAACCTCGAGGAGGCGATCGCCCTGCAGAACGCCGTGGACTACGGCCTGACCGCCGGGATCCACTCGCTCGATAAGGCGGAGATCGAGGCGTGGCTTGCCGCCGTCGAGGCGGGCAATGCCTACGTCAATCGGGGCATCACCGGGGCCATCGTGCAACGCCAGCCCTTTGGTGGCTGGAAGCGGTCTGTGGTCGGTCCCACGCACAAGGCTGGGGGGCCGCACTATCTTCAGGCGCTCACCGACTGGGAGCCGCAGGAAACGGCTACGAGTCGCGAACTGCCCGTGGGAGACCGCCTGACATCGTTCCTCGCGCGAGTAGAAGCCCCCGCGTGGGTTCACGCTGCTGCCGTGGACGACGCCCAGGAATGGATCAGGCAGTACGGCACGGCCATCGATCGCACCGGGCTGACGTCGGAGGTCAACGCCCTGCGCTACGCGCCAGCCGACACGGACATTCGGTGGGACGGCTCCGCCTCCGCAGACGCGCTCGTCAGGGTGTGTGCCGCCAGGGTTCGGGCGGGAGGCCGTGGCGTGGTGTCAGCTCCTGGGCCGCTACCGGCGGGGCTGGCCGAAGCGTTGGACGCAGAGGGCGTGACGATGCGCGTCGAGCCGTGGGACGCGTGCCTTCGCCGCGCAGAGCAGCACCTTGGCGGACGCATCAGGCTCGTGGCTGAGGGCGACGGCGCGTCAAATGGCACGGCCAGGGCCGCCGTTTTCGCTCACCGCGCGACCGGCAATCCGACGCTTGAGTTGATGCCGTTCCTGAGGGAGCAAGCCGTGTCAATCACGACGCACCGCTTTGGAACGCCGTTCGAGGCGGCGCGCGAGGTGGCGCGGACGTTGTAGCTGACGCGCAGCCGTCACTCCCACTTTCCGCGGGATACGAGCAGCTCCTTGAGCAGGTCCGCGCGGTCGGTCACCATGCCGTCGACGCCGAGGTCGAGCAGCCGAGCCATCTGTTCAGGATCGTTGATCGTCCACACGTGCACGAGCTTGCCGGCCGCGTGTGCTGCGCTCAGGTGCCGCTCCGTGAGCAGGGCCACCGGTCCAGCGGAGGTGGGTATCTGCAGGGCGTCGACGGAACGCAGCGCCCCCGCAACGTTGGCGCCCGCAAGACCCCCGACAAAGAATGCCGCGGCCTCCCTCGTGCCAGCCGAGGTTGCCACAGGGCGGCTGAGCCGCGCGACAGTCGCCGCCCGCCTGGCGGTGGAAAACGAGGCGATGCACACCCGATCGTGGGCGCCGGTCTTCTCGATAGCGTCGGCGATGGGGACGATGCCAGACTCCGCCTTCACATCGATGTTGACGCGTAGCGTCGGCCAGGTGCCGAGGATGTCCTCGAGCATCGGCACCGGCTCCTTGCCGCCAATCCGTGCCAACTTCACCCGCGCCCACGGCAGGTCGGCCACGAAGCCCTTGCCGTCCGTCGTGCGGTCGAGGGACTCGTCGTGCAGAGCGACGGCTACTCCGTCGGCGGTGCCGTGAGCGTCCGTCTCGACGTAGCGGTAGCCCATGTCCACCGCCGCCTGGAACGCGAGCATCGAGTTCTCGAGCCCGTCGAGCGAGAATCCCCTGTGGGCGAGCGCGGCGAAGGAGCCACTCTTGTCAAAGTAGGGATGCGCAGTCATACGACCACACTATCCATCCAGCGCATCACTGACCCGAGATAGAGTTCGCGAGGCTCGTCCCTTGATAGGGAGAGCTCGTGCACCCCGCCGGGGATGACGAGTTCTTGCACCCGGTCCCCGATGCGAGGCGCCAGCCGAGCAATCTGGCCGACGTCGATCACGGTGTCTTGGTGGTCAAGGAGCGGGTTGTCAGGAGTGTCGGGGCCGCACGAGTCGGACCTGGCGACCAGTACGGGCACCTGTACGTGCAAACCCCGAGCGACCCGCGCGCGTGCGCGGCGCGCGGCCGCGAGCCACGCCGCCCGGATCGGCACCCCTTCCGGGCGCTTGAGCTCGAAGTCGAACTGCCAGCGGCCGCCGCCGGAAACGTGTTGACGTTGGGCGTACAACGACGGCCCTGAGGACACGATGGCTAAGGGGCTTCTCGCGGCGACCACTGGGAGTGCGAGTGCGCGAGTGCGCTGCCAACGCGTGAGCAGCGTTCCGAACAAGGGTGAGTCGAGGATGAGCCCGGCGAGCGCTGGATGGGGACGCTCCGCGGCCCAGATGGCGGCCGCGAGTCCGCCGGTCGAGTGGGCATGAACGACGAGCGGCAGGCCGGGGTGTGCGGCCGCGACGGCCTGGGTGGCGAGCGCGATGTCGTCCCCCTGCTCGGAGATGTCATCCATGTAATGCGGCACGTCACCCGTCTTGAGCGACCGCCCGGCCCGCGCCAGGTCTGCGGCGTAGAACGCGTGGCCCGCATCGGCGAATGCCCTCGCCAGGTGGGCTTGGAAGAAGTAGTCGTTGTAGCCGTGCACATGAAGCACCACGCTGCGAGGTGCAGGGGATTGGTCAACGGGGCGCACCAAGGTGATGGGGTCGATCGCCGACTGCTCATAACCAGGCAAGATGTCCGCCGCCCAGTTGTGAAGGAAATCGCCCATAGCGGCAGGCTATCGGGCCCGAGTGGCCACATGCCGACGCTTCGCAACCGTTTGTTCACGAGAAACGGGCACACTGTGTGCATGAGCAAAGGCGCCGATCCTTCAGACCTGCCCTCCGTCCGCGACGCGATGCCTCTCGAAGGGGACGATGCCTCGGCACCGATTCCGCGGTCCAGGGTGGTCGCGTGGGCGATGTGGGACTGGGCCACGCAACCGTTCAACTCCGTCATCATCACCTTCGTCTTCACAGCCCTCTATTTGACGTCTGACAGCTTCATTGATCCGGAGCTGGTGCCCCTGGGGGAGGGCAACGAGGATTATGATGCCGCGATCGCGCACCTGACCAGCAGCCTGGGGTGGGGCATCACCGCTGCGGGCGTGTTCGTCGCACTCCTCGCTCCCGTCTTGGGGCAGCGAGCCGACGCTTCTGGTCGGCGCAAGGCGTGGCTCGGCGTCAGCACGGCACTCCTGGTGGCCAGCATGTTCGGACTGTTCTTTGTACAGGCAGCGCCTTCGTACTTCTGGCTTGGGGTTGGCCTCATCGCCGCCGGTAGCGTGATGAGCGAGATCGCGGGCGTCAACTACAACGCGATGCTGGTCCAGGTGTCGACGCCAAAGACCGTCGGCCGGGTCTCCGGGCTCGGGTGGGGTCTCGGCTACATGGGTGGCATCGTGGCGCTGATCATTGTGGTGGTGGCTACGGGCGCCGACTGGTGGGGCATGGATACCTCCAACGGCATGGCATTCCGTGTGATCGCCGTCGGTTGTGCCATCTGGACGATCCTCTTCGGCTGGGCCGTGTTCGTGTTCGTCCCCGAAGCTCCCCGCGCGGACCGCCCCACGGTCGGGCTGTTTCAGGGGTACGTGGTGCTGTGGAACGATCTCAAGGACCTGTGGCGCCACGCGCGATCAACGCTATGGTTCCTGCTCGCGTCGGCGGTGTACCGGGACGGTTTGGCGGGAGTCTTCACCTTCGGTGCGATCATTGCGGCGAAGTCGTTTGGCTTCTCGAACGAGCAGGTGATGATGTTCGGGATTGCCGCAAACCTCATCGCGGGCGCATCGACCGTGATCGCTGGAAGATTCGATGACAGGGTGGGGCCGCGCACAGTCATCCTTGCGGCACTGACGGTGATTGTCGCGTCCGGCGTGCTCGTGGTGGCGCTGCAGGCGGTCGGCGCAGTGGCCTTCTGGGTGCTTGGCCTCGTGCTCAGCGCATGCGTAGGCCCGGCCCAGGCAGCATCCCGGTCCCTGCTCGCTCGTGTCAGTCCCAAGGGAAGGGAGGCCGAGATCTTTGGCCTGTACGCCACTACTGGCCGCGCGGCGTCGTTCCTCGCCCCCGCGATGTGGGCCCTGACCATTGACATCACCGGCGCCACCATCTGGGGCACCCTTGGCGTCATCTTTGTGGTGCTCGTTGGCCTCGTGCTGCTCACCCAGGTGCACACCCCGGCAGACAAGGGTGCGTCTACTCACGCCTGACGCCGGGGAAGCGAGCCGAGCCAGCGCGCGTTGCACCACTCGAGGGGGTTCGTCCCAGAGTGAGGAGCACCATGAGCGTCGTCAGCACAGCAAAGGCACACTGGTCCGGAACACTGCCTGAGGGCTCGGGCACCACCACGCTGGTGTCGTCTGGCCTCGGCACCTTCGGCACCTCGTGGAAGGCACGGTCCGAGGGCTCCGGCTCCACGACCACGCCGGAGGAACTCATCGGCGCGGCACTGTCGACCTGCTACTCGATGGCGATGTCGCACGCACTCGGCGACAAGGACTTGGTCGCACACTCGATCTACGTGCACGCGAAGGTGACGTTCGTGCCTGGCGAGGGCATCACGCTCATCCGCTTGAGCGTGTCCGCAGACATCCCAGGCCTTGATGCCTCAGAGTTCGCGACCCTGGCAGAAGAGGTCAAGGGTGCCTGCCCCGTGTCACAGGCGCTTGCTGGCACGACGATCGAGTTGGAAGAGGTCTCGCTCGCGTAGAGAGCGCATACCACCCGGGGTATAGTGCTCGGATGCGTCTCTTCCTCACCGAGCTCAGCCGTTGGACCGCGAAGCGATGGTGGTTCGCCCTTGCCACGGCAGTCGCGACCTACCTCTTCATCGCCTTGCCCACCGCGCTCATTGACAACCCGATCTTTGGCCGGGAGATAGAGCCGACGTGGTGGGCTGGCGGCGCGCTCGTGGTGAGTTCCATCCTCGCGGGGCTGGTCGCTGCCACCTACGTGGCGGGCCCCGATACGGCGCCCAGAAAGCGCGAGGGGCGGCTCGGCTGGGCTGGCGGCCTCGTGACGTTCTTTGCGGTGGGATGCCCCGTGTGCAACAAGCTTGTGCTCGTCGCGCTCGGCTACACGGGAGCGATTCAGTACTTTGCGCCCATCCAGCCCTACCTGGCAATCGGAGCAATCGCGCTGCTCGGATGGGCCTTCGTGGCGAGGGTGCGCCGGGAGAACTCCTGTCGGATCCCGAATCGGACCATGGAGTCTGCCGACGCGTAGCCGGCGGGTGCCGGTAGCGTGCAGTCCATGCGCGCACTACGCGATTTCGCCCAAGGGGTCGGCCTGTATTGGCGAGGCGTGCGTACGTGGAGTGCAGACCCCGCGCTGATGGCCATCGGGTTGCTGCCCGGTCTGATCACGATGGCGCTCTTCATTGCGGGGTTTCTGGGTCTGGGCTGGGGCCTTGACGGCGCGACGGACTGGATTGCCGACAGCATCGTGGGCGGCGAGAGCGGCCTCCACGGCATCGTCCAGTTGGCGGCGGCCCTCGCGCTTATCGGCGTCGGGTTGCTTCTGTTCGTCTACGCCTTCGTGACCGTGACCTCGGTAGTCGGCCAGCCCTTCTTCGAGCACATTTCCCACCGCGTCGACGCGCGCCTTGGCCCCGTTCCTGAGGCGCCTGAGTGGCCATGGTGGCGCAACGCGTGGCGCGGAGTGGGGGAGGGGGCGCGCCTGTTGCTGCTCACGGTTCCACTCTCGCTGTCCTTGCTGCTGCTGGGCCTGGTACCCGTGGCGGGCACGGCCGCATCATGGATTCTTGGAGCGCTCGTCGGTGGCTGGTTCGTGGCCCTCGAATTCACGGCCATCCCTTTCGAGCGCAGGGGCATGGTGTTGCGCGATCGCAGACGCCTGCTAGCGGTGCGACGAGCGCGAACCCTCGGCTTCGGCGCGATGGCCTTCATCATGTCGGCGGTGCCGCCGGTCGCCGTTCTCACGATGCCATCGGCCGTCGCTGGCGGGACGATCTTGGCAAGGCTAGCGATCGACGAGTCCGCGGCGGCTCGGCCGCGAGCCTAGAGAGCGGCCGGTGAGGAGTCGAGCGAGGCCTCCAGAGCCGCAACCTCATTCAGACAAGTGGCCGGGCCCGCCGCGCGGCCGATCGCCACCAGTTGTTGCGCCAACGATGTGCGCTCATCGACGGACACCATGTGACTCAACTGCGCGGCAACTGCTGAGACGTAGGCGGGCTGCGCGGCGCGCACGGCCCGAGCGCCCACCGTGGTCAACGTCACCCACGTGCCACGCATGTCGGCATCGCAATCGACGCGCTTGAGCAACCCGCGCTTCTCCATCCGCGTGATCTGGTGGGAGGTACGAGACTTCTCCCAGGCGAGCATCTCGCCGATCTCTCGGGGCCTTGCGCGCTGCAATGGGGAGGTCGCAAGCGCGCTGAGGATCTCATACTCGGGCAGAGACACCCCTGCGGCATCCTGTAGCCGCTGCTCCACTCCTGCCGTGACCTGCCTGGTCGCCAGGTGGAGGGCGCGAAAGAGCGTCACGTCGATACCGGGCGTCGCGCTCACCCTGCAAGATTAGCGGGGGAGGGTGCCGCGTCAAAGGGTGGCGAGGTCGCACACGACGGGCCCGCATAGGGTGTTGCCATGCCAAAGCCCCGCCTGATAGCCCGCGTGCCGCTCGACGAACTGGTGCCCCGCTTCACCGAGATCCGCCAAGAAGCGGGCGTTCGGGTCACGCGTAGCGACGCCGTGGCATCGGAGGCGGTGGAACGAGACGAGGATCCCGACCACATCGTCGGCGGACGTGCCGACATGACCGACGTGCCCTTCGTGACGATCGATCCCGAAGGCTCTCGGGACCTCGATCAGGCTATTCACGTGGAGCGCGCGGGAGACGGCTGGCGCGTGCGCTACGCAATCGCGGATGTCGCCGCGCACGTGACACCATCGGGCGCGCTGGACGCGGATACGTGGGATCGCGTCGAGACGGTGTACTGCCCTGACATGCGCGTGGGGCTCCATCCCCCGAGCATGTCCGAGGGCTTTGCCTCGCTCCTCGCGGGCCAACGCACCAAGGCCGTGGTGTGGGACCTGGTCGTCTCGCGAGATGGCACCTTGAGTTCCACCGAGGTGGGGCGCGCGTGGGTTACCTCCGTGCGGCAGTATTCGTACACGGAGTTGGTGGACTCCCCGCCGACCGAGGCCGTCGAGTTGGTGGCGCTCATGGCCGAGTTGGGTGCGGCGCGGCGGAGCGTCTTGCGCGAGGCGGGCGCGGTTTCGCTTCCCAAGCCGAGCCAAGAGGTGGCGCGCGACCAGGACGGCCTCCACCTTGAGTTTCGTGCGGCGCGCGGCATCGAGGACGACAACGCTCAAGTGTCTCTGCTGACGGGCATGGCGGCGGCGCACCTCATGCTCGACGCCGGGGTGGGGATACTGCGGACGATGCCCCCGGCAACGGACGACGCTGTCCGGCGGCTCAGGCGCCAGGCGCTCGCCTTGGGCGTCGACTGGCCTAGAACTGCCACCTATGCGGACGTGCTCGACACCATTGACCCGGCATCAGCCACCGGAGCCGCATTCCTCACCGCGGCGGTCACCCTCTTCAGGGGCGCCTCCTGGGAACCGTTCGACACCCACGGGAGGATGCCAGTGCCAGACACCGCGACCCACGGAGCCCTCGCCGCCCCGTATGCACACGTCACGGCTCCGTTGCGCCGTCTTGTGGACCGCTACGGCACGGAGGTGTGCCTCGCGCACGCGGCTGGCGTGCCCATTCCGTCATGGGTGACGACGGCCCTTCCGCAACTGGGACAGACGATGCTTGCGGGGGTCAGGCGGGGCGGCACGGTAGACAGGGCCTGCATCGACGCCGTGGAGGCGGCCGTGCTCGACGCACACCTGGGCGAAGACTTCGACGCGGTAGGGCTTGACCACGACACCGTTCAACTGGCGCACCCCGCCGTGGTGGCACGCTGCTCCGGCGAGATTCCCGTAGGGGAGCGGCTCCAGGCCACGTTGGTGGAGGCTGACATCCGCGAGGGCGTGAGATTTGTGGTGAAGGCGTGAGCGACACAAAGCCCCGCGACGTCTGGGAAGAGCGCTACCGGGCGTCGACGGTGTGGACCGGCAAAGTCAACGCGCACCTCACCGATTGGCTTGGAGGCCCCCCACAGGTGAGACCGGGCACCGCCATCGACCTGGGCTGCGGGGAGGGCGGCGACGCCATCTGGCTGGCGTCGCTTGGCTGGCGGGTCACCGGCGTGGATTTTGCACAAGCCGCGATCGACCGCGCCCGCGTTGCGGCGCGTGCCAAAGGACTCGACGTCACGTGGGTGGTGGCAGATCTCACCGAGTGGGCTCCCCATCATCGAGCGGATCTGGTGACGGTCTCGTTTGTGCACGAGCCTGAGCACATACGCGCCGCTGTCTGGCGTGCCGCAGCGCGGGCCGTCGCTGACCCGGGGACGCTTCTCGTGACCGGCCACGCGCCCGACGTCGATGGAGCGCCGGGGCCCCCAACTGACACCCGCTTCACGGTGGATGAGGTGCTTGCAGTCCTCGGTGAGCCCTGGCGCGCAGAGGTGCGTGAGGTGCGCAGAGTAGGAACAGGTCACCACGCTGGCCACGCGGTGACCGACGTGGTGATGTCCTTGACCCGCTAGCGGGCTGACGGTCGATGCTGCAAGCAATCTCGCGATGCGCGAACGTGGCCGCTAGGTGTAGCGGCCGGGGCCCTCGCGGGGTAGGTTCGAAGTACCCACGAAAGGAGGCGTCATGGCCGAGGACACCACTCTCAGTCGGCACGAAGTTTTCGAGCAGATCCGCGCTAGTGAGCTAGCGCGAGGTGCTTCAGAGGACGATGCGGCCCGCGTCGCCGCCGAGAAGGTCGACCAGGTGATGGAGATCAAGAAGGCCGAGTAGCGACGCGGGGCTGACCGACATCTATACGATGACTGCATGCCGCCAGCCCAGCCTTCAGAATCGTGGTGGCGGCTGAACGCCACTTTGCCCAACGCCATCACGGTGGTGCGCATCGTGCTCATTGGCGTCTTTGTCGTGTTGTTGGTGCGCCACCAAGACGCGTGGGCCATCACCGCTCTTGCCGTGGCCGGATTGAGCGACTTCGTCGACGGGTACCTTGCGAGGCGTCTTGGCCAGGTTTCCGACCTGGGACGCATGCTCGACCCGGCCGCAGATCGGCTACTCACGGTCGCCGTGGTGGTCGGACTCGCGTGGCGCGAGATTATCCCGTGGTGGCTGGTGGTGGCACTGCTTGCCAGGGACGCAGTGATGGTGGTGGCGTTGCTGTGGCTAGCGCGGCGGCGCCTGCAAACACCCACCGTGACCTTTCTGGGCAAGTCGGCGACCGCGGCGCTCTATGTGTTCCTGCCCCTGTCTTACCTGGCATTCGGGCGCTGGGATACGGTGCACACTGTGGCGCTCGTCGGTGCGACCGTGGCCGCCGTCGTCTACTGGGGCTCCGCCGTGCAATACCTGTCACAGGCACGCCGCGCTGGTTCAGTAACCGCCTCAACACCCTAGAATGGTTCACGGAAGGGAGGCGCCATGACATACGACGAGTCGCCGGTCGAGAGGACGATGTCGCTCGGCTCGCATTTGCCAGCTGATGAGGCAACTCCCGCGCGCCTCAGCAACCAAGACCAGGTTGCAGTGGATGCGCTGTCGGAAGACCACGCCCTGCTGGTTGTTCATCACGGCCCGAACGCGGGTGCGCGATTCCTCCTGGACGTCGATCTGACGTCCGCGGGCAGGTCGGTATCGTGCGATATCTTCCTCGACGACGTCACCGTCAGCAGGGAGCACGCCCACTTTGTGCGCGCGGGCAACGAGTTCTTGGTGCGCGACGCTGGCTCTCTGAACGGCACCTACGTGAACCGAGAACGGGTAGCGGAGGCGGAGTTGCACGAGGGCGATGAGGTCCAGATCGGCAAGTATCGCTTGACGTTCTATCCAGGACACCGGCACTAGGCACCGTCATGAGTGAACCGGCGTCCCCGCTACCGTCGGCGAGGGTGGAGCCGCCGCGCACCACGTGGCCCCACCAGTTGTCACACGACCGCATCTTGCGCGTGGGCGACGTGCTTGCCGCGCTCCGCATGGAGTTCCCCTCACTCAGCACGTCCAAGCTCCGTTTCCTCGACGCTCAGGGACTGGTCGCGCCCGGACGCGCGCCGTCCGGCTACCGGCAATACTCGAATGCCGATGTGGAGCGTGTTCGGTACGTTCTTCGCCAACAGCGGGACGCATACGCCCCGCTGAGCGTCATCAAGGACCGGCTCGAGGCGCTCGATTCCGGCCTGGCCCATGAACCGCTGTCGTTGGCGGCGGCCGGCGACGGCTCCGACGGCCTGGTATCCATCGCCGAAGCCGCGCGCCTGACCGATACGCAACCGGAGATCGTCCTTACGTTGGTAGCAGAGGGACTCGTGGAACCGGTCTCACCCGGAGTGTTCGCGCGAGACATGCTCCCGCTCCTCGCGGCGAGTGTGCGCTATCTCGAGGCAGGCGCCGACGTACGCGAGTTGCGTTCGCTCGCGCGCGCTGCTCGACGTGAGGTGGATGCGGCAACGGCGGCCGCAGCGCCGCTGCGTCGGCGCGACGATCGCGGCTCTGAGCGCGCCGCTAGCGCCGTCAGGGTGGAGGCCGCTGGCGCGCTCTTCGCGGCTTTGCTGCACCAATCTGACGCTGACGGCGATTAGCGCGCCCTTTCAGACGCGACACGCGGTAGCGTGAAGTGCCGAGGTCGTTGTATCGGAGGGCTCGAAACCCTAACGTTGAGGTCGAAGGTGAAGGAGGGGTCATGGCAGACGCTGATATCCCCGCACGGGACCAAGGCGTGCTCTTTGACGACGGCCTGTCCTCCTTCGATGAACACGCGGGATATCGCGGGCCAGCCGCGTGCAAGGCGGCAGGCATCACGTACCGTCAGCTCGACTACTGGGCGCGCACGGGTCTCGTCGAACCCACCGTGCGACCGGCAACAGGCTCAGGCACACAACGCCTCTATGGTTTCACCGACATCCTGGTTCTGCGCGTAGTCAAGCGGCTGCTTGACTCGGGAGTGTCGCTCCAGCAAATCCGCAGCGCCGTAGAGCACCTGCGCGAGCGGGGCGTTGATGACCTGTCGCGGATCACGCTCATGTCGGACGGCGCCTCGGTATACGAATGCACATCTGACGACCAGGTGATTGACCTGGTACAGGGCGGTCAAGGCGTATTTGGCATCGCGTTGGGCAAGGTATGGAGGGAACTCGAGGGCTCCCTCGCGAGCCTCCCTGCCGACCTCGGTCATGCACACCACGCCGCCGCGGAGATGGTGGACGAGTTGGCGCAGCGCAGGGCTCGCAAGGCGACGGCTAGCTGAGGAACGGTAGAGCCGAACCGCCGCGGCGCGTGGAAATCGCCCGCGCTGCGCTGCCCCACGGCGTCGTCATCAGACGGTTCGATCTGCACCCCCGCGCAGCGTCGTCGTAGGCCCAAGGTCTGTCGACACGGGTGAAGGCGTGGCCTTCAGAAAACTGGCAAGATAAGGCCAACGTCGAAGGGATACCAATGTTTTCTAAGGTCCTCGTTGCCAACCGCGCCGAGATCGCCGTCCGTGCCTTCCGTGCCTCCTTCGAGAACGGAGCGAAGACGGTCGCGGTCTTCCCTTATGAGGACCGCATGTCGGAGCACCGCCTGAAGGCCGACGAGGCGTACCAGATCGGTGAGATCGACCATCCCGTGAGGGCATATCTCGACGTCAATGAGATGATCCGTGTGGCGAAGTTGTCAGGTGCTGACGCGGTGTATCCCGGCTATGGATTCCTGAGTGAGAACCCCGAACTGGCGCGTGCGTGCGCCGACAACGGCATCACGTTTGTGGGGCCGCCCGCCAAGGTTCTTGAGATGGCTGGCAACAAGAAGACCGCCATCGACTCGGCCAAGAACGCAGGCATCCCCGTGCTCGCGTCAACCGATCCAAGCACTGACATCAAGGCTCTGATGGCCGAGGCAGACGAGGTGGGCTTTCCGATCTTTGTGAAAGCCGTGGCTGGCGGTGGCGGCCGCGGCATGCGTCGCGTCGAACGCAAAGAGGATCTCAAGGACGCGCTCAAAGCAGCCATGCGCGAGGCGGAGGCAGCCTTTGGCGATGCCACCGTATTCCTTGAGCAGGCCGTCATTCGGCCGCGCCACATTGAGGTGCAGATTCTGGCAGACGCTGAAGGCAACGTCGTTCACCTGTACGAGCGCGACTGCTCGTTGCAACGTCGGCACCAGAAGGTCGTCGAGATCGCACCAGCGCCGAACCTTGACCCGAAGGTGAGGGAGGCGCTGTGCCGCGACGCCGTGGCGTTTGCGAAGTCGATCGGTTATGTCAACGCCGGAACCGTCGAGTTCCTGTTGGACACCGAGGGGGAGCGCGCAGGTCAGCATGTGTTCATCGAGATGAACCCGCGCATTCAGGTCGAACACACCGTGACGGAAGAGGTCACCGACATCGACTTGGTAAGCGCCCAGTTGCGCATCGCGTCTGGCGAAACCCTGGAGCAGATTGGCATTCGCCAGGAAGAGATCCGCACCAACGGGTTCGCCATTCAGACGCGCATCACCACGGAAGACCCCGCCAATGGCTTCCAGCCGGACACGGGGCGAATCGTCGCCTATCGCAGCCCTGGCGGCGCTGGCGTGCGACTTGACGGTGCGACGGGCCTCGCTGGCGGTCGCATCACGGGTCACTTCGACTCGATGCTGGTGAAGCTCACGTGCCGCGGCAGAGACTTCCCGACGGCGGTGAGCCGAGCCCGGCGGGCGCTGGCTGAGTTCCGCATCAGGGGAGTCGCCAACAACGTGCCGTTCTTGCGGGCCGTGCTGGAGGACCCAGAGTTCTTGGCGGGGGACTTCTCCACGCGCTTCATCGAGGAGCGTCCAGACCTCGTCGCGGTATCGCAGTCACAGGAGCGCTCCACCAAACTGCTCGCGTACCTGGGCCATGTGTCCATCAACAGGCCTCAAGGCGAGCCACCTAAGATGATTCGCACGGCCACCAAGCTTCCCGTGCTGGATACCGACGCCGAGATGCCCGACGGAGCGTTACAGCACCTGCGCAGGGTGGGCCCCGCGCAATTCAGCGCCGACCTGCGGGCCCAAACCGCGCTCGCCGTGACGGAAACCACGCTGCGAGACGCCCACCAGAGCCTGCTGGCCACTCGTCTTCGGACGTTCGACATGCTGCAGTCGGCCGAGCACGTCGCACGCCTCACGCCGCAGTTGCTCTCGGTCGAGGCGTGGGGTGGCGCGACGTATGACGTAGCCATGCGGTTCCTCAGCGAGGACCCGTGGAAGCGACTGGCGGCCCTCAGAGAGGCCATGCCCAACCTTCCGATCCAGATGCTGCTACGCGGCCGCAACACCGTCGGCTACACGCCCTACCCTGACGAGGTGGCACATGCCTTTGTGCACGAAGCCGCAGCGACAGGCGTCGACATCTTCCGGATCTTTGATGCGTTGAACGACATCGAGCAGATGCGCCCCGCGATTGACGCCGTGCTCGAGACTGGGACTGCCGTTGCGGAAGGCACGTTGTGCTACACGGCCGACCTCACCAATCCAGGCGAGAAGCTCTACACGCTTGATTACTACCTGGGCCTGGCGGAGAAGCTCGTGGACGCCGGCGTCCACATGCTCGCCATCAAGGACATGGCAGGTTTGCTGAGGCCCCCAGCGGCGCGCACGCTCGTGACGGCTCTACGGAAGAACTTCGATTTGCCTGTTCACCTGCATACCCATGACACAGCAGGTGGACAACTCGCTACACTCTTGGCCGCCTCGGAGGCCGGAGTGGATGCCGTCGACGTCGCAAACGCCGCGATGGCCGGAACCACCTCGCAGCCCTCAATGTCGGCGCTCGTCGCCGCGCTTGAGCACACGGAGCGCGATACGGGATTGTCTTTGGAGGCGGTGACGGACTTCGAGCCCTACTGGGAGGCTGTGCGGCGCCTATACGCGCCGTTCGAGTCCGGCCTGCCAGGGCCGACAGGGCGTGTCTATCGTCACGAGATTCCCGGCGGGCAGCTGTCAAATCTGCGCCAGCAAGCGCTGTCGTTGGGACTGGGGGAGCGTTTCGAGGACATCGAGAACATGTACGCCGCTGCAGACCGCATTCTGGGCCGACTGGTCAAGGTGACGCCGTCATCCAAGGTAGTCGGAGACTTGGCATTGCACCTGGTAGGACTGGGTGCTGACCCGAAGGACTTCGCCCAGAACCCTGGGTCCTACGATGTTCCCGACTCCGTCATCGGCTTCCTTCGCGGCGAACTAGGGGACCCGCCAGGGGGATGGCCGGAGCCTTTCCGCGAGAAGGCACTCACGGGTAGGGGAGAGACCAAGGCCAAGGTCGCGCTCAGTGACGATGACAAGGCGTTGCTTGCTGAAGCAGGCGTACCTCGCCAGCGTCGTCTCAACCACTTGCTGTTTCCCACGCCTGCCGACGACTTCGACAAGGCGGTGGAACTGTACGGTGACATCTCCGTTATCGACACCTACCACTACCTGTACGGAATGTCGCCCGGCAGTGGGGAAGAGGTCAACATCCACATGGAGAAGGGCGTCACGATGTTGGTGACGCTGGAGGCAATTGGCGAGCCTGACGATCACGGGCTGCGTTGGGTCATGTTCAACTACAACGGCTCCATCCGTCCGGTGCAGGTGCTTGATCTGTCGGCCGAGGTCAGCGTGCATGCACGTGAGAAGGCCGATTCCTCTGTTCCCGGCCAGGTGGCGGCGCCTTTCGCAGGTTCCGTCACGCCCTCGGTGGAAGTTGGCGATACCGTGGAGGCAGGCGGCTCAGTAGCCACCATTGAGGCAATGAAGATGGAGGCATCGATCACCACACCGGTGGGCGGCAAGGTGACCCGCGTGGTGGTGGACGGCACGGAGCCCCTCCAGGGAGGCGATCTCGTCGTCGTCATTGATGGGGTGCAGGACCAGGGACTTTCTTGATCATCATCCCTGGTAGACCACGTTGATCTGGGACCACAGGACCTTTGGCATGTGCCTGTGCGAGACACACGAGAGACCATGTCAGGCAGGAGGTGCGTCATGAAGGTTCTCGTTGCAGTGGGGTCCAAATATGGATCCTCGCGAGAGGTTGCCAGGGCCATTTGCGGCACCCTGGAGAACCAAGGCTTCGACGCGGAGTTTTCGGATGCGGCCGATGTTCGCACCGTCACTCCCTACGACGCCGTCATCCTAGGCTCGGCCGTCTATGGGGGACTGTGGAGGCGCGACGCGTCCGCGATGGCCAAGGAGCACCGCGACGCGCTCAAGGCGCGCGACGTGTGGACCTTCTCCGTGGGCATCGAAACCGTGGTGGTTGAAGGGCAGCCGAAGGATGAGGCGTACGGTATCGCAGAGGCGATCGGCGCGCACGAACACCGCCGGTTCACCGGGGCGCTCGACCAAGAAAAACTCAACATTGGTGAACGCGCGCTCATCCGCGCGCTCGACCCGCCGTTGGGTGACTTTCGGGACTTTGACGATGTGCGCATGTGGGCGGAGAGCGTCGGCGCGTTGCTGCGCGAGGCCGCAGTCAGCTAGACGGTCTCGCTGCTGTCCGACACTGTCGCCATGGCAAATCTGTCGACAGATTGATAGACGCGGCCGCACACGCAACTCCGCAGAGGGGGAGCGCCCGTCTCAGACCCTCAGAACCGTATCTGACATAATGTACATTATCGGCGTTTGACCCTGTGACCTGGAAGAGGCCGAAAACTGCCGGTGCACCTCCTCGTCGTCGCGACCCGGCGCTGTCCGTCAGGCGCACCGGATTGGCATGGAACATTCGAGCCACATCGGACGTTCCTTGAGGTACGGGTCACAAACCCGCCTGAAGGAGGCTCAACATGGCCGATCGTGCATTGCGCGGCATGCGTCTGGGAACCCAGAGCATGGAACGCACCACCGGCATGGATCTCGCGGAACGCCACGAGGTCCACTACGACTGTCCTCAAGGGCACGTGCTTGTCTTTCCCTTCGCCGCAGAGGCGGACGTGCCATTGTCCTGGGAATGCCATTGCGGTTCCCTCGCGTTGCTTCGTGACGGCGAAAGTCCCGAGCCGCGAGAGGTGCGTCACCAGCGCACCCACTGGGACATGCTTCTTGAGCGCCGCACCATCGCAGAGCTTGAAGAACTCCTCCAGGAGCGCCTTGACGTCCTGCGGGCAAGCCGCCGGGGCTAGTCTCCGTCGTGGTGGGCGGTCCGTCGACCGCCCCACAGCCTTTGAATGCCCCACCACGTCACCTTGACGAGCGCTTCGCGCACGATGGCGCCGCTCATTTTCGACGCGCCTGCATCGCGTTCGACGAACGTGATGGGGACCTCATTGACGGTTCCGCCCGCACGCAGCACGCGCCACGCCATGTCCACCTGGAAGCAATACCCTTGCGACTCGACCTGGTCGAGCGCCAGTTGCCGGAGCAACGCGGTGCGGTAGCTGCGAAAGCCAGCCGTCGCGTCCTGGATGGGCACGCCAAGCGCCAACCTGACATAACGGTTCGCGCTCGTGGACAGGAGCTTGCGATGCGACGGCCAATTCACGACCCTGCCGCCCGGTACCCATCGTGAGCCAATGACCAGGTCGTACGCGTCGGACCGCTCAAGAATGCCTGGCAGGTCTTCCGGCCGGTGGGAGCCGTCGGCGTCCATCTCGACTACCACGTCGTAGCCGCGCTCCAGTGCCCATGAAAAGGCGGCGAGGTAAGCGGCACCCAGGCCCTGTTTCGCCGTGCGATGGATGACAAAGACGCGATCGTCCGTGGCGGCGCGCGCGTCTGCCCACTCCCCCGTTCCGTCGGGAGAGCCGTCGTCGACCACGACGATGTCGACGTCGGGCGCGATCGCGCGAACGCCATCCACCTGGCGCGGCAATGACTCGATCTCATTGTAGGTGGGAATGATGATAACGGTCCTCATCTATCGTCCCTCCTGGCAGATCCTGTCAAGAGCGCCCCCAAGGCGACCACTCCCGCGAGAAGCTCGAGCGCTAGGGCGATGGGGCCACCCCAGTGCGCCGCTGGGGTCAGACTTGTTCTCAGCGGGACAGTGGCGATGCCCGCATCCCTCGTGAAGAGTTCGGCCCTGTCGATCACGCGGCCCGTCGGCGAGATGACGGCGCTCACGCCGACCGTCGATACCTGGAACGTGGAACGCCCCATCTCGATCGCCCTCAAGCGTGACATGGCGAGCTGCTGGGTGCTCTCGGCCGTGACGCCGAAGGTCGCGTTGTTCGTCTGCACCGCGAGAAACTCTGCGCCTTCCCGCACGGCCTGTCGCGGGAGCCAGTCGTACGCGACCTCGAAACAAATGATGGGGCCGACAATCACATCGCGGTCAAGGGACTCGATGGGCACGTCGATCCTCGCGGGGCCCTCCCCCGGGATGACCTCAGTTTGTACGCGGTCGACCTCCTTGGAGACCATCCTGGCGAAGGACCTCAAGGGGATGTATTCGGCGAACGCGGCCGGCCGTTGCTTGTGATACTCGGCTCCAGGGAGAGCCTCGCCGCTGGGAAGCCACACGAGCGACGTGTTGTATCGCCCATCGTCCGGGCTGTAGTCGTTGGTGCCGAGCAGCAATGGCGCGTCGAACGCCCTGGCTGCCTCCGTAACAGCGGCGCCGGTCTGCGCGTCGAAGCGAGGGTCAATGTCTGAGGCGCTCTCGGGCCAGATGATGAGGTCGACAGCGGCGTCGGGGTACTCGCCCGCTAGCGCGAGGGTTGCATCGCGGTGATTCGTGGCGACCTCGCGCGCACGCGCAAACGAGTCAAGGCCCTCGTTCGCAAGGTTTCCCTGGGCCCACGCCACGGTGAGCTCGCCGGTCTGCGCGCGACCGTCGAGCGGCAAGCCGAAGGGCAGCAGTGTGAGGGCAATCACCGCGACGGGCGCGGCAAGGCCCTGGACGATGCGTCGTTCCCTGAGCGCGAAGAATCCCACGCCGAGGATGGCGCCCAGGAGCGCCACCGCCAGAGAGACCAGCGGCGCTCCCCCAAGCCAGGCCACCCGAGCCAAGGGAGAATCGGCCACGCCAAACGCCAGCCGACCCCATGGAAACCCCCCAAAAGGCTGAGAAGAGCGCAACTGCTCTGCCCCGACCCACAGCAGTGCGAAGGCGATGGGCTCGATCCACAGGAAACGTTCCCAGATGCGATTGCGCGTCATGCGCGCCGTGAGGGCGCCGACCAGAGCGCTCGCCAGCGCTTGGGCTGCGGCAAGTGCCACCCAAGGTATCCAGGAGACGGCCACGAACGCCCACCACAGGTGCGGCAAGAAGAACGCCATGCCGAAGACCCATCCCACGCCAAAGCCGACGCGCGTGGGGGCATCTCGCAGCGCCACGTAGAGCATGCCCATGGCAACGGGAGCGAGGATCCACAAACCAACGTCGGGGAAGGCCAGAAAGAGAGCCACGCCACCAGCACCTGCAAGAGTCACTCGGCGCGCTGTGGACACCGAACTATCGTACGTGTTCGCCTCAGTACGCCACGACACCCCGACGCATGGCCCGGATGGCGGTGGCGGCCCGCTCGCTTGTGGTCGATGACGGTGCGACTTGCGCTATCTGATCGAGCGCGTCGATGACCTGCTTGCACCACCGCACCATGTCACCTGGCGCTATCGCGGTGCCGTCGAGTACCGCATCCAGCCCCTTGCCTTGAGCCCATCCGTGTATCGAACGCACGAGCCCCCAATGCGGTGGCGGCAGAGCGGGCAAACGGTGGTCGGTATGCATGTCGTCCAACCGGGTCCAGATGCGCTGGGTCTCGCGCAACGCCTGCCCGAGCACCCCTTGGGACCCGCCTGGAATGCGTGGGGTGTACTCGCCATCGTCACGGCGAGCCGAGTACAGCAGCGTAGACACGGCGGCGGCAAGTGCCGGGGGGTGCAGCGCGTCCCACGCGCCAAGGCGCAGGCACTCGGCGATCACCAGGTCGTTCTCGGCGTACAGGGTGCGCAGCATCCCCCCTGCGGGGCTCACGCTGAGGTCCTCTCCCCCGCCCTCGAGGTACCCCAACTCCTTGAGCACGTCGCAACGGCGGTCAAAGACTGCGGCGATGGAGCCTGTTGCCCGCGAAATCTCGCCTGTCAGGCGATCCTTGTCTCGCAACGTACGAAAGTAGCGCTCGGCCCAGCGAGCGTGGTCCTCCCGATCCTGGCAGTGATGGCACGGGTGCGAGCGCATCGCATGGCGGACGCCGTCGAGCTCCGTGCGGGGCTGCTCCGCAGGGGCGCGCGCTGCCCGTGCGGCCTTGTGCATGCTGCGACCCTCGTCGGCCACGCGGAAACCGAGCTCCTTGCGGGCGCGAGGGTCTTTCGGCTGGAAGTTGCGTGGCAGCGACATCTTGCCGACGACGTCGAGCCCGGCGTGGAGATCGGCCAGGGACAGCCTCAGGAGCCTGCCCCCGTCGCTTACCACGCTCGGTCGTGGCGCGCGCACGTCATCATCGGTCTGGACCACCACGCCGTATCCGCTGCGCCGGCCCCCGCCGATGCGCACCAGGTCCCCTCGAGCCAGCGAACTCAGCTGGGCGGCGGTCGCCTGCTTTCGGGCGGCGCTAGCCGCCTTCGCCGTCTTCTTCTCCGCCCTATTGAGGCGTTCGCGCAAGGCCGCGTACTCGTGGAAGTCGCCCTTGTCGCACTCCATGGCCTCCCGGAAGCCCTGCAACGACGCATCGAGTTCGCGAACTCGTCTTGCGGAACCCACTACCGACTGATCCGCCTGGAATTGGGCGAAGGACATCTCGAGCACCTGGCGGGCTCGCTCAACGCCTGAGGTGGCCACCAGGTTGATGGTCATGTTGTAGTTGGGCTGGAAGGAGGAGATCAGCGGGTACGTACGCCGGGAAGCCAACCGTCCCAACTGGTGGGCATCGAAGCCGGGGTGCTCGATCACGACGGCGTGCCCCTCAATATCGATTCCCCGTCGTCCAGCACGTCCCGTGAGTTGGGTGTACTCCCCCGCCGTCAGGTCCTTATGGCCCTGGCCGTCCCACTTCACGAGCTTCTCGAGCACCACAGACCGGGCTGGCATGTTGATGCCAAGCGCGAGCGTCTCGGTGGCATACACCACCTTGATGAGACCGGCGGCGAAGAGCTCCTCCACCACTTCCTTGAACAGTGGGATGAGTCCCGCGTGGTGCGCCGCGAGCCCAGCCTCGAGATGGTCGCGCCACGCCGCAAAGCCGAGCGCGCCAAGATCCTCAGGGGCGAGCCCTGCGCAACGCGTGTCAACAATCTGGCGGATGCGCTCGCGTTGCTCCTCCGTGGTGAGCACGATGCCGCCATGGCGCACCTGCTCAACGGCGTCCTCGCAACCGGCCCTCGAGAACACGAAGACGATCGCGGGCAACAGCCCCTGGGCATCCAGTTGATCGACCACGGCGAAGCGGGGCGGGCTACGGCGCGGTTTGCCGCCGGGCCTTCCCCTGCCGCGGTAACCGCTCCTGCCGGGCGTCCCGAAGTGTTCAAGTTGGCGAGATCTCTTGACGATGGCGTCGATCTCCGGATTGAGTTGGGCCGCAGTGGCGGGGTCCGTGGGGTCAGTCCCTGGCGCGTACAGATCGAACATGCCCTCGCGCAACAGGACGTGAGGCCACAGGGGCACGGGTCGCGTCTCGGAGACGATGACCCTGGTGTCGCCTCTCACCTCTGTCAGCCAAGCCCCAAACTCCTCTGCGTTTGACACGGTGGCAGACAGCGCCACCAGGGCGGTGGCGGCGCCCGCATGGACGATCACCTCTTCCCACACGGAGCCGCGAAAGCGGTCCGCGAGGTAGTGCACCTCGTCGAGCACCACCACGCCGAGGTTGTCGAGGTCACGGGAGTCCGCGTAGATCATGTTGCGGAGCACCTCGGTGGTCATCACGACGATGTCGGCGTGGGGGTTGATCGAGGTGTCGCCCGTGAGTAGTCCCACCTTGTCGGGGCCGTAGGCAGCGCGCAGATCGCCGAACTTCTGGTTGCTGAGCGCCTTGATCGGCGTCGTGTAGTAGGCCTTGAGCCCCCGCTGCTGGGCGTGCGCGACAGCGAACTCCCCCACCACCGTCTTGCCAGCGCCGGTGGGTGCTGCCACCAGCACCGAGTGGCCCTCCGCCACCGCCTCGCAACCCTCCCGCTGAAAGTCGTCGAGCGGGAACGGCAAGGACTCCTCAAAGGCAAGAACCTCGGGGGTGCGTCGCTTGCGCCGTGAGGCTGCGTAGCGTTCGGCTGGGCTTGTCACCTCGCCAATCTAACGCGGACGCGCTCCAAGGACGTGCAGCGCCTTGGGCGCCACCTCGATCGTGAGCGGCTCGCCGCCGACCAGTTCACCGTCGGCGAAGGCGGGCGGCATCGGCGCTCCATCGACCGCTTGAGAGATGGTGACCTTGCGCGCCTGCATGACGCGCACGCGCGGATCGTGAATGTGCGATCCGTCGTAGAGCTGCGGGAACATGCGCAGGATGTCCCGCCTGCTGAGGGCTTCGGTGATCACGAACTCGAGCATGCCGTCCGTCACTGATGACATGGGCGAGATCTTCAGCCCTCCCCCAAAGACGGGCGAGTTTGCGACCGCCACGAGCGTGCACGGCTGAGTCCACGTGGTGCCGTCCACCGTGACCGTCACGCCGTAAGGGCTGTAGCGGGGCAGTTCGCGCAACGTTGCCAGCTTGTACTTGGCCGGGCCACGCGGGAACGTGATCCGGCGTGCGTAACCCGCGATGGCCGCATCGATGCCAGCAGACAGCACTGCAACGAAGTAGCGTGGTGAGGCTGGCAGTTCAACACGGCCGCCGGAGAGCTTTCCCAAGTCGATCGTGGCGACCTCACCTTGGAGACCTCGCTCGATGCGCTCCACCGCTTCAGGAATGTGGTGGATGGGCAGGTCAAGGGTGATCGCGGCGTCGTTGCCCGAGCCAGCCGCCACGATGCCGAGGGGAAGTTTCCTCTCGGCGCAGACCTGGAGACCCAGGTGGACCATGCCGTCGCCGCCGACCACCACGAGGGCGTCAAGGTGTCGCCTGGCCCTCATGGCGGCCTCATAGGACGCAGGCCAGGACCCTCGCGACAGATCGTTGACCTGATGGCCCTTGGCCGCGAGCAACGCGAGTGTCTCTTGGCCCCAGGCCCGCCCCCTGCCGGATCCGGAGGTCGGATTCGTGATGACTCCTACCTTGCTCACTCACGCTCCTTTGCGCGTTGTCGAGCCCTGAGGGCGCCGATGCCGATGGCGCCAAAGTACAGGCCAACCATCGGAATTGCCATAGCGATCATCGTGATGGCGTCCGGCGTGGGCGTCATCGCGGCGGCGAACGTGAAGATGAGGAGGACTGCCCATCGCCACCCCTTGAGCCACACCCTCCACGGAACGATACCTACCCATGTGAGCGCCACCATCACGACGGGAAAGACGAAGGCGAGCCCAAAGGCGATGAGGAGGCGCATGGCGAACGTGAGATAGAGCTCGGCGTCGAGCAGTTGCTGAGTGCCGTCCGGGCGGAAGTCGGTGAGGATTGTCACGGCGTGCGGGAAAACGAACCATGCGGCGACGACGCCGGTAAGAAACAGCGGCACGGCGGCCGCAAGGAAGCCGACGGTGTAGCGCCGCTCCTTGCCCGTCAGCCCCGGCGCCACATACGCCCACACTTGGTACAGCCACCACGGAGAGCTCAGGATGAGCCCCAGAAAGAAGGCAACCTTGAAGTGCATGTCGAGCGCCGTTGCGAGTCCGGCGAAGTTGACGGAGACGATCGCGTCTGCGTCGGACGCGGCCTCGATGAGTGGCCGCTGAAGCGCCTCGAAGGCGGGATCGAAGAGGAACCAGCCGCCGATTGCCGCCACGGCGACGCCGATGACCGAATAGATGATGCGGTTGCGGAGCTCAACCAAGTGGTCTCGTAGGGGCATGCGCGCATCGGGGGTGCGGCGCGCCCTCCTACTTGTCGTTCGACTCATCCTTGGCGGGGGGCTCGTCCGCGTCCCCGTCCGCCGCTGTGGCGTCCTTGGGATCGTCGTCTGACGTCAACGCCTTCGTCTCGTCCTTCAGGATGCGCAGCGACTTGCCGATGCTGCGTGCCAGTTCAGGAAGCCGCGGCGCGCCAAACAGCAACAACACCACAATCAACAGGACGACGATGTGCCATCCGCGCAATGCGCCCATGAAAAGTACCTCTTCAGACTCGGGTGAGGACCAGTCTATCCCTGCGCCGCCAGCACGGCCCTCGCTTGCCGCGCGAGTTCGCTTGCCAGGGGTTGCGGGTCGACGGAGGTGAGCGCCGAGCCGATCGTCAACAACCGGCCAGCGATCGCCGCCACGTCCGCCACTCCAAACCGAGCCGTCACGGCTCCGGCCGCCTCTTCAATTGCAACCCCTGGGAACGACTCAAGCAGCCAGCGGGCGTGCGCGTCGGCAACGACCACGGCCTCAAAGTGAGGAACGAGCGAGAAGCCGGATGTTTCGCTCGCTGGGGCGCTGACAGGGTCAGTGCCTATCGCGGCGGAGATGATCCGGTCCACCCGCAACGTGCGGTAGTCCTCCGCTCTTCTGCAGTAGCACTCGACGTACGGAGTGCCGTCGATGACCACGATCCGGTGCGGTTCGATCACACGAGACGTGCGGTTGTCGTTGGCATCGGCGTATCCCAGTTCGACCACGACGTGCGCGTCGATGGCGTCGCGGAGCGTGGAGGCAACGTCAGGGTCAACACTCCCTGTGGTCACCGAGCGCACGGCGTCCTTGTCGCCCACGGCCTCCACGAGCTTGGACAGCGCCGTGTGAGCAGCCTCTGGAGCCACGCCCCCTGCCACTACTGCCGACAGTGCGCCAATGAGCGCGACTCCCTCACGGGGCGACAGCCGCACCTGACCGACGCCCTGGGAATTGGTCAGCCTGATCACGCCCTCGTCGAACGCCCAGCCGTCAAAGTCGATGAGGTCTTGAGGCGCGTGACCGGGCACCCCGGAGACCCAGAGAAGTTCGATGTCGCGGCGCACTTGGGTGGGCGTCACACCGAAGTGCTCGGCCAGTTCTTCTACGGTCGCCTCGCCTTGGCGCTCGAGATACGTCACGATGCCGAGCAGTCGCGTCACGCGGGGCGCAGTGCGTTCAGCCACGATCCCCTCCCCCGCCCGTCTCGGTACTGGACAGTTCCGCGACGCGAAGCGCCGCCTCGGCCTCCTGAGAGACGGACTGTGCAAGAGGTCGAGGCTCCACGACGCGCGCCCGACCGGCCAGCGCGAGCACCTCGTCCTTGATGGCGTCTGCGTGTCGGTATTGCACCTCGACGAGGTCCCAGTCGCCCTCCGTTCCCACGACGTTGCCCCTGCGCCTGATGGTGTGGCCGGCCTCGGGGCGCAGCCCGACGACGGCGGTCTGGGCTGTACCGGTGTCACCCCACGACGGCTCGGGTAGCGGCTGAGGGATCGTGTAGTCCCCCTCCTTGCCCACCGTGGTGACCTTGCCGTGAATGCGGCCCAGGCGAAAGGTGCGCGGCTGCGCTCTGTCGCGGTCGTACGCATACAGATACTCCGCCCCTGCACGCAGGATGATCTGCCAAGGCTCCACTGTCCTGGTGCTGAGCCCAGCGCTCGCTGACGTGTAGTCAAAGGTGACGGCAAGGCGCCGGGCGCGGGCCTCCACGATGGTGGCGGTGGCGTCTGACGTTGACGACGCGCGCGCCCCGAGCGTAAGAGGCGTGCGCGGCGCGGCCGAGGTCGCCGACGCGATCTTGGTGAGGCCCTGGTTTGCATCTGGTCCCAGCGTCGCGCCTTGCCAGTACTCGGCAGCGAGGGCGAGGGCGGCGGCCTCCGCCGAGGTGAAGTCGATCCCCGGCATTGCCGCGTCTGACGCGTCGATCTTGTACCCAATCTCGTCGCCGTGGGTGGGATCGACAACGGTGCGCAAGGGGATGCCCATGCGCCTGAGCTCGTCCTTGTCGCGCTCGAACATCCGCTCGAAGGCCGCCTCGCGGCGTCGCGCCTCGTCCGGTGCGAGGTGAGCGTCTGAGGCCTCGTAGCCCACCACGGTCGCGCGAATCTGGGCGCGCGTCATACGCACCCTGGCGTGTGTCAGGGCGATGATCAGGTTGAGCAGCCGCTCGGCCGGATCGATCGCCATCTACACCCTGACCGCCAACAGTTCCGTGGTGAGAATCGCCCTCGCGCCCGCGGCGTAGAGGGCGTCCATCACGTGGTTCATCTCCGTGCGGGGCACCATGACGCGCACCGCCAGCCAATCGGAACCGTGCAACGGCGTGACGGTGGGAGCCTCGAAGCCGGGTGTGATCTTCACGGCCTCTTCGAGCTTGTCGGCAGGCACGTCGTAGTCCATCAAGACGTACTGGCGTGCCATGAGGACGCCCCGCAGTCGCGCGGCCAAGACCGCGACGTCGGCGTCAGGGACCGAGTTGGCGCGCACCAGGATCGCCTCTGACTTCAGCAGCGGCTCGCCAAAGACCTCAAGCCCTGCGGCCTTGAGCGTGGTGCCTGTCGACACCACGTCAGCAACGGCATCGGCCACTCCCAAGCGCACTGACGATTCGACCGCTCCGTCGAGGCGTACCACGTCCGCCTCGACGCCAAAGGACCGCAAGTGGGTATCGACCAAGTGCTCGTATGACGTGGCGACACGCTTGCCCGCCAGTTGCGAGATGTTCGTGATCTCACCGGAGGGCGCGGCATAGCGGAAGGTGGACGCGCCGAAGCCCAACTCAAGGATCTCGGTGGCCGCCGCACCTGAGTCCAGGAGCAGGTCCCTGCCGGTGATTCCAGCCTCGACCGTGCCAGAACCGACGTACACGGCCACGTCCCTTGGCCTGAGGAAGAAGAATTCGACGTCGTTGCGCGCGTCGGTCAGCACCAGCTCACGAGGGTCACGCCGCTGCTTGTAGCCGGCCTCGACCAGGAGCGACACTGCCGGTTCTGACAAGGAGCCCTTGTTGGGAACCGCGATACGTAGCATGGCCGCCCCCTACAGATACTTCTCAATGTCGGCAAGGGTCAGACCCTTGGCGATCATCATGACTTGTGCGTGATACAGCAACTGCGAGATTTCCTCTGCCGTCTCGGCATCGGACTGGAACTCGGCGGCCATCCAGGATTCCGCCGCCTCCTCAACCAGCTTCTTTCCGATGGCGTGCACTCCCTTGTCGAGCAGGGCGACGGTCCCTGAGCCGTCTGGGCGTTGGATCGCACGTGCTGAAAGGGTGTCGAAGAGTTCGTTGAAGGAAGTCACGCGGCAAGCCTAGTAGGACTGGCGCGACGCACGCTGCTGAACACGGCGAGGACTCCGCTCACATGGCGGGTTCCCGCTACCCCTCAATCGAAGCCAGGACCGCCGCGGTCGCAAGCGCGGCCTCGACCGCCTCGCCTCCCTTGTCCTCGCGAGAGCCCTCCAGGCCTGCGCGGGCAAGCGCCTGTGCGTCGTCGTCCGTGGTCAACACACCGAACCCGACGGCGACTGCGTGAGTGCGCGCCACATCCGTCAGACCCCTGGTCACCGCGTCGCACACGTAGTCAAAGTGCGGAGTGTCGCCACGCACGACCACGCCAAGACAGACAATCACGTCGGAGCCGGAGCGCGCCAGCTTCTCGGCAACGACAGGCAGCTCAAAGGCGCCGGGAACTCGCACGACGCGCGCCGTTGCTCCCGCGGCCTCGACAGCGCGAAGTGCGCCCCCGACGAGGCCGTCCATGACCTCGGTGTGCCACAAAGACGCCACGATGTCGACGGTCTTGCCGGCTCCGTCCACGTCGATGATCGGTGCACCGTGACCGCTCACGCGGTCTCTCCTGTCAGGTGTCCCATGCGCTCCACCTTAGTGCGCCGGTACTTCTCGTTCTCCGGGTGCTCGCCCACCTGGTGAGGTACGCGCTCGGCGACGTCGATGCCGGAGGCCCGCAGGCCCTCGACCTTCGCGGGATTGTTCGTCAGCAGCCGCACCTGATGCAGCCCCAGGTCCGTGAGGATGGCTGCCGCCGCCCCGTACTCGCGCCGGTCGACGGGCAGGCCCAGTTCGACATTCGCGTCGACCGTGTCCCGGCCCGCGTCTTGAAGCGCATAGGCCTGGATCTTGGAGACGATGCCGATGCCCCGGCCCTCGTGGCCGGTGAGGTACACCACAGCGCCGCCCTCCGCACCCACGCGGTCAAGTGCAGCATCGAGTTGAGGTCCACAATCGCAGCGGTGCGAGGAGAAGGCGTCGCCCGTCAGACATTCGGAGTGAACACGCACAATGGGCAGCTCCGCGCCGGTCGGCTCTTTGTACAGCGCCACGTGCTCGTGACCCGTGCGGGCATCACGGTAGGCCTTCACAGTGAACTCGCCGTGAGCGGTGGGGAGCCGGGCCTCGCCTTCGAAGAGCACGCGATGCGGTTGCGGCTCGATCGTGAGGGGGAGGTCCTTCTTGGTACGCCGATAGTGGATGAGGTCGGCGATGGTCATGAGGGTGAGCCCCTCTTTGGAGGCGAGGGCGGAAGCATCTCCCTGACGCATCATCGTGCCGTCGTCGTTGACAAGTTCCGCGATCGCCGCGACGGGCTCGAGACCGGCGAGACGGCAGAGGTCCACGGCAGCCTCTGTGTGCCCGGGGCGATGCAGGACTCCGCCTGCCACGGCGCGTAGGGGCAAGACATGCCCGGGGCGAATGAAGTCTTCCGGGCTGGCGTTCGCGCTGGCCAACACCTGCAGAGTGTGGTGCCTGTCGACGGCAGAGATACCAGTACTGACGCCCGACGCGGCGTCAACAGAAACGGTGTAGGCCGTACGACGGGGGTCTTGGCTGTTGGGAACCATCAACGGCAGGTTGAGATCGTCTGCCTTGGAACTCGGCATGGGAGCGCACAGGTACCCGCTCGAGTGCCTGATCCCCCAGGCAACCCACTCGGCTGTCACGCGCTGCGCCGACATGATGAAGTCCGCCTCGTCCTCACGATCATGCGAGTCGCAGACGAGCACTGGCTTTCCCAGCTTGAGGTCGGCGAGCGCCCTTTCCACCAGGTCGATCGCGGCGTCCGTCACGGCTGAACGCCCATCATCCGCTCCACATACTTCGCGATGACGTCGACCTCGACATTGGCAACGTCGCCCACTGCAAATTCACCAAACGTGGTATCCGTGAGAGTCGTGGGGATGAGCGACACGGTGACCCGGTCATCGACCAATTCAGCGACAGTCAGCGAGACACCGTTCAGCGCGATCGACCCCTTGCGAACGACGTAACGGAGCAGTTCCTGCGGCATGGCGAAGGTGAGGTCATCCCACTGAGGTTGCGAGTCGCGCGCTACCAAGGTCGCTACGCCGTCCACATGCCCCTGCATGATGTGACCGCCCAGGCGCCCGGTGGCCTGCATGGCGCGCTCGAGATTGACCCGGGCACCTGCGGTGAGGCTGCCCAAACCGGAGGTCTCCAAGGTGATCCGCATCATGTCGGCTGTCCACCCGCCGTCATCGACGTGGGCGACCGTGAGGCACACGCCATTGACCGCGATGGACTCGCCATGGACAAGGTCGTTGCCGAGACCTGGTGAGACGATGGTGAGTCGCGCTGTCGCGCCGCCATCCTCGACCGAGGTGACGGTGCCGACCGACTCAACGATGCCGGTGAACATCACATTCCCTTCGTGACCTTGGCCGTGACCAGGCAATCTACACCGAGACCGGTGACGGTCACGTCCTCACCCCTCAACGCGTCGGCCATGGTCCCGATTCCCACGTCGCCGATAGCGGCCGCTCCTGAACCGAGCAAGGCTGGTGCGATGTACACGTTCAGTTCGTCTACCAACCCGGCGCGCAAGAACGCGGTCAACACTTGTGCACCACCCTCGACCACGACGGTGCGCACCTCGCGAGAGGCCAGCGCATCCAACGCCTCTTGAGGGCTCCGCGTCGCAAGGTGAATGGCATTGTCGTCGCGCCACACCTTCGCGTGAGGGGTTTCGGTGAGCCCCATGACCGCGCGAAGGGGCTGGTGGGCCGTCGGCACCCCAGCGGGCCGTGCCGACAGTCTCGGGTTATCGGCGATGACAGTTCCGGTGCCGACAAGCACCGCGTCGACGTCGGCACGGGTGTGGTGGGCATGGTCGCGCGCCTCCTCACCGGTGATCCAGAGGCTTGAGCCATCGGCCGCGGCGATCCTGCCATCGAGCGTTTGCGCCCACTTGGCGATCACGTAGGGCCTGCCCAGGTGTATCGAAGCAAACCAGCGAGCGTTGAGGTCTGTCGCCCCCTGGTGCGGCACGAGCTCTACGTCGATGCCCCGCTGGCGCAGCGTGGTCGCCCCGCCACCAGCCTCTGGATTCGGATCCGCGACGGCGTACACCACCCTCGCCACTCCAGCATTGGTCAACGCATCGGCACAGGGCCCAGTGCGGCCCGTATGGTTGCACGGCTCGAGCGTGACGTACGCCGTGGCCCCGGTGAGGTCCTCCCCCGCTCCCCTGGCGGTCTCCATCGCGGCAACCTCCGCATGTGCGGTGCCTGCGCCGCGGTGAAAACCCTCGCCGATGATGCGACCGTCTGGACGGGTGATCACCGCGCCGACTCTGGGGTTGGGCCCGTGGGCGGGCCCCAATGACGCGAGCGAGACCGCGAGGTCCATCGCCTGCGCATCGTCCACAGGTCCAGTCATCGTTACAGCTGACACACGTCGCGTAGAGCTTGCACCGCGCGTGCCCGATCCGAGGCGCCAAAGACTGCGGAGCCAGCCACAAGGGTATCGGCGCCGGCAGCCACAGCCGCAGGAGCGGTGTCGGTGGTGATTCCCCCGTCGACCTGGAGCCACAGTTCGGTGCCTGCTTCGACTGCCGCGGCCCTCAACGCCGTGAGTTTCGCCAGCGTCTCCGGCATGAAGGACTGGCCGCCAAACCCAGGCTCGACAGTCATGACCAGCACCATGTCCACCACGCCGAGCAACTCCATCACAGCTTCGGCCGGGGTGTCCGGCTTGATTGCCACAGATGCCCTCGCGCCGCTCGACTTGATGTCGGTCGCGATCTGGCGCGGCTTCTTGGCGGCCTCGCTGTGGAACGTCACAGACGTGGCACCCAACTCGGCGTAGCGCGGCGCCCAGTGGTCGGGATCCTCGATCATCAGGTGGACGTCGAGCGGGAGTGGGGACACCTCGGCAAGGCGCCTCACCACGGGCACGCCGATGGTCAGGTTAGGCACAAAATGCCCGTCCATGACATCGACGTGGAGCAGGTCTGCGCTGACAACCTCGCGGATGTCGCGCTCCAAGTTGGCAAAGTCTGCTGCCAGAATCGACGGCGCAATCCGAACGCTCATACCTCGACACTATCGCGGCGGGGCTTGTTGGCGTGGCTAGGCTCGGTGCATTGCCGCGTACCAACCGTTCGCGTCGAGGAGTTCTGTGTGAGTACCGGTTTCGAGGATCCGCCCCTTATCGAGCACCACAATGCGATGCGCGGCGCGGATGGTCGACAGTCGATGGGCGACAACAAGCGTTGTGCGGCCCTCCATCAGACGCTGCAACGCCAATTGAACGAGCCGCTCAGACTCACTATCGAGGGCGGATGTCGCCTCGTCGAGCAGAAGGATCTTGGGGTCCCGCACGAGGGCGCGTGCAATCGTGATTCTCTGCCGCTGCCCCCCTGAAAGTCGTGCGCCTCTCTCGCCAATCGTCGCGTCAAGCCCGCCTATCGAAGAGACAAATTCCCATGCCTGGGCTCCCTTGAGGGCGTCAACCACGTCGCTGTCAGTGAGTGCGGAACTCCCGTAGGTCACGTTGTCCCGAACGCTCCCTTCGAACAGCAGGGCCTCTTGAGGCACCACGGCCACGTGCTTGCGAATGGAACGCATGTCCACAGACTGCAGATCGTGGTGATCCACCAACACCCGACCACTGGCAGGCGTCACAAAACCGATCACGGCGTTCAACAGGGTGGATTTCCCCGAACCTGATGGACCCACAAATGCGACGGTTTGGCCAGGGGCAATACTGAGACTCACGTGGTCGAGAGCCACTTCGTCGTCCGCGTCGGGATACTCGATCCTGAGGCCCTCAAGGTCGATTTGACCCGTGATCGACTGAACGACCGGCTTGCCCGCATTGCGCTCGATATCGTCGGCAACCAGCACCTCGCCGATAGATCGCACGGATTCGATTCCGCGGGCCAAGATTGGCGCGATGAGCAGGAGGGCCGTGACCGACCCCGTCAACTGCACGAAGTAGCTGGAGAGCATGACGACGTCTCCTGCCGTCACGCCCCACATGCCACTCCATGACAGCCATGCGGCGCCGATGAGGCAGCCGATCGTGAGTGACTGAAAGCCAACCCATGACAGCGCACCGAAGCGACCGTTCACCATGTCGAGCCTCATGCCAGCCGAGCGGACTCCCACCACGGCGTCATCCACCCTGGCCGTCTGGATGTCCTCAGACGCGTGCGCCCTCGTGATAGGTATCAGGTGCGCCATCTCGGCGACTCGGACGGACATGTGCTCCATGTGCGATCGGAAATCCGCGTTGCGCTGTTGCATGCGTTTCCTGCTCAGCGCCAATAGCGCCGCGGCCGCGGGCACGGCAAGCGCATAGACGGGCAGAAACTCCGGCACCCTGACGGCGGTCAAGACGACGGCTCCCACCAACGTTGTCGCGGCACCGAGTCCGGTATCGAGCGACTGCCGCGACGCCTCCACGGTGGTTTCGACGTCGCGGATGACCTTGGCCTGGAGGACGCCAGCGCTGGTGCGCCGATGAAAGCCAATCGACAGTTCCTGCAACCTTCTGGTGAGAGACCTCCTGAGCGCCGCTTCGACGTTGCGCACCGCCACACTTTGTCGCTTCACGTAGACCAGCGATGCCGGATAATTCTGACCGATCGCGAGAACCATCACTCCTGCGGGCCACAGCAGGTTGAACAGCGTGTCATGAGTGACGACGGCATCAATGATGATCGCTGTCATGAACGGCGTAATCCAGACGGGCGAATGCTTGACCGCAAAGGCAACCGTGGCGATACCTAGGTTGGTGCGCTCTCCTCGATACAGACGCAGGAGCGACTTCAGGGGCCGCTGCGGGTTGATCTCGGTGATCGCACCGTCAGGGCCTGCGGCGTCTTGGCGAGCGTTACTCACAGCGCAATCGGTGGCCGCCCGCGCGGGTTGCCTGGTCGCTCAGGAAGGCAAAGGCGGTCACACGACGCCACCCTTGTCGGCAAGAGCGCGTGCGAATGAGGGCGTGAGCGGCACGTCCTCCATGAGCGCCGCTTGGTACGCGTGGTAGACATCCGGTTTGCCGTGCCACACAGTGGCGCTCGGCAGATTGCTTGAGTCGAGTTCGTGACGCCACGAGCCGCCGACAGAATCGATTAGGTAAGCGTTGGCGTAGGCCCACCAGCGCTCGAGATCGCGTGTATACCGGTCCTCTCCCGTCACCCGGCCCAACGCCACGGATGTGTTGATGGCCTCGGCAAGTACCCAGTGCATTCTTTCGGTGACGACGGGCGCCCCATGCCAGTCGGTCGTGTACACGAAACCCTCGGCGCCATCCGCCTCCCAGCCGTCGGACACCGCACGTTCGTACAAGGCGACAGCAGCTTCGCGGAGCCCCGAAGCGCCTGAACTACCAAGGGTCGCTTCTGTGGCAATCAGTAGGCGTGCCCACTCAAGCCCGTGACCGACGGTGGCGCCGTATGGCTGGAAGGGATCTGCTGGGCGATCGACGTTGTGTTCGAGCATAGGAACCCATGTGCGTGTGAAGTGTTCCGGGATGCGCCAGTCGTGTTGGCTGGCCCACGCGGCAACTCGCCCCGCGATGCGACCGGCCCTGGCGTGCCAAAGCGCGTCGCCCGTGATGTCACCCGCCGCCAAGTACGCCTCGACGGTGTGCATGTTTGCGTTGATTCCGCGGTAGACGTCGCACTGTGCCCACGACTCGTCCCACACGTCGACCGAGAGTCCTTGGACCTCATCCCAGAACCGAGCACCCGATACGGCAAGTGCCTCTTCTAGCAACTCCCCTGCGCCGGCAACGCCTGCCGCCACCGCGGAGGAGGCTGCGAGAATGACGAACGCGTGACCGTACGCCTGCTTGGTGCCATCCACCACCGTTCCGTCCTTGACGGCGGCCCGCCATCCTCCGTGCAACGTGTCGTGCAAGGCTCCTGATCGCAGGGACTCCACGCCATGTGCGGCCAACTCCGCCAACCGGGCCACTTCCGGGCCGTCAGGGAGCGGGTTCTCGTTAGCGAGGGCGCCCAAGGCGGCCACGTGAGTCATGCGGCAAGTAATCCACAGGTGGGTGGGACGTTTCGGGTCGACGCGACCCCCGTTGTCAAGCCAGCCGAAGCCGTCTGGTACGGCCGACGCGGCGGCGAAACGCAAGAGATCCGCACGTTGGTGGGCACGAAACTCTGCGTTGCCTGGCCTATTCACGTCCACCCCAAACCTCTCGTAGAAAACTGGCCTGCTCACGTTGCTGATAGGCCTGGCCCCCCTCATGGGAATTGTAGGGGTAGGGCACCATGCGGGCGGGTCCAATCCACGAGTGATATGCGGCGTAGACCGTCGAAGGAGGGCATACGTCGTCGCGCAGCCCGGCGGAAAACAGCGCGGGCATGTGCGCCCGCTTCGCATGGTGGACTCCATCGACATAGGACAGGGTGCGCATGATGGCAGCGTGGTGCAGGCGGTGCACCGCCAGGTAGCGGGCGACCTCCTGATAGGGGTCCTGGTCGGCGATGGCGATACCTCGTTCGATGTGACAGAGGAACGGCACGTCTACCAACGCGGCGGATACTCCGGGAGCGAGTCCCGCAGCGGCGATGGCAAGACCACCTCCTTGGCTAGCGCCAGTCACCGCGATCCGGCTCTGATCGATGCCAGGGATGTGGGCTGCGGCATCAATCGCCCGAACCGCATCGGTAATCAGGCGCCGGAAATAGTAGGTGTCGAAGTCGAGAATGCCGCGGGTCATGAATCCGGGCAGAGCAGGCGCTCCTGCATCGCCTCCACCCGAAGCGTCAGCCGTGTCTCCCCCACTGCCCCATGCAGAACCCTGTCCTCGTGAATCCATTAGGAGGTACGCGTATCCGGCGGCCGCCCAGAGGAGCCGCTCGTGAGCGAGACCGCGACCGCCGCCGTAACCGTTGTATTCGATGACGAGCGGAAGATCGGCGGTGACGCCGTGAGGTCGCAATAACCAAGCCCGCACCGGGTCTCCGCCAAATCCACTGAACGTGACGTCGTAGACGTCAATCAAGGTCATCGGTGCGGGACTGCGGTGCAGTTGCACGTCTGGATCGTGCTGTCGCGCTTCCGTGAGCGTCTGGTACCAGCGCTCATCGAAGTCCGAAGGGGCTTCGAGACCGGGCCTGAACGACTCGAGGTGCTCGAGGTTCATGTCCCAATACGGCATCAGCAGTCTTCCACCGTGCTGTTCAGCACCGTGGATGCGGCAAGCACTGAACTCCACTCAAGCGCCGAGATATCTGCGACCCCGCTACCAGAAACGCAGAAAGCCGCGACCTCACCCGGTAGCAGCGTTCGCAGTTGCCGGTCCACCACGGCATCCGTGAGAGCAGGCAGCCTCTCCGCGAGGAGCGAGAGATCCCTGACCATGTCGCCTGCTTCGACCTTGACGACGACGCGGCCTTCTGGGGATTGCGTTGCGTCCACGCTGACGTCAACGCGCGTGGGTGCCACCGGCAACTCCGCATCGTCGCGAAGCCACTTGACGGCACGCAAACCAGCCGCGTCGGCGACGACGGCAATCGCAGCCTCCGGCGTCGGGCCGTCAAGAACGAGGTGGCCGTCCGCTGGAACGCGGGCATTGCTGTGCAACTCACTTAGCACGATCCCGGACTCATCGACTGCGCGCCAGACAATCTCGGTTTCCCACGGGTGTGCGGTGTCATTGACGAGCGTGAACCCTTCTGGCGACCCCACCGCCGTAGGGAGAATCACTCTGTCCGCCATGACCTCGGCAGCCGCGTACCACGCGAGCTTGCGACGTCCGGCGACGTCGACAACGGACCAAGACAGGGCGGGCCAACAGTCATCGAACTGCCACCACAGCGCACCAGAACAACTGTCATGCATGCTCCTGAAGTGCCCGATCGAGGTGCGCAAGGCGCGCGCTTGCACGATCTGCGCCGCGGCGTGCCAGTGCGGCCCATGAGTAGGCAAGTGACCCAGATGCGCCTCGACTCCTCGCTGGAGGCTTTCCGTCCCCTGGAACGCCTTCTGGAGACGCACGATTCGGGGGTCGTCTCCTCCCGTCGGCGGGCCGCCCAACGCCTCGAGAAGCGTCGGCCACGCACAAGGAGCCTGCCAGCCGAATTCTGAAGCAAAGCGTGATTTCTTCTTTTCGAACTCGCCGTAGTCAAGCTCGTTCCACATGTCCCAGTGGTGAGTGGTGCCCGATCGTGGGTCGTTGGGATGGTCTGCCATATCTGGCGAAAAAGGGGACCCTGGAATATAGGGCCGACGCGGGTCGATGGCCGCCAGCGCCGCAGGAATCACGTCGTGGTAGAGACGGGCGCCCCAAGCGCCGCCTTCGCCAAGCTTCTCCTTCCAGCCCCAGTCTTCGTAGCCCCACAGGTTCTCGTTGCAACCGCACCAAAGGGCAAGCGCCGGATGATGCCCGACGCGGCGCACGGCGTCTTCTACCTCGCGCGTGACCCGCGCGGCTTGGGCGTCGTCTTCCGCATAGGCAGCACACGCGAAGGAGAAGTCTTGCCACACCAGCAGGCCGAACTCATCGCAAGCGTCGTAGAAGTCGTCGGACTCCACCACTCCGCCTCCCCAGACCCTCAGCATGTTTGCTCCCGTGGCTACGACGTCCGCAAGCAGCGACCTCACACGCTCGCGAGTGACTCGCTCCGGCAACACATCGGCAGGAATCCAGTTGAAGCCGCGCGCCCACACACGCTGGCCATTGACCCGCACCGCAAATTCGTTGCCATGTGGATCAGCTGCTTGCGCAACCGTGATGTCGCGAAAACCGACGCGACGCTCAAGACGATCCACGACGCCCCCCGAGCCATCAACCAACACGACGCCGACGCTGTAGAGCGGCTGATCGCCCCTTCCCCTGACATTCCACGGGACAGCTTGGGGCACGGAGAGCACGAAGTCGGCGCTGCTCCCCGCCACGTCGACCCGCGCCTCTGCGACGGTGGCGCCGTGATTGTCGGCAACGGTGACGGTCAGGTACGAAGCGGGACCGTCGATCTGAACCGACCCGTGGAGCATTCCGGTTTCGGACCAGCCTCCATCGAGGAAGCACTTGTCGATCCGCGCGGCGCCGTGACGCTCGACGACGACGTCGCGCCACAGTCCGCACGTGATGGTGGTGGGTCCCCAATCCCATCCGAAGGAACAGGCCATCTTGCGTACCTGGTTGTACGGCAGCTCATACATGTCTGCGCGCGGAAGCGGATGTGCGGCCTCGGCCTGTTGCGCCACGGCAAGGGCGGGGATGAACTCGACGTCAACTTCCCACGCACCGTCCCTGTCATCCGCACCGAGGTCAATCACCCACCGATGGAACATGTCATCGGTCTTCGCGCGCACCTGACCGTCCACGCGAATCGTGGCCACAGTGTCGACGCCGTCGAACACCAGTCGCACGTGCGTCCCGTCTCGCTGTCTCGGAACTGACGCGGTGTAGTGCCACGAGCACTCGGAATGCCACGCCAACTCTTCTTCGGTCCCATCGAGGGTGACGTCCCGCACCAGTGAGCGCTCCACGAGCGCGCCAAGCACACTGCCTGGCACGACGACGACGATGCCGTCGGCTAGCGCAGAGAGGACGGCGGGGGGAGCGGCGTCCCTCTGAGCGCCAAGAGACAGCGTCCAGGCCGAGAGTGGAGTGCGGGTGCCGGAGTTCTCTGCACGCGTGGACAGGACGGGGCTGTGGGTCACTTCGCTGCTCCTTGGGTAAAGCCGTTGTAGATGTACCGCTGTAGCAGCAGGAAGATCAGGAGCGTCGGCACAATCACGATCATGACGCCGGCTGCGATCACCTCCCAGTGCGCACCAAACGGACCCGTGAACCTGAATAGCGACGTGGAGATGACCCCCAGGTCACTGGACGGCATGTACAGAAACGGAATGTAGAACTCGTTGTAGGCGGCGAACCCCTTGATAATGACGACGGTGGCTATCGCCGGCTTGAGCAGCGGAAAGATGATCTGCCAGAAGATCCGCAGATGTCCCGCTCCCTCCAGCGTGGCCGCCTCGTCCAGTTCCCGCGGAATGGCTCGGATGAACTGGAGGAAGATGTAGATCGACACGATGTCTGTGCCCAGGAATAGCACGATCGCCGCCCACCGGGAGTTGTACAAGCCGAGGTAGTTGACTACTTGGAACGTCGCCACCTGCGTGGTCACAGCCGGCACCAGCACGGCGAGGAGGAACGCTCCGACGACGACCTTCTTCAGTCGAAAATCGAAGCGATCAAGCGCGTAGGCGGTCATGGCGCCAATGATCACCGTGCCCGTGATGGAGACCAGCAGGATGATCATCGTGTTCATGAACCCCTGGGCCATCCGGCCACTGGTGAACGCGGTCACGTAGTTTTCGAAGTCGAAGTTCTCAGGAAGGGTGAACGGGCCGGTCGTCTGAAACTCTCGCGCCGTCTTGAAGGACGCCATGACAATCGTGACCAACGGCATCAGGGTCACGATCGAGGCAACGACGAGCGTGACGTACTTTGCGGTGTCGTAGACGTAGCGCATCAGGTCAGGTTCACTTTCTCGTCGGGCACGATGCGGCGTTGGATCCAGGTGATGAGCAGGACGATGAAGAGCAGCACCACGGCCATGGCAGACGCGAGCCCCACCTTGCGATACTCGAAGGCCATGTCAATGGTCTGAATCACGAAGGTCTTGGAGCCATTGGCGCCGCCCGTCATGATGTACGGGATCTCAAAGACCGCAAGGCTGCCGGAGATCGCCAGGATGAAGGACAGGCTCACGATGGGCTTGATGCTCGGCAAGATGATGTAGCGGAATTGGGCCCACCTCCCCGCTCCGTCAAGCTCCGCCGCTTCGTACAGCGAAGGGCTCACGGACTGGATGGCACCAAGAAACAGCACGAAGTTGAGGCCCATGTAGCGCCATACGGACGTGCCTGCCAGCGAGAAGTTGATGATGTCGGGATTGCCCAGCCAGAACTGTTGGTGGTCTCCCAAGCCGAGCAGCTCCAAACCAGCGTCAAGGGTTCCCCCCGGACGGAAGAAGTAGAGAAAGGTGAAGCCGATGGCGACACCATTGATGAGGTACGGGAAAAACAGAATGCCTTTGAAGAGGTTCCTGAACCTGGTGCTGAACGACAGGATGGTCGCGAAGTACAGCGCCAATGCCATCTGTACAAATGACGCAGCGAAGTAGTAGAGGCTGACGAAGAAGACCCTGAACAGTTCCGGTCGCGTGAAGAGATCGATGTAGTTGCTGAGGCCCACGACGTCTTTGTCTTTGCTGATGCCGTTCCACGATGTGAACGAGTACCAGAACATGTTCGCCACCGGGATGAAGGTGAACGTGATGAGCAGGGCAAGGGGCACGGCGAGAAACAGCCAAGGAACGATGGACCGCGGCACGCTGATGCGGCGCTTCGCCGAGCGCGGTGCGGTCTTCAGTGAAGTGGGCATGGCGACTCCGAGGTGGGCCGGTGGACGTTGTCTCGAGCGGTCGGAGCCGTCCCGCTCCTCCGATGTAAGGAGGAGCGGGACGGCCCTGGTCGAACTAGCCGGCTACCTGAGCTCGGGCCGAGGCCCAACGCGAGTTCAGGTCATCGAAGATGTCCTGTTTGGACTCGTCCCTGGCGCCGCGCGCAGCGTCCACGATGCGTTGGCGGTAGTCGGGGGCCCACAGGCCGATCTCGCCCGCCTGATCGATGTCGTTCACGAGGCTTTCTTTGCCTTCGGGAGCGGGAGTGAGTTCGATGTACTGGACGTCGGCGGCTGCAAAGTCGGCCAACGTATCAGGCGTTGGACCGTCGATACGAGGAGCGATTCCTCCCTGGTCGGTGGCATAGCCGGACTCGTCCGCGAACCAGTCAATCCATGCCCTCGCAGCGGCCTTATTGTCCGAGTTCACATTGATCGCGTTCTTGTAGTCTCCCGAGATGACGGAGTGGAAAGCGCCATCGACCTGGACGGGAAACGGCAAGTACCCAATGTCGGCGGCGTCCGTCGCAGCGTCCTGCATCTGCACGATTGCCCACGAGCCAAGCGCCATCGTCGCGATGGTGCCGTCGCCGAGGTCACCCTTTGACTGTTCCCAGTTGGTGGTGGTCGGGTCCGGCTCGGTGAGTCCGGCAGCGACCGCGTCGTAGATGAGCGAATCGATCACGTAGTGATCGCTGCCCTCTGTCCATGGGGCGTCGGTCTCGGCGAGCTCGTTGACGCAGTTGGGGTTCGCAGTGATCTCACACCGGTTGGATTCCCACTGCGTGAGCGGCCACCCGTCGGCGTAGTTGGTGTATAGCGGAATTGCATCGGTGTTGTCCTTGATCATTTGCAATGCCGCGATGAACTCTTCTGGCGTGGTCGGCAGTTCGGACACACCGGCTTCGTCCCACACCCTCTTGTTGTAAACGAGCCCGCTCGCGTTGCCGGTGATGGCGATTCCGTACGACAGACCGTCGTAGTTCTGTTCGGTCGTAATGAACCGGTAGGTCTGTGACAGTTCCTCCACTGTTCCCAGCGGCTCAAAGAAGTCGGGAAGGTCGCTCGCCTTGACGGAGTTGGGGATCAGCAGGACGTCGCCGTAGTCGTCCGTGCTCATGCGGGTGGTCACTTCACCCTCGTAGTCGGTGATCGCTTCAAACGTGACGTTGACGCCTGGATAGAGCTCTTCGAACTGCGTCTTGTAGTCGGCGAATATCGTGTCGACGATGTCGGTGCGTTGGGTCAGCACGGTGATGTCACCGGTGATTTCCGACGCTTGGCCGCCCGTGGAGTCGGGCGCTGGGGTGTTGGTCCCGTCGTCGCTGCCACTGCAGCCAGCGATCGCGAGAGTGAGTCCGGTCATTGCCGCCATGGCGGTGACTGTGCGAATCCTCATTGATCTTCCTCTGTTACGTGCTCGACGCCCGCAGCGACGCTGCGGCGGGTCGCGAGTGCGACACTCAGGACTTTAACGATTAAGACGGTCCTGGTCAATCGATTAAGTCTTGGGAGGTTGATCGTTGCCGAATTGTGACTTGCGAGCGGGAGGCGCTTCCTACGGGCGTGCTTGCGCGAGACTGCCGCGCTCCACCAGCTGTGCGGAGTCGGCGCGCACCGACACCGCCTCGCCGTGCTGAATCAGATGAAGAAGCACGGTGGCGGCACTTGCGCCGTACGACGGCACATCCCGTCTCAACGCGCTCAGCGGCGGCTCCGAAATCTCACACAAGGGAGAGTCGTCCCACGCCAGGATCGAAAGATCGTCGGGCACCCTCAGGCCAGCGGACCGCGCCACCCGCAAGCCGGCGAGCGCCGTTACGTCATTGTCGAACACGATCGCGGTGGGAGGTTCAGGGAGAGAGAGCAGATCTTCGCACGCTTGCGTTCCTGCGGCGAGGCTGTAGTCCGTGTTGATTTCGCCCAGCATCGCCATTCCGCGCTCATGGCACTCTCGCCTCATCGCCTCGCTACGCACACGGGTATGCGCAAACTGCGCGGGCCCGGCGACGTGCGCGATGCGTGTATGACCCAATCGAGACAGTCTTTCGACAGCCGCCTGCGCGGCGTGGGCGTCGTCGCTCCACACCGTAGTGGCACCATTCGCATAGGCGGGATCCCCCACGACCACTGCAGGAAGGCCAATGCCGGCAAGCAAGGCAAGACGCTCGTCATCGACCTTCAGGTCGGTCAGAATGATCCCGTCGACCCGACGTGCTGACCACCAGTTGCGGTAGGTGGCCAACTCCTGCTCCTTACGAGCAGTCACCTGAAGCATGAGCGCGAAGCCGTGCTCTGATAGCACTTGCTCGATTCCGGCGATGAACGCCATGAAGAACGGTTCCACGCCAAGATCCGACGGTTCCCTGGCAATCACCAAGCCAATGGCCGACGCCGCCCCACCCCGCAACGCACGAGCGGCGTTGCTCGGAACCCAGCCAATCTCTTCTGCAATAGCGATGATGCGCGCTCGCGTCTCATCCGAAACGCCTGGACGGCCATTGAGAGCGTACGAGACCGCGCCAGACGAGACTCCTGACCTCGACGCGATCTCGGCAATCGTTGGACGCCGCCCATGTCTTGCGGGCGCTGTCACCGTGGTTCCTCCACTACTCGGTAAGAATCTCCCCCGTTCCATCTCCACCACCCTAGCGGCCCGGCGGTCCACTCTTGGGCGTTTGCGACCGCAAACTCAAACGCTTTGGTCGGGCCACGCGACTTTCCACCCACGCCCCGCCCCTCGAGTTTGCGGAACCCCTCCCCACGCCCCCGCTCCCCGGGGTCTAGGCATGAACCAATAGCGCCAGATACATCGAGTCAGTGCCGTGGACGTGCGTCCACATCTGTACATCTGGTCCGGTGCCCCACGCGTCGTTCTCGGTGCCGGTCACCTCCGCGACCGCCGCGCGAGCGTCAAGCAGCTGCAGTCCGGACGCGGCGACGATGTCCGTGGTCTCTGCCACCACTGGCGAACACGTGACGTACGCGATGACGCCACCAGGTGCGAGGATCTCTGCCGCGTGGCCCACCAGCGCGGCCTGGAGCGAGGTGAGCTCGCCGAGAACCTCGGCTGAACGCCGCCACCGCGATTCCGGGCGCCGTCTCAAGGCGCCGATTCCGGTGCAGGGGGCATCGATCAGGATGCGGTCGTACGGTCCGCCGTTCCACGTGGTCGAGTCGCCGGTGAAGACATCCACAGTGCCGCCGGGCAGGGCGCGCACGTTCTGCTCCACCAGGCGCACGCGATGCTCGTGTAGCTCGACCGCGTCGAGATGTGCGCCGCGACCCGCCGCCAGCGCGCCAAGCAGCGCCGTCTTGCCACCAGGGCCAGCACACGCGTCGAGCCAGCGCTCCCCCGCCGTGAAGGCCCTGGCACGCTCCGAAGCCAGCGCGGCAGCGACCACCTGGCTGCCCTCGTCCTGCACTCCCGCAAGTCCGGCCTCGACGTCGGCGATCCCACGCGGTGAGCCACCGTGGAGGGCGACCCCATACGGCGACAGAGTGGTCCGATCTCCCCCTGTCGCTTGAGCCAATGCATCGCGGTCGGTCAGCCCTGGCCGCGCCGCGAGTGTGACGGCGGCCGGCACGTTGTGGGCCGCCAGGAGCGACTCGATCTCGCCTGAACGGCCCCTCGCGGCAAGTGATCGTTCCAGCTCAGCGACGATCCACTCCGGATGAGAGTGCCTCGTGGCCACCGCAGCCCGGCCATTTCCCGATGCCACCACAGCGAGCCACGCCTCACGGTCCCTCTCCACGATCCTGCGCATGACCGCGTTGACGAGCCCGCTGGCTCGGCCGGCCCCGGAATCCTTCGCAAGGTCGACCGTCTCTGATACCGCCGCGTGCGGTGCGGTGCTCATCGACAGGGCCTGGTGGGCCCCGAGCCACAGGATCGCCCGCACGGGCACCTCAAGCGAGTCTGGCCTGCGGTTCGCGGCGTGGGCGATGACCGCGTCATAGAGTCCGCTCATCCGGAGCGTGCCATATGCCAACTCCGTCGCAAACGCCGCCTCCCGTCCGCCTAGCCGCGCCTGGCGGAGGATTGCGGGCATCACCAAGTTTGCGTAGGCGCCGTCGACCTCGACGGCGAGCACGCAGTCGAGAGCGGCGCGCCGCGCAGGGTCGTTCATGCCTCGCCCAATTGCGCCGATTCGCCCCACCGGGCTCCTCGCCACCAATCGCTCGCGTCCATCGCGCTCTTGCCTGCTGGCTGGATCCAACTCAGCCTCACTGGAGAGGTTCCGGTGCCTACGGTGACGCCGTCGCCGTCGCCTCGCAGTAGGCCAGGGGTCGTCCCCGGCCCGTCTTCGAGCGTCACCGGACCCACCTTGGCCGTGGACCCGTCGGGAAGCGTCGTCCATGCGCCAGGAGCCGGTGTGCACGCCCTGATGGCGCGGTCGACAACGAGGGCGGGCAAGTCCCACCTGATTGAGGCGTCCTCGCGGGTGAGTTTGGCCGCATGGCTTACGCCGTCTTCCGTCTGTGGCATCGGCGCCGCGTACCCCCCGTCGAGCGCCTCGAGAGAGTCCTTGAGAAGCGGTGCGCCCACCTCGGCCAGCCGCGCCAGGAGGTCACCAGCGGTATCCGTGGGGCGGATGCGTTCGGTCGCTTGGCCAATCACGGGGCCCGTGTCCAGGCCCGCCTCGATCAGGAACGTCGAGGCGCCCGTGACATCGTCTCCGGCCTGAATGGCCCTCTGCACTGGCGCCGCGCCGCGCCATGCGGGCAACACCGAGAAGTGGAGATTCACCCAGCCGAGCCGCGTCGCCTCGAGCAGCGCAGGGCGCAGGATCTGCCCGTAGGCAACGACGGCTGCGGCGTCGGCTTCGAGCGAGCGCACATGGTCAACAAACGCAGGGTCGGAGGCCTTCTCTGGCGTCGCCACCGCGAGACCCAGTTCTTGAGCCCTCACCTTCACTGGGCTGGGGTGGAGTGCACGTCCCCGCTTGCCGCGCGCGTCTGGCTGAGTCACGACGAGCACGATCTGGTGGCCCGCGTCCACGAGCGCTTGAAGGGAGGGCAGCGCGACGTCTGGCGTTCCGGCAAAGATGAGGCGCATGGGCTCCATCGTAGGTGCCCGCTAGCTACCAGGCACCGCATCTACTCGCACGAACAGGGGCGCCGCGGAGACTGCGGAGCGTTCGACGGCGATGGCCCGCGCGACCGAGACCACGCCCGGCATCGCCCCCCTACTGGCGAGCACCCAGGCGCCCTCGGCATCGCGAGAGAGGTCGAAGGTCAGGTTTTCTGCCGCCGCAGCGAAAGCGTCGATCGCCTCAGGGGGTCCTTCCAGACGCGCGGCCCTGCGGTGCGGCGGTAGGCCGAGTTGCTGGCGTTGTGCCAGGTCCCCAGCGCCAATGTCCCAGCCGTCCCACGTCACCAGGGCTCGCCGCACCGACTCTGGGAGATCGCCCACCACGCTGACGACGCCGCCTGCGGAGCGGGGCGCCACGAGCGCAGCCGCGTTCATCCATCGCCTCACGGTCGCGTGCTCTGCGCCGAGACCCTCGCCCACGTTGATCCGTGCTCCCACGATGGCAAGGTGTCCGTAGCCTCCCGCCACCGCTGGCAGCGCCGCGGGCGTCGCGACCACGAACCCTGAGCTGACGGTCCCGTCAGCGACGGTGCCCGTTCCGGAGGAAGACACCACTACGGTCGTGTCGGCAGCCATGCGTCCCACCTGGGCCGCGAGCCGCTCCACCCCAAGACCAGCGGGCGTCAGCCGGTAGCCGCTGCACTCGGGGCAGTGCCACTGCGGCGCCTCCCTTTCGCACTCTCGACACCGTGGCACTCCTTCACCAGAGGCGCGCTGCAGGTCTCCGCCGCATTCGGCGCACTCCGCCCACTGTGCGCACCGTGCACACCTGAGTCCGCTTGCGTAGCCGGTCTGCGGCACCAAGATGGCGGCGACGCGTTCGCGAGCCGAGTCAACGAGCGATCCCCACACCGAGCCGGGCATCCAGTGACGACCCTGGCCCCCCTCGCGTTCCCTGCGTTCTGGCCCCACCACGTCCACGCGCGGCAGCGCGTCCCGTTCTTGCACGGTGCCCACTCGCTTGGCAAAGCCGTGCTCCACCAACGCGACCGCATCGGCCGACAAGGCGTAACCCCCCACTAGGAGCGATGCCCCCGTCTCTTGCGCTCGCATGGCGGCCACTGTCCGGGCATGCGGATAGGGCGCTCGGGGCTCGGCAAAGGTGGTCGACCCCTCGTCCCACACGCACATGGCCTTGAGACTGGGCACGGGTTGCCAAGCGGAGGACCTGGTGCCGATGACGAGCCTGGCGACCCCTCGCATCGCCGCGACATACGAGCCAAACCGAACCGAGGGTCCCTCGTCGGCGTCCAGCAGTGCGAAGTCCCCTCCCGACCGCGCGGTCCAGCGGCGTAAGCCCGACGCGACGGCACCTTCCGCCACAGCGTGAGCTGCGCGGGCGTCAGGAACGACGACGACGGCCGAGCCGCCATCCGCGATCGCGGCGAGCGCCCAACCCAGGACCGTCTCCACCGGTATCGGTGCAGACAGAGCGGGCGGCGCGACCCAGACGGCTCGGCTCCCGGCCACCTTTGGCAGTCCTTCGGCAGCCGCGCGCTCCGCCAGCACCGCAACCAACCCCAGGTCCAGGCCTGAGACGGTCATGCCTTCCCAGTCGAGTTTCTCCACGGAGGCCACACGCGCGGGTGCCATGAGCCGCAACACGTCCCACAACGACCCCCCGTAGCGACGCGCAATCGCCCCGGCAAGATCAAGCGCCTCTTGGGTGAACGAAGGTATGGCGCTCGCCGACTTGATCGACTTGAGAGCGTGAGGAGACTCCTCCTCGGACATGCCGACCACCACGGCGGAACTCAGACGGCCCGCAAAAGGAACGCGCACCCGGCTCCCCACGCCCACCCTGCCCTCGAGCGACTCGCCGATCGCGTAGTCGAAGGGCCTGTCCAGGTGCGGCAGCGGGCTGTCGACGACGACCCGCGCTAACACTAGACCGCCGCGGCGAGAGCGTCGGCGCGGTCCGTGCGCTCCCACGTGAAGTCTGGCAACTCTCGCCCAAAGTGGCCGTAGCTTGCGGTGGCGCGGAAGATCGGCCGGCGCAAGTCAAGCTGTGCGATGAGGGCCGAGGGGCGCAAGTCGAACACCTCGCGCACCGCCCTCACGATGCGGTCGGGGTCGACCGTGTGGGTGTCGAAGGTCTCGACATACAAGCCAACGGGCGAGGCTGTACCAATCGCATAGGCGACCTGCAGTTCGCAACGCTCCGCGAGACCGGCGGCAACGATGTTCTTGGCCACCCATCTCATGGCGTACGCGGCCGAGCGATCCACCTTCGAGGGATCCTTGCCTGAGAATGCGCCACCCCCGTGGCGCGCCATTCCGCCGTACGTGTCGACGATGATTTTGCGCCCGGTCAGTCCCGCGTCGCCCATGGGGCCGCCGATTTCGAACCGACCAGTGGGGTTGATGAGCGAGCGATGTCCGGAGGCATCCAGTTGATACCGGGCGAGCACGGGGCCGATGACTTCAGCCTCGACTGCCTCCCTGAGGGCGTCAATTTGGGCTCCCTCTCGGTGCTGTGTGGACACCACGACGGTGTCGACAGAGACGGGAACGTCGCCGTCGTATCCGATGGTGACCTGAGCCTTGCCGTCTGGGCGCAGGCCCTCGATGATCTCTTCCTTACGCACCTTCGCCAGCCGCGCGGTGAGCGCGTGAGCGATCGCGATGGGCAGCGGCATCAACTCTGCGGTGTCCTTGCAGGCATAGCCGAACATGAGGCCTTGGTCGCCCGCGCCCAACTCAGTGCGGTCGGTGTCGGTCGCGTTCCCTACGCCTAGCCAGATGTCGGGACTCTGCTCGCCAATGGACACGGACACGCCGCAAGAGTCGGCGTCGAAACCCACGCGCGAGGAGGTGTAGCCGATATCCCTGACCACCCGACGGATCGTCGAGGGGATATCCACGTACGCCTCCGTCGTCACCTCGCCTGCGACGTGGACGAGACCAGTGGTCACCATCGTCTCTACCGCGACTCGCGACTTGGGGTCCTGGCGCAGCATCTCGTCCAGGATGGCGTCTGAGACCTGGTCACACACCTTGTCCGGGTGTCCCTCGGTCACGGACTCGGACGTAAACAGGCGCAGCGACATGGCGTTCAGCATACTTGTCACATCCGACATTCGGGCCGTGCTGCGAGACGCCGTCGACTGCTAGCGCTTCAGGCGCGCCACCGCCTGATCGAGCACCAGGTGGGCGACCGCCAACTTGGACCCCGAGCCCGTGGCAACAACGTCACCGGCCCCGTCCAGAATCGTGACGGAGTTGGGGACATTGCCGAATCCGACTGTCTCGCCCACGGCGTTCAGTACCAGCAGGTCAGCACCCTTTTGCAGCGCCTTGGCACGGCCGTACTCCAAGACGCTGCCCGCGTCGTCGCCCGTCTCTGCGGCGAACCCGACGACCACCTGGCCGGGCCTCTTCGAGGTGACGAGTGACGCGAGGATGTCTTCCGTCTCCACCAACTCGAGTGTGAGCGCCTTGCCGTCCTTCTTGATCTTGGTGGTACTGGCCGAGGCGGGACGGTAGTCCGCCACCGCGGCGGCCATGATGACCACGTCGGCGTCGCCAGCGATGCCACCCATGGCATCGGCTAACTGCGCGGAGGTCTCCACATCGATGCGTGCGATGCCCTCCCCCAACGGCAGCACGACGTTGGCGGCCACCACGGTGACGTCCGCGCCGCGCTCCCTGGCGGCCTCCGCCAACGCAAAGCCCTGATGGCCGGAAGATCGATTGCCGAGGAAGCGGACGGCGTCAACCGGTTCCCTTGTTCCGCCTGCCGAGATCACGATGCGGCAACCACCAAGGTCTCCCCAGCCGTGTTCCGCCGGGTTGGAGGCGCCGACATCGAGTTGAGAGCTCTGTGCGATGGCGTACAGCGCTGCCACCAGGTCCTCTGGCTCGGGAAGCCTGCCAGGGCCGGAGTCGGAACCGGTGAGGCGGCCCGATGCTGGCTCGATCACGTGAACACCGCGCGCCAGCAGAGTGGCGACGTTTGCCGTGGTGGCGGGGTGGCGCCACATCTCGGTGTGCATCGCCGGAGCCACGACAACGGGGGCATGGGTGGCCAGCAGGGCGTTGCCGAGCAAGTCGCGAGCCTCGCCAGACACCATCGACGCCAGGAAATCGGCAGTGGCAGGGGCCACCAGGACGATGTCGGCGCGTTGCCCGAGCGAGATGTGTTCGACAGAGGGCACGTTCTCGAAGGTGTCCGACCGGGCGGGCTCGCCCGTCAGCGCCTCCCACGTGGCGCGGCCCACAAATTTGAGGGAGGCCTCTGTGGGCACCACCCGAACGGAGTGGCCGTCCTCCTTGAGGCGGCGTGCCACCAAGGCAACCTTGTACGCCGCAATGCCGCCGGTAACGCCCAGCAGCACCCGCATCGCGGGCTAGACCTCGGTCTCGCCGAGCACGAGAAGGCTGCCGTTGTTGATCTCACGCAGAGCGACCGAGAGCGGCTTGTCGGTGGAGTCGGCCTCAACCAGCGGGCCAACGTTCTCAAAGTGGCCCTCGCCAAGCGCCTCGTAGTACGCATTGATCTGGCGGGCACGCTTGGAGCTGTAGATCACGAGCGCGTACTTCGAGTCGACCTTTGCAAGCAACTCGTCGATGGGCGGGTTCGTGATGCCCTCGGGGTGTGCAACGGTTCCAGACAACGTCAATCCTCTCCTCGCTCGCGCCTGCCTGAAGGCAGACAGCGCTATCTATCCTAGCCTGCCCCGGCCACGATCGACTGCAGCTCAGCCACGGCGTAGTCCAACCGGTCGTTCACGAGCGTCACATCGAACTCGCTTGCGGCCGCCAACTCCTCGCGGGCAGTGGCCAAACGCCGCTCCCTTTCCTCATTGTCCTCGGTGCCGCGAATCTCGAGGCGTTCGACGAGCGCCTCGAACGATGGCGGCGCCACGAACACGAAGAGTGCCTCCGGCATGGCCTCCTTGACCTGCCTCGCGCCTTGCAAATCGATCTCCAACACCACCGGGATGTCGCGCGCCAGCCGCTCCTCCACTGCGGCCCTTGGGGTTCCGTAACGGTGGGTGCCGTGAACCACCGCCCACTCCAGTAGCTGGCCGCGCTCGGCCATTCTGCTGAACTCGTCCGGCGTCACAAAGAAGTAGTGCACGCCGTCGCGTTCCGTTGGCCGCGCTGGCCGCGTCGTCGCCGAGACCGATACCCATACGTCCGGCATCCGCTCTTTGAGCGCTGTGACCAAGGTGCCCTTGCCCACTGCAGAGGGACCGGCCACGACGACGAGTCGGCTCATCCGCGCTCGCGCGCCACCAGGGCGTCGACTTGGTGGCTCCCCAGCCCGCGCACGCGGCGAGCAGGCGAGATACCGATGTCCTCCATCACGCCGGAGGCTCGTTTGGGGCCGATGCCGGGAAGGCACTGCAACAGGTCGTGCACTCGAATGCCGGCGAGGGCTTCATCTGCCTTCGCGCGGGCAATCGCGACGCTGAGTGTCATCTGACCTTGGGACAGGTTCTCCTTGAAGACGCGGCGCGCGCTGCGCACCGCCGTAGCCTTGACGAGCGCCTGTGCGCGTTGCTCGTCACTGAGTTCCGGTGTAGCCATGCGACCTCCTTATTGAAACGCCGTGGGACTCGCGGCGTTACTCGCCTGCCTCCACCGTGCCCAGAGCGTACTGGGCTGCACCGGCGGCGGCCTGAATGGCGCCTCTTAGCTTTTCCACAAATGGTCCAGCCATCAAAATTCCCCGTGATTGACTGACGAGCACACGCGATCGGACTGGCCCGAACACGTCGGCCACCTCAGCGGGACTGGCGCCTTGCGCACCAACCCCAGGGGACAAAAGCGGTCCGTTGACAGCGGCAAGATCGATGCCGAGTCTGCGCACGGCGTCGCCAACGGTGGCTCCCACCACCAAACCGATGGAACCCATCGGGGTGGCGCCTGCGTTCATTTCGGCGGCACCTTCTGCGATCGCCCGCGCCACGGAGATTCCGTTCGCGTCCGTCGCGTGTTGCACGGATGCGCCCTCCGGGTTTGAGGTGAGCGCCAGCACGAAGATGCCTTTCCCCGTGTGTTCCGCTAGGTCGAAGGCGGGCCGAAGAGAACCGAAGCCCAGGTAGGGGGACACCGTGATGGCGTCGGCTTCGAGCGGGACGCCTGCGGCGAGATACGCGTCGGCGTAGCCCTCCATCGTCGACCCGATGTCTCCGCGCTTCACGTCAAGAATCGTCAGAATGTCCAGTTCCTTGGCGCGCCCCAGAGTGTGCTCCAGTGCGGCTACTCCCCTGGCTCCGTGGCGCTCAAAGAACGCAGCATTTGGCTTCACGGCGGCGACGGACCTCACCGACGCCTCGAGCACCGCATCAGAGAAGGCCACGAGCGACTCTGCGGTGTCGGTCAGTCCCCATCGCGCAAGGAGCTCCGGGTGGGGGTCAATCCCCACGCACAGGGGTCCCCACTGCTGAATGGCCGCATCGAGCCTGGCGCCGAATGCCATGGGACCTCCGTTCCTTGCATCGCCGTCCTTGGTCATGTAATACGAGCCACTCTACCTGGGCGTTCTCGTCGGCGCTAAGGAGCGCGCCACATCCTGCAAACTCATCACTTCGAATCGGCCTCCTTGAAGGGCCTCGATGGCCTGCACTGCGGCCGCCAGTTGCTGGGTGGTGGTGATGATCGCCACGTCACCGGCCGTAGCAGCCGCCCGGATCTCGTATCCGTCCGCGCGAGCTCCCTCGCCAGACGGGGTGTTGACCACCATCGCAATCTTCCCGTCGTTGATCAGGTCGACAATGGTCGGCTCGCCGTGAGGTCCCCTGCCTTGAGACTTCTTGCGCACCACTTCTGAGGGGATGCCGTGGCGCAACAGCACCCGGCGCGTTCCCTCTGTGGCAAGAATCGTGAAGCCCAGTTGGTGCAGGCGCGCCACAGGAAAGGTGATCGCGCGCTTGTCGCGGTCGGCCATCGAGACGAAGACGGTGCCGGACATGGGCAGACCACCAATCGCGCCAGCCTGGGACTTCGCAAAAGCAAGCGGGAAGGTCTTGTCAAAGCCCATCACTTCGCCGGTCGACCGCATCTCCGGCCCGAGCACGGAGTCGACGGCCAAGCCCTCGTGTGTACGGAAGCGCTTGAAGGGCAGCACCGCCTCCTTCACGGCAATCCGTGCGTGGTCGTTGTAGACGCTCGCATCGAGTTCAGGCAGCAGTCCCTCCGCCTTCAGTTCGGCGATGGTGGCGCCCAACATGACGCGTGCGGCCGCCTTGGCGATCGGGACGCCGGTGGCTTTGGCAACGAACGGGACGGTGCGCGAGGCCCTGGGGTTCGCTTCGAGCACGTACAGGACGTCGCTGGCGAGGGCGAACTGCACGTTCATGAGTCCGCGGACGCCGATGCCTCGCGCGAGGGCTTCCGTTGACACCCGAATGCGGTCCAGGTCCGCCGACGACAGGGTGACGGGAGGAAGCACGCACGCAGAGTCACCCGAGTGGATCCCCGCCTCCTCGATGTGCTCCATGACTCCACCCAAGAACATCTGCTCGCCGTCGAACAGGGCGTCCACGTCAATCTCAATGGCGTCATCGAGAAACTTGTCAATGAGCAGCGGCGCGTCCGTGACGTGGTCGCCCACGTCAGCCATGCGGGTGCCGTAGTCCAAAAGTTGCTCGCGCGAGTAGACGATCTCCATGCCGCGCCCGCCCAAGACGTAGGACGGCCTCACGAGCACAGGGAATCCGATCCGCTCCGCAATTTCAACGGCCTCGTCGATGCCGTGCGCCGTGCCGTACTGGGGCGCTGGCAGTCCTGCCGTTTCGAGCACGACGCCAAACTCGCGGCGGTCCTCCGCCTTGTCGATCGCTTCGGGCGAGGTCCCCAGGATGGGTACACCAGCGTCTGCGAGCCGCTGAGCGAGGCTGAGCGGGGTTTGGCCGCCCAATTGCACCAGCATGCCCTTGATGGGACCTGCGGCCCTCTCCGCCTCGTACACCGCCATCACGTCCTCGAACGTGAGTGGCTCGAAATAGAGGCGATCGGACGTGTCATAGTCCGTCGACACCGTCTCAGGGTTGCAATTGATCATGATGGTCTCGTACGTGTCCTTGAGCGTGAGCGCCGCGTGCACGCACGAGTAGTCGAACTCGATTCCCTGGCCGATGCGGTTGGGGCCGGATCCAAGGATGAGGACGGCCTCGCGCTCGCGGGGCTGCACCTCGTTCTCGTCGTCGTATGAGCTGTAGTGGTATGGCGTGTGCGCCTCGAACTCTGCGGCACACGTATCTACCGTCTTGAACACGGGCAGCACCCCGGCAGAGACCCTTGCCGCGGCGACGGCGGACTCGTCGATGTGCCGCAGTTTCGCCAGTTGGACGTCAGAGAAGCCGTGGCTCTTGGCGCGGCGCAGTATCTCGCCGTCGAGACGCGGAGCGCCCGTCACCTCGAGCGCAATCTCATTCATGAGCAAAATCTGATCGAGGAACCACGGGTCGATTCCCGTCGCCTCGAACACGCGGTCGAGCACCGCTGGGTCGTCGATCGCCGCCCGCAGGGCCTGTTGCACCTGAATCAGCCGTTGCTCCGTGGGGATAGCGCACTGCGCGAGCAACGCGTCGAGGGTGTCGCCAGTGGGAGGCTCGCCTTCCCAGTGAAACACCAGTCCCTTCTTGTCGATCGACCGCATCGCCTTGCCGAGCGCCTCTGTGAAGTTGCGGCCGATGCTCATGGCCTCCCCCACCGACTTCATGGTGGTCGTGAGCACCGGGTCCGCCGCAGGGAACTTCTCGAAGGCAAAGCGCGGCACCTTCACGACGACGTAGTCGAGGGTCGGCTCGAAGCTTGCGGGCGTGGAACCCGTGATGTCATTGGGGATCTCGTCGAGCGTGTACCCGATGGCCAACCGGGCGGCAATCTTCGCGATCGGGAAGCCTGTCGCCTTCGAAGCGAGCGCCGATGAACGCGACACGCGCGGGTTCATCTCGATCACGATGATGCGCCCCGTGTCCGGCTGCACCGCGAACTGGATGTTGCAGCCGCCGGTGTCGACGCCGACTTCGCGGATCACAGCAATGCCCACGTCGCGGAGCTTCTGGTACTCGCGGTCCGTGAGGGTGAGCGCGGGGGCCACCGTCACCGAGTCTCCTGTGTGCACGCCAACGGGATCGACATTCTCGATCGAACAGACCACCACGACGTTGTCGTGCTTGTCGCGCATGAGCTCGAGCTCGTATTCCTTCCACCCGAGGATCGACTCCTCGAGCAACACCTCTGTCGACGGTGAGTAGTGCAGGCCAGCGCCCCCGATGCGACGCAGGTCCTCCTCGTCGTAGGCGAAGCCCGAGCCCAGGCCGCCCATCGTGAAGGAGGGGCGCACCACGACGGGGTACTTGAGGTCCTCCGCAGCCGCGATCAGCTCGTCCATCGTGTGACAGATGTGCGAGCGGGCGCTCTCCGCACCGCAACGCTCCACCACTCCCTTGAAGAGTTCGCGGTTCTCCCCAAGGTTGATGGCCTCGAGGTTGGCGCCAATGAGTTCGACGTTGTAGCGGTCGAGGATCCCCGCCTCCGCGGCCGAAATGGCCGCGTTGAGCGCCGTCTGGCCGCCAAGCGTCGGCAGTAGCGCGTCGGGGCGTTCCTTTTCGATGATCCGCTCGATGACCTCTGTGGTGATCGGCTCGACGTACGTGGCGTCGGCGAACTCAGGGTCCGTCATGATCGTGGCGGGGTTCGAGTTGAGCAACACGACGCGCAGCCCCTCCGCCTTCAGCACCCGGCACGCCTGAGTCCCCGAGTAGTCAAACTCGCAGGCTTGGCCGATGACGATCGGGCCGGAGCCGATCACCATCACGGTGTGGATATCGTCGCGGCGGGGCACTAGCGGGTCCCTTCCAAGGTGCGTCG
>NZ_JADQBF010000001.1 GCF_016278775.1 Demequina sp. | reverse complement strand
GGACTCGGAAGGGTCGGCGGTGGGCGCCTGGCGTTCAGCGGCGTGAAAGTCTCCCGCGTCGTCGTGCCGCCGCTGCGGGCGCGTCTTGGCTCGCCTGCCTCCGTCGATGAACGCCGACGCGATGGCGCGCTTCACGTAAGCATGGGTGCTATCGATCCCGCGAGAGGCGCGACCGGTGCGGAACGTCCGGACCAGTGCGGACTGCACCAGATCCTCCGCGTCTGCGGCGTTGCCAGTGAGCACGTACGCGTACCCGAAGAGCGCGGCACCGCGCTGCGTCACCAACTCGTCCAGCGCTCGCGACCATGAACTCATGCATCCATCCTTACGTGTGTCATGCCGGTAGTACGCGGTGGGCGTAGCGGAGGTTGGGTCGGGAATCTCGCGGGTCCCGCACTGGTTGACGCATCACATGACTACTCTCGCCACGATCGGTGCCGGCAAGATCGGCACCAACGTCGCCCTGGCCGCGATCGCGGCAGGCTACGACGTTGTCCTGTCCAACTCTCGCGGCCCCGAGTCGCTCGCCGGTGTGATTCGCGAGCTTGGGCCCAAGGCGCGTGCCGCCACCGCAGAGGAGGCCGCGGCCGCGGGCGACATCGTGCTGGTGGCCGTCCCCCTCAAGAGCATCGGGGATGTTCCCGTGGAGCCCCTCGCGGGCAAGGTGGTGTTGGACGCCAACAACTACTACCCGCAGCGCGACGGCCGCATCGCGAGTCTGGACGGCAACGAGACCACCACGTCACAGCTGCTTCAGGATCACCTTCCGGACAGCTTCGTGGTGAAGGCCTTCAACAACATCTATGCCGCCGATATCCCCAAAGACGGCGGACCAGAGGGCGCCCCTGGACGCCGGGCCCTGCCGATAGCGGGAGACGACGGCGCAGCGAAGGCGACCGCCGCGGCGCTGCTCGACGAGTTCGGGTACGACGCCGTCGACCTTGGCCCCCTCAGCGAGTCGTGGCGCGTCGAGCGCGACACTCTTGCGTACGGCAAGCCGACCACGTCCGACGAACTCCGCGACCTCGCGGCGCGCACGGAGAGGGTGCAGCAGGTCTAGGACGGATCGGCCGCCGCGACCGTCACCAGCGGCGCGGCGGTGAGGTCTACGTCGACGCGCAGAGCCTCGCCCTCGCCCGCACCCCGCACCACGTATGTCATGCGCTCGTTCTCGAGGCGCTCGACGGTGACGCGCCCGCTCACCAGCCACGGATGAGCCCGCCTGAGCGCGATCGCCTCCCGATGCGCCGCCAGCACGCGAGCCTCATCCACTCCCGTCGCCCACCCCGCCGGGGGTGAAGCAGGGTACTCAGGGCGCACGGCGTCGTCCCCGCCAGCGCGGTCCTCCTTGACGCCTACCGCGCCCACCTCGTCGCCGTAGTAGATGAACGGGACGCCAGGCAGCGTCATCAGGAGCCACAGTGCAGCAATGGCACCCTCGATCCCGAGTCGCGATGCGATGCGCGTGACGTCGTGATTGCCCACGAACGTGGCGGGGGTGAAGGCCTCACAAAACTCGCCGTGGCGCGTGAGGGTCCAGTCGAGTTCAAACAGGTTGCGCTCGGTGATCGCACTCCAGACGGCCTTCCACAGCTCGTATTGCGTCACGGTGTCCATGCCGGAGGACTCCACAATGCCGGTGTAGTCGCCGTGGATCACCTCGCCAAGGAACCACGCGTCCGGATGGGTCGCCCGCACGGCGCCGATGCTTGCCGCCCAGAAGTCGGAGGGCACAGCGTAAGCGGCGTCGAGGCGCCACCCTGCCGCGCCGCGGTCGTTCCATAGCCGCATGATGTCGGCGACCTCGTCCACCACGCGAGGTGAGGCGTGATGGAGAGTCACCAGCTCATCGTGCCCCTCGAAGGTCCCCAGGTTCGCGGCGCCAGTTGACCAGTCGATCGCAACCATGGCGTCGGCCGCGCCGTCCGGGCCCGCCGCGAGCGCCTCCTGCACCCAGCGGTGGCTGGCGCCCACGTGGTTGAACACGCCGTCGAGCACGAGCGCGATGTCGCGCTCACGACAGGCGGAGGCGAGCGCGAGAAAGTCGTCGAGGTCTCCCAGGCGCGGGTCGATCGCGCGGTGGTCGAGGGTGTCGTAACCATGGGTCGAGGACTCGAAGATGGGGCCGAGCAGCAGGCCAGAGAAGCCCAGGTCGGCCGCGTAGTCGAGCCACGCGGTGATGTGGCGCAGGCCGTCACCCCTTGGCTCCTGCGAGGCCCCGGCCGACGCGTCGTCCGGCTTGGTGGTGGAGGGGGTGATCGCCGCGCCAGCAAAGCCGAGCGGGTACACGTGCCACCAGATGCGATCGCTGAGCGGCATGGCGAAGCTCCTTGCGGCGGGTCGTGACTGCTCTGGCGAGTCTAGCGGCCGCCGGTGTCGGAGCCGCGGCGTACCCTAAGTGCACCATGGCAGCGGACATCCCCGACTTCACGCTCCGCCGCAAGCGCGTCAAGAACCTGCGGCTCACGGTCAAGGCCCCGCACGGGGAGGTCGTCGTGAGTGCGCCCCGGCACGTGCCAGAGTCCGCGATCGTCGCCTTCGTCTCCGGCAAAGCCTCGTGGATCGCGAAGCACCAAGAGCGCATCGCTGGCCAGCCGCAACCCTTGCAACCGGGGCCAGCGACCGAGGCGCTGCGACGGCGTCTGAAGCAGTCCGCACCCCCCATGGTCGAGCACTGGGCGGGCGTCATGGGCTTGGCGACCCCCGACGTGACGATCCGCCGCATGACGTCACGGTGGGGCACGTGCAACACGCAGACCAGGCGGATCACCCTCAACCTGGAGCTCGCGCGACGCGACGTGACCTTGCTCGAGTACGTGATTGTGCACGAACTGGCGCACCTGATCGAGCGCGGGCACAACGCCAGGTTCTATGCGGTGATGGACGCCCACCTACCCGATTGGCGGCTACGCAGGCGGGTGCTCAACGCCAGTTAGTGCTATGTGCCGTGCTGCGTGAGCCACTCGTCGAGTTCGGGCTCCGCCATCGGGTAGCCGATGTGGTAGCCCTGCGCAAAATCGCAGCCCATGTCGCACAGGACGGCGAGTGCAGCGGCAGTCTCGACACCCTCTGCCGTTGACTCGAGGCCGAGACCGCGGCTGAGTTGCAGCATTGACCGCACCATCACCTCTGCGGCAGGGGACTCTCCCAGGCTCCGCACAAAGGAGCGATCGATCTTGACCTCGCTGAACGGAAGGTTTGACAGCTGCGTCATGGACGAGTAGCCGGTGCCAAAATCGTCAATGGACAACTGGAAGCCATCCAGGCGAAGCCGCGTGAGCACTTCAAGGGAATCCGCCGCATTCGCCATGGCGGTGGTCTCCGTGACCTCAAGGATGATGCGCTCTGGAGACATGTTCGCAAGCGAGCACACGTCGAGCAGTCGCTTGCCTAACCCTGGACCGGACAACTCGGACGCCGAAATGTTGATGGACAGCCGCTCGCTCGATTGCGGGCGCGAGCGCGTGAACCAGGCCAACGACGCCGCGACCACGGCGTCGGTGACCACACTCACGAGGCGCATGCTTTCCGCGCGAGGAATGAAGCTGATCGGAGCGATGAGCCCCAGGGTCGGGTGCCTCCAGCGCACGAGCGCCTCGAAGCCGGTGACATTGCCGTCTGTGCACGCGACCTTGGGTTGAAACATCACCATCAACTGGTCGCTCGCGGCGGCGGCACGCAACTCGCGCTCGAACGTAGCGGCGTCCCACCCCTGGAGCACGTCAAGCGCGGGCTCATCCGACTCGGGAGAGTAGGCACCAGCTTCAAGCACCGCCGCCACGTCGGTGCGTCTGAACGGCTTGTGTAGCACCCCTCCGTAGGCGAGTCCGTTGGCAGCTGCGTATTGGCGCGCCGAGTCGAGCACCTTGCTGCCCATGCCACTCGCGATAATCACGGCCGCGTCGGACTTCATCTCTGCGAGCCGCTTGAGCACCGTCAGCCCGTCGACGGCTCCCATCACCAGGTCCACCACCACGAACGTGGGCTTCCAGTCACGAGCCAGTGTGTAGAACTCCTCTGGGTCGTCGGTGATCTTCGCATCGAAGCCAGCCGCCTTGGCGTGCGCTACGAGCATCGCTCCCACGAGGTGGTCGTCGTCGATCGCGAGCACGCGGCCGCGCACCTCTGCGTCGTTCATTCGGCCTCCTCTTCCCGTGGGGCCAGCAATTCGCCGACGCGTTCACACAGTTGACTGGCGGAGTACGGCTTGGCAAGCAGGTTCACTCCCGGATCAAGTCTGCCATTGTGGATGATCACATTCTCGGTGTAGCCAGAGGCGAAGAGGACTGGCAGGCCGGGCCGTCGCTCCAACACCGCGTCCGCGAGCTCCCTGCCTGTCATGCCCCCAGGCATGATGACGTCGGTGAACAACAGATCCACGCGCTCCGTCGACTCCATCACGGTGAGTGCCTCCGGGCCGGACACGGCCTCGACCACGTCGTAGCCACGTGCGCGCAGGCGATCCGTGGCGAACTTCCTCACCAGGTCGTCGTCTTCCGCGACGAGGATCACGCCGGACACGCGGCGCGTATCCGGTGCTGTCACCCGTGACTCAAGGGGCGTGGGCGCAACGTGTGAGGCCGGAAGGTACAGCTTGATCGACGTGCCGTAGCTGGGCTCCGAATACACCGTGAGGTGGCCGTGGCTCTGCTTGACGAAGCCCCACACCATCGGGAGGCCGAGGCCAGAACCCTTGCCTCCTGTCTTCGTGGTGAAGAAGGGCTCGAACAGTCGGTCGAGATGCTCTGGCGGGATGCCGGTGCCAGAGTCGGTGACCGTGGTCACCACGTAGGTGCCAGGGGCCACCTCCGCGTACCTCGTCGAGTAGGCCTCGTCCAGGGTCACGAGTTCGATCTCGATGGTGAGCGTGCCTCCGTGCGGCATGGCGTCGCGAGAGTTGATCGCGAGATTCAGGAGAGCACTCTCGAACTGCCCGGGATCGGCTTCCGCAAAGCAGTCTCCGAGTTGGGGGATGATCTCCATGGAGATGTCTTCGCCCAGGGTGCGTCTCAGGAGCGGCGCGAGTGCCGCGATCTGCTGGGCTAGATCGACCGAGCGGGGCTCAAGCGGCTGTCGGCGGGCGAAGGCGAGCAACCGATGCGTGAGTTCCGCGCCGCGCTCGGCGGCCTTCGCGATCATCTCCGCCATCTCGCGGGCCTCGCCCGTCACCTGTTCGTCTGCCCTGAGCGCATCTGCACCGCCGAGCACCACGGTGAGCAGGTTGTTGAAGTCGTGGGCGATGCCGCCGGTGAGTTGCCCCACAGCCTCGAGCCGCTGCGCCTGCGCCAGGCGGTCAGAGAGTTGTCGCACCTCCGTGATGTCGCGCAAGAACGCGGTGACACCCATGGTGTTTCGCGTGACGGACAACTCCAACCACTTGTGCAGCAACTCGCTGTGAAAGGTGAGCCGCTCCGCTTTGCCCTCGTCCATTGCCGCGGTGAAGGCGCGGTGCACCGGGTCGTCTGTCGAGGTGGGATAGACATCCCAAATGGTGCTGCCGACGAGTTCGCCGCGCCTTCTGCCCAAGATTCTCTCGGCACTGGCGTTGACGTAGATGATCTGCCACGCGCTATTCAGCGCGCACACGCCGTCGCTCATGCTGTCCAGGATCACCTTGCGCTCTGCGGCCAGTTCGTCCGCGTGTTCACGGAGCCTTCGCGCGGCGTCAATGTTGATGGAGCTGCCCCACCAGCGCGCCACACTACCGTCGTCGTCCTTCTCCGGCTGAGCGGCGACGTGGTGCCAGCGATAGGTGCCGTCTGCGGCGCGCACGCGGAACTCCACGTCGTAGGGGTTGCCAGTCGCCACAGCCGCGGACCACTTCGTGGTCACCATTTCTAGGTCTCGGGGGTGGACCGTCCCGACCCATTGATCCTCGAGCAGTTGCTCTGCGGTGGCGCCCGTGTACTCCATGAGCGCGTCATTGAAGTAGTCGATGAGCCCGTCCGCATTGGCCGTCCATACGATGATGGGTAGCGTCCTGGTGAGTTGGGCAAACCTCTCACCCTGCATGACCGCCGCCAACTCCGCGTGCTTCCATGGCGTGATGTCCTGCACGGTGCCGTGAACCCGGCGTACCACGTCATCGTCTCCACGAAGCGTCTCACCCATGGCGACCACCCAGCGCTGCTCGCCGTTCGGCAGTGTGATCCTCAACTCTTCCCTGAACGGCGCGCCATCCGTCCACGCGCCGTTGAGAGCGTTGCTGAACCGCTCGACATCGTGTGGCGTGAGGTAGGCCATGAGTTCCTGGGAACTGGGTTGGTACCCCGGGTCGCGACCGTGCATCACGGCGGCGGTGTCCGACCAGGTGACGCGATCGTCGCCGCGATCGATGGACCAGGTGCCGATCGGTGCGACCTCGCTCGCGGCCGCAAGCATGCGCTGGTCGGCATCGCGATCGGCCTCCGCTTGGCGCAGCTGGCTCCCCAGTCGGAGGTTCTCGCGATCGCGGGCCAGCATGAGGATCATGACGAGCGCCGACAGCGCGATGAGCGCCGTGGCGACGCCGCGCTCGATCACCATTTCCGTCTGATGGTGGTCACCCGCCTCGGGCCAGGTCGCGAGCAAGCCAGTCCACGTCAACGCGATAGTGCCCGCCGCCGCCCAGAGAACTGCACGCGTGTCGTGCCCGAGCCCGGCCACCGCAATGACGGTCACGGCGTAGAGGGTGGCCACGTTGTAACTGGGCGGGAGGGCCAGATCGACGGCGAAGTTCGCGAGCGTTGCTAGCACCACCACCGCGCACAGGGCAAGTCGGGCTGGGCTTCGGAAACTGTCCTGGGGCACTATTTGCCGCCCCTCTGCGGATCCGGCACGAAGGGGACACCTCGGCCACGACTTGGCGTCGCGGCGTCTCTGCGCGCGGCCATATCAACCATCGTAGGGTTGTAGAGGCGCCAAACCCAAGCACGGGCTGTGCAATGTGTACATGCCGGAGCCTGTGGGGATGGACCTTCTCACAGTGGTGTGCACGCTGGGACGGCGAACACTGGCGCTCGGAGGGGGATCGTGCCTCGTTTTCGAGCGACTTTGTGCCACAATGGTCGCAATGTACGCCGCAGTCATTATTCCGTAGCGCGTCGGAACCCCCGACGCGCAGCCTCCCAACGCCATGGGGGGCTTTTTTGTTGGGATGATGGCAGCGCGGAGCACGAGTGAACCGAGGAGACGACCATGGCGGATCTCACCGTCGAGATCTACGACACGACGCTACGTGACGGCGCTCAGCAAGAGGGCATGAACCTCTCTGTGGCCGACAAAATGGCCATCGCGGCCTTGCTCGATGAGCTGGGCGTGGGCGTCATTGAGGGCGGCTGGCCCGGCGCCGTTCCCAAGGACACCGAGTTCTTCGCCCTCGTGCACAAGGAGCTCTCCTTTACGCACGCGCAGTTCGCGGCCTTCGGCATGACGCGACGCGGAGACACCACGGCAAGCAACGATCCGCAGGTGCGGGCTCTCGTCGACTCCGAGGCCCCGATCATCACGCTCGTCGCCAAGTCTGACATCCGCCACGCCGAGCGTGCCTTGCGCGTGAGCGGCGACGAGAACCTGCGCATGATCGAGGACACTGTCGCGTTCCTGGTGAGCGAGGGCCGCCGGGTCATCCTGGACGCAGAGCACTTCTTTGACGGGTACCGCTTCGACCCCGACTATGCGGTGAAGGCGCTGCTGGCAGCCCAGGACGGGGGAGCGTCGGCGTTGGTCTTGTGCGACACGAATGGCGGGATGCTTCCAGACGATGTGGCGAGCATCGTTACCGATGTGGACTCCCGCACCGAGACTGCGCTTGGGATGCACGCGCACAACGACTCTGGCTGCGCGGTGGCCAACAGCATGGCCGCCGTGAGCGCGGGAGCCACGCACGTCCAGGGCTGCGTCAACGGCTATGGAGAGCGCACCGGCAACGCGGATCTCGTGGCCGTGGCGGCAAACCTCCAGATCAAGCGGGGCGCCATCACGCTCAAGGGCGACGGACTCAAGGAGGCGACGCGCATCGCGCACGCCATCTCGGAGATCACCAACATCGCCCCATACCCGCGCCAGCCGTACGTGGGCGCGTCTGCGTTTGCCCACAAGGCGGGGCTACACGCTTCTGCTATCAAGGTCGACCCCGACCTCTACCAGCACACTGACCCGGCACACGTGGGCAACGACATGCGCATGCTCGTCTCAGAGATGGCAGGCCGCGCCTCGATCGAACTTAAGGGCAAGGAACTCGGTTTCGATCTCACGGGGCAGTCGGAACTGCTGGGGCGCGTCACGGACCGCGTCAAGCGAGCGGAGGCTGCCGGCTACACCTTTGACGCGGCCGATGCGTCCTTCGAGTTGCTGCTGCGTCACGAGTTGGGCCAATCCCCCCGGTTCTGGGACGTGGAGACGTGGACGGTGCACGTCGCGTCCGCACCAGGCGACCCGCGCGAGGCCGACGCTGAGGCCGTCGTCAAGCTACGTGCTGGCGGACAGCGTCGGCTGCTGACCGTCGGCGAGGGCAACGGCCCTGTCAATGCGCTCGACCACGCCTTGCGACAGGCCCTGGTGGCCGTGTATCCGGAGATCGCTCGCTTCGAGTTGACGGACTTCAAGGTGCGCATCATGGAGGCCAGCCACGGCACCGATGCCGTCACGCGAGTGCTCATCACCACGGCCGACACCGAGACCGGCTACACCTGGCGCACCGTGGGCGTGGGGCCAAACGTCATCGAGGCCTCCTGGGAGGCGCTCACGGAGGCCCTTCTGTATGGCCTGCTCAAGGCGGGAGTCGCCCCTAACCCGTAAGCCCTGCGTCGTCCTTCTGACCTCGCGCGAGCGAGCACAATGGACAGCGTGCATGGTGAATACAAGATTCCTGGCGGCAAGCTCGTTGTTGCGGATGTCGAGGTCGAAGGAGCGGGCGCGGACGCCGCCCTGAGCGGCGTGGTGATCTCGGGAGACTTCTTCTTGGAGCCTTCCGACGCTCTGTTGGCGATCAACGCAACACTCATCGGCTTGCCGACCACGACGTCGGTGGCTGACATGGCCGCCGACGTGGCGCGAGCGGCGGGCCCAGACGCCCAGTTCGTCGGCTTCAGCCCGGAGGCGGTCGCGATAGCGGTGCGGCGCGCGCTCGGCCACGCAACCAGTTGGCAGGACCACACGTTCGAGTTGATCCACGACGTGCCGCGGGAACCGCACCTGCAGATGGCGCTCGACGACGTGATCGCTCAAGGTGTCGGCGCTGGCGAGCGCGGTCCCGCGCTGCGCATCTGGGAATGGGAGCGCAACACGGTGGTGATCGGCTCGTTCCAATCGGTGCGCAACGAGATCGACGCGGAGGGTGCGGCGGCTCACGACATCACCGTGACGCGTCGGGTCTCCGGCGGCGGGGCAATGTTCATTCAGCCCGGTAACACCATCACCTACTCGTTGTATGTGCCCATCTCGCTCGTGGAGGGGCTGAGTTTCGAGCAGTCCTACGCCTTCCTTGACGACTGGGTGCTCGGGGCGCTGCAGGAGTTGGGGATCCAGGCCACGTATGTGCCGCTCAACGACATCGCCTCGCCGGCGGGCAAGATCGCGGGAGCGGCTCAGAAGAGGTACACGTCTGGCGCCGTGCTGCACCACGTCACGATGGCCTACAACATCGACGCCGACGCGATGCTCCAGGTGTTGCGGATCGGCCGCGAGAAACTGTCGGACAAGGGCACCAAGAGCGCCAACAAGCGAGTGGATCCGCTGCGCAGCCAGACGGGCATGACACGCGAGGCGATCATCGAGTCGTTCCTCGCCTACTTCGCGTCGCGCTACACGACGGTCGCTGGTGCAGTGAGCGATTCCGAGGTGGACAGGGCGCAGCGCCTCGTGACGGAGCGCTTCGCTACGCCCGAATGGATCAACGCCGTCCCTTAAGTCAACGCGGTCCCGTAGCCCACGCCGTCCCCTAAACGACGGCGCTGCCCACCAGGAGGCCGATGCCGTACGTGATGGCCATGGCGGCGGTGCCGCCCACGATGTTCCGCACGACTGCGCGCAACGTCGGCGCGTAGCCAATCCTGGCGGAGGCGTATCCGGTGCAGGCAAGGGCCACGAGAACCGCCGCGAAGGTGAGCGGGATGCGCAGGCTGTTGGGAAGCAAGAGGATGGTGAGCAGGGGAGCGACGCCACCGACCGTGAACGCGATCAACGAGGCGATTCCCGCGGCGAGCGGGTTCGTCAACTCGTCGGGGTCGATCCCCAGGTGCATCTTGGCGTGAATAGTGAGCGGGTCGTGCTCGTGCTGTTCCGTGGCGGCCTGGCGTGCGGTGGTCTCCGACATGCCGGTCTTCATGTTGAGCCGCACCAGCTGTTCAAGTTCCCAAGCGGGGCGAGCCTGCTGCCAGATGCGCTCTCGCGCGAGCTGAGCGTTCTCTGCGTCGCGTTGGCTCGACACCGAGACGTATTCGCCCACTCCCATCGACAGCGCGCCCGCCGCAATGCCCGCCATGGCGGCAGTGAAGATCACCTTGGCGTCGGTCGTGGCCGCGGCAACACCCACCAGCAGCGCGGCGATCGAGACGATGCCGTCGTTTGCGCCCAGGACTCCCGCGCGCAACCAGTTCAGGCGCGACGAGATGTCCGCCTCGTCTGGGCCTCTGAACAGGTCTGCCTTGTGTGTGGACTTAGCCATGGGCAAAGATTAGCGCCGCGCAAGGCATTGCATCCACGAAGGGTGACCTTGCTTGGGTTGGCCGCGTTGGCTTAGTCCCGCCGCACCGAGATGGCGAAGGCCACCGCGGCGGAGATCAGTCCCGTGAACATGATGATGGCAAGGCTCGCCTCCGCCTCCAGCCCAAACAGGGTGCCCATGGCGGTGAGCACCGCGGCCGCGTACATGGTGACGGCCGCAACCGCGAGTGCGCGCGTGGCAAGGCGCCGCTCGCGCTCGTCCGCCGCGTGCGCGACAAGACGAGCTTCCGCAGTGGCGAACCGCGTGCGGGCGAGCATGAGTAGCGTCACCACGGCAGCGATGCCGATAGTGCCTCCCCAGACGATGCCATTGGCGAAGGAGTCGTTACCGGCGGCCCACGCGATGGAGGCGAGCACGGCGGCGGCCACCGCCCCCGAACCGGCGCCGACGGCGATGCGTAAGGCGCTGCGTGGCGCTGACTGGCTAGCTTGCTTGGTCATCGAAGACCTCCTCAATGGTGCGGTCGAAGTAGCGAGAGATGGCGAAGGCGAGAGGGAGGGAGGGGTCGTATTTGCCGGTCTCGATCGAGTTGATCGTCTGGCGCGATACGCCGAGGGCGTCGCCGAGAGCCGCTTGAGACAGCCCTCTGAGTTCCCGCAGGTCGCGGACCGAGTTGATCACCGACGCCTCCCTTCACTGTCAAGGTTCCTTGTCATGACAAGGATGCTTGACATGAGGAGTCTTGTCAAGTCACCTTGACAGCGCGACCCGTACCAGGGGTCTACCTGGGACGATCACCCATGATCGCGGTGCCCACGCGCACCATCGTCGCGCCCTCTGCCACCGCCCACTCGAGATCACTGGACATCCCCATCGAGAGTTCCCACGCCGCCCGCAGCGGCAGTTCGCCGCGCTCGGAGCGCACCAGCGCCTCGTCGCGAAGCGCCGTGAGCCGCGCGTACCCAGCGCGCACCGCCGACTCGTCGCTTGAGTTGAGCCCGATCGTCATGAAGCCGATCACGGTGAGAGCTGGCAAGTCCTGCACGGCCGACGCAAGCGCGAGGGCCTCGTCTGGTGCCACCCCTGCCTTGGTCGGCTCGGCAGACACATTCACCTGGATCATCACATCGAGGTCCCGCTCCGCCTGCACACACAGGCGCGACAGCCGCTCGGCGAGCGACAGCGAGTCCACCGTCTGCACGCAGTCGGCCCACCGCACCGCAATCGCGGCCTTGTTGCGCTGCAACTGCCCAATCACGTGGATCTGCGCGCCGGCGCCCTTGAGCGCCTCACCCTTCTCCTCGAGTTCCTGCATGCGCGACTCGCCCACGATTCGCACGCCTGCGCGCACCGCGGCGGCTGCGGCGTCGGCGTCGGCCGTCTTGGTGGCCACCAGCACCCGCGCGCCGGAACCCAGGCGCCCGCTCCACGCCTCTGCTGCATGGATGCGCGCCTTGACGTGGGCGAGGCGGGCAGCGTAATCGGGCATGCCGTTGTTGTCAGTCACTCAGGAGTCCTTTGCGATCGGGCCAACGGCCGCGCCGGTGATACGCGCGAGGTCAGAGGGCGACAAGCCGATATCAAGGCCTCTCCGTCCGCCAGAAACGTAGATGGTGTCGAACAACTCCGCCGTCTCGTCGAGCGCCGTAGGGAGTGCCTTGCGTTGGCCGATGGGGGAGATGCCGCCCACCACGTACCCCGACGACCGCTCGGCATCGGCAGGCGGGGCCATCTCGGCCCGCTTGCCGCCCAGCACGTGCGCCAGGGCCTTGAGGTCGAGCTTGCAAGTGACGGGGACGATGCCCACGCACAGGCGGCCATCCACGTACGCGCAGAGGGTCTTGAAGACCTGCTCCGGCTCGACGCCCAGCGCGGCGGCGGCCTCGAGGCCGTATCCGAGGTCGGTTGCCGGGTCGTGTGCGTAGGCGTGAAGCGTGTGCGGCACCTGCTCAGCGACGAGCGCCGCCACGGCTGGGGTGGCCGCATGCGCGTGCTTGGCCGCGTGCTTGGACATGCCCCCATTGTGCCGCGCTGGGCCGCTGCGCCTAGCCCGACGCGGCAGCCCGGTGCGGGCTCCTCGGGCCGGTAGGGTATCGGCGTGACCACCGAGAGCCTGCCAGCAGTAGATATGTGGACGGACGGGGCCTGCAAAGGCAACCCCGGCATCGGCGGGTGGGGCGCCTGGATGCGCTTCGGTGACCGTGAACGCGAACTGTGCGGCGGCGCCGCACACACCACCAACAACATCATGGAACTCACCGCCGTGATCGAGGGGCTCAGGGCCCTCAGGGAACCGTGCGCGGTGACGCTGCATGTGGATTCGACGTACGTGATGAACGGCATCAGCAAGTGGATCATCGGCTGGAAGCGCAACGGCTGGCGTACCGCCGACAAGAAGCCGGTCAAGAACAAGGAACTGTGGCAGGAGCTCGACGCACAGGTGGCCCGCCACCAGATCTCGTGGGTATGGGTCAAGGGCCACGCTGGCGATCCCGGCAACGAGCGCGCCGACGCTCTCGCTAATAAGGGTGTCGACCAAGCCCGCGCAGGGGCTTAGCCCGCGAAGGTGGCCACCCCAGCTGTCTGCCTGGCCGCGACACACGCCTGGATGAGACTGTCCCTCAGGGGCGCCGCCCGGCGCGAGAACTCCGCCTGTCGCTCCGCGTAGTCACGCTTGCCCTCGGGCGTCTCGATGCGCACGGGTTCCAGCCCAAACTCGGTGACGTCGTACGGCGACGCCTGCATGTCGAGGTAGCGGATCTCCATGGCGAGCTCGAAGGCGTCGAGCGCCAGTTCGCTGGGTACGGCTGGCAGGAGCTTCCCTGTCCACTTGTACAAGTCCATGTTCGCGTGCAGGCAGCCGGGCTGTTCGTGCAGGGGCTGGTCAGCTCGCGTCAGTTGCAGCGCATTGCGCGGCGGCGAGGGGCTCCCAGTTGGCGCGCTCCGGAGCGCGTCCCGTTCGTCAGGGAAGAAGAGCGGCATTGCTCGCTGGGCCCATTGTGATTGCCACGACAGTGCGACCGCGGAAAGGGCCTCCGATACTCTGATCTTGCTCGTCAACGAGACTGGGGGTTTCGGCATGGTTCTCGTCCATCGAGAGCACGAAGAGGATCTCTTCAGGCTCGCCCTGCAACGGTATGCGGAGGGCCGCGGAAGTCGCGCTCGCATGACCTCGTTCGGCGAGAATGCGATTCTGTTTCTAGGTGTCAGCGGTGTCGGGAAGTCTGCATTGCTCAAGCAGCTTTGCCGGACCTGTCGCCAGGAGCGTGCGGAGATCGTGCCCCCGGCCCGAACTGTCGCGGTCCTGGTGTCGTACGAAAATCGCTCCGAACTCGATCTCCTCGAGCTTCTGGTCCGCCTACGCATGGTCGTGCCGGGCCCGCGACGGGCTTTCGACGCATTCGACGTGGCGCTCGCGACAGCGTGGTCGCGCTTCCGGCCAGGGGTTCCGCTGGTTCCAAGTCTCACGAGTGCCGATCGCAGCATCGTGGAGAACATCGTCCGTGCTGTCAATGGATTCGTCGGCGCGAGTATTGAGTTGAGCCTAGAGGGGCCCGCCGACTCGCCTTTTGGCATCGACCCCTCGGCGAATGTCGGGGTCTCTGTCTCCCACGTCCTGGCTGTGTGCGCGGAGAGGGTGATGCGTGAGCACCGCGACAGACGCCGAGACGGTCGCAAGTGCTCTGCCAATCCGTCACTGGGCCCGTTCCTCGACTGGGTGGAGGATGGCAGTTCCCAGTTCGACTTGGTCGCATTGGCCCAGGTGCTGGAGTGGGACCTAGAGAACGCAGGCGAAGCGGTACCCATCACCGTTTGCTTCCTCGACGCGATCGAGGGTGTGTTGGGAACTACGGCCCGTGGGGAGGAACTCCTGAAGGAGTTGCTGGAAGCCTTGCCAAGCATCTTCTGGGTGCTCGCCTCCAAGCGACAGCCTAGTTGGGGCCTTACGCCTCGACGAGAGCTGCCGTCGCGCAGCGCCTGGTCCACTGGGCGACAAGGGGTCCCTCAGATCAGGGTCGACGGTTTTGATGCGCGGCAGGAGTCGGAGTACGTGCGGCTTGTCGTTGAGGACATGCCCGATTTGTCCCTCGACGCCATCGAAAGAGTCGTGCGTGCGGCGGAAGGGTGGCCGTTGCATCTTGGGCTTGGAATCAAGCTTGCGCGCCAGTACCACGCGACAACGTCGGCTGACCTTGCCGAGGTCAGTCTCGATTTCGGTGATGTGGTGAGACGACTGCTCCACCATCTCGACCCGGACGTGGCCGAGTTGGTGAGACTTGCGGCGGTCGCCGGTCGCTTCTCTCCCGACCTGATCCAGTTGGCGAGCGGGTGCTCCGCAGGAGCGGTGAGCAGGCTAGTTGCAGACCCGCTGGTCCAAGAACCTGTCGCGGGTATCTTCCCTCTGCGGCTTCATGCGGCAACTCGTGGCGCAGTTCTTGAAGAGGATCGTGCACTTCCCGGGGCGTGGGTGCACCAGGATCGGGTGGACGCAGCTGGACGCTTGGTTGATGTCCTGGGCGGCGATCGGTTCGTAGGCCTCGACATCGTCGCTGCCCGAGATCGTGTCCATCTCGCCGCAGAACTCTGCGAATCCTACGATCTTGAGCCGACCTGGCTAGTGGATGCGCTTCTGAAGACCCCCGCATTCGTTTCGCTTCGGGTTCCGTACCGTGACCGAGGTGGCCGTTGGATCGACCATGTTGGCGAGTTCTTCGCCATCTACCAGGATCCATCCAAGGTTGAGAGAATCTCGCTTGTGAAGCGGTTTCTCAGCGACGATAGCCGCCCGGAGGCGATCGTCAGGTTTGCGGAACTGCGTTTGGGGTACATGTTGAAGGGTCGTGACTGGCCCGTCGCGCTCGAGATATTCCAGCGCCGCCACCGCGCCAGCCCCACGGACCGCGGTCTGCAATACCAGGTTGCGTACGCACTACTCCAACTCGAGAGGTCCGACGATCTGTGGACGTTTCTGGAGACCACCGATGATCGTGATGAGAACAGGCTTATCTACGCCGACATTGCCATGGCTCAGGGTCGGCCCGCAGAGGCCGCCCGGATCCGCAGGATTCAGGCGGAGCGGCACCGCGACTCTCATCACCACCGCCTGTTTCAGGAGAACCTCTCAAGTGCGGTCCTTGCCGAGGCCTTGGCTGGGCGCGGGACGGCTGAAGGTCGTGCCCGCGACGTGGACGCTCTGAGGTCGGCCGCAAGCAGTTCAGTCCGGTCCGGCCTCTGCGCACAGGCGGTTGCCAGAGACCAGGGTTGTGAAGACGCACTTGCCAAAGCGCGGTCGCTCTATTCCCCGCACTCTGATGTTCAGCCAATTGTCCTGTGGCTAGCCGAGGCGATTGTGGGCCTGCGGGACGGTGACAGCGGGTTGCTTCAACGTGTTGCGGATGAGGCGTACCACCCGCGGTGGGAACCTCTAGCCCCGAGCACGCGGGCCGTGGTCCTCGATCAGGTCCTTGGGATGGCCGGCCATGGGCGTAGGTACCACCACCGCGACCTAGGCCGCTTTGGCAGTGTGCAGCAGGCCGAGGCGAACTGGAAGCGAGTCCTGAAGCGACTCATTGGTGCATAGGAACGGGAGGGCTTAGCCCGCGAAGGTGGCCACCCCAGCTGCCTGCCTGGCCGCGACGCACGCCTGGATGAGACTGTCCCTCAGGGGCGCCGCCCGGCGCGAGAACTCCGCCTGTCGCTCCGCGTAGTCACGCTTGCCCTCGGGCGTCTCGATGCGCACGGGTTCCAGCCCAAACTCGGTGACGTCGTACGGCGACGCCTGCATGTCGAGGTAGCGGATCTCCATGGCGAGCTCGAAGGCGTCGAGCGCCGTCTCGCTGGGCACGGCAGGCACCAGCTTCCCTGCCCACTTGTACAAGTCCATGTTCGCGTGCAGGCAGCCTGGTTGCTCGCGCGCCGGCTGGTCAGCGCGCGTGAGCTGCAGCGCATTGCGCGGCGCGGCCTCAGGGGTGAAGAAGCGGAAGGCGTCCATGTGCGTGCACGCCAGGTCGTGCGAGTCCACGACGGCGTCGGTCCCTTCCTGGCCCAGCCGCAGCGGCAGCGTGTGGCGGCGATCCTCGCCAGCCCGATAGACCATGGCCCACTCGTGAAGCCCGAAGCAGCCGCGCATGGCCGGTCGCCCTTCCGTGGCCCGCAACAGAGACTCGACGTAGTCGACGGTCGAGCCCTTCGCTTCCCAGAACGCCGCGGCGTCCACGGAGGTGACGCCATCGGCCGTCGCATAGAAGCGCCACCCCGCGTGATCAGGGGCGCCTTCGAGACTGACGCCGACGCCGGGGTGCCAGCGCCGCAGATGGGCCGGCCGTGCGGAGTAGTAGTCGAACAGGAAGTCCTCGATCGCGTGCCGCTCACCCCGGCCAGCGCGCTCGCGGTAACTGGCGGTGAGGGCGTCGGCGCGTGCGGCGTGAGCATCGGCGAGCGGGACCCACTCGTCGCGCGTCAAGACTCGGGGCACGATGCTCATGGCGCCATTGTCTCAGCGGGGGCCCCCTCCCGGCACGGATCACCGACCGGGAGGGAGCGCACTCAACCCGCTGCCTATGCGAGCTGCATCGTGGTGACGCACGTGGCGTCGTCGTCTGTACGGGTCGACAGGTCAGACGTTGCCGAGAGGCCGTCGTACTCGATCGTGATGGTCGCGTCGATGTTGCGAGGCAACCACAGGCCCATGAAGCCGTTGTCGAACGTGGTGTGCGTGCCCTCGACCAGCACCTCGCCGGTCGCCTTGTCCGTCACGACCACGTCTACCTCGGTGTTCTGCATCTCGCCCGTGCACGTGGTCAGGCTGTGGAAGTAGCAGTCGTGCGTCTGGTTCACGTACGGAGCCAGCGAGACGTAGAACTCGTCTTCCGGCATGGCCAGGGCGGTCTCGCGTTCCTGACTGTCCGAGAGCAGCAGCTCGTTCGGGCGGATGGAGGCCATGAGCGTGGAAGAGCGTTCGGCCAGCGGGAGGGCGTCGAGCGTGTCGATGACCTCTCGGGCGTCGAGCCCGTCGAGTCCGTGGTCCGCCATCATGGCAGCTTGCGGCTGGGGGGCCTCGCTCGGGGCCGCGGGTTCCGTGCTGGCCGGATCGGCTGTGGAACACGCTGACAAGGCCAACGCAGCGACGACGGCGAAGGCCAGGGTGCCAATGGTGCGCCCTGGGGCGCGGAGGAGGGGGTGGTGTGACATGAGAAATCCTTCTGGTGAAAGTGAGGTGTTCGCTCGGTCGGCGCGTTGCAGCGGCGATGAGGCAAACGGAGCGGCGCGACGGCGAGTGCCGTCGGCAAGGGTCGTGAAGACCGGGTCAGGGGCGGTTGGGTTGCGGGAGCGTGCTCTCGGGGAGCGCTGCGCAGTCCCTACGAAACTCGCGGCGTTCTACGTCCGACTAATGCAGAGGGCGTGGAGGCTGGGTGGTTGCGGTGGCGGAATGACGGCCGACCACCGGCTCACGTTCCACACCCGGCTCACCCGCGCCATCACGCGCACGGTGGTGCGCGGCGCGAGCCGCATGATGGCCATCACGAACAGGACGAGCGCGCACGCGAAGGCGATGCCTTCCTGCTCCATGCCGCACGTGACGCACGTGGCGTCCGCGGGTGCGATGGCGGGTTGTGCATGGTCGAGGTGACCGACGGCCATGGCGTGCGACGTCACGGACGCATCGGCGGGGGCACTCGCCGCGGAGAGCGAGACGGAGTGCGGGATGTGAACCGAGAGCGCGACGATGGCCGCGATGAGGAGCGCGCCGCCGAGCATCACAAAGCGCGCCCGCGCGAACCGCCGCGGACGCGTCACAGGTGCAAGCGTGCCCTTCATAGGGAGCCAGTGTAAGCAGACGCCCGCACAGATGAAACGGACATAGGGCCTACCGTCTCCGTGGAGCGTGCGGCACCCGAGGCGCGGCCAGGGCGTCTGCCGTGCGGGAGGACGCGATCGTCATCAGGCGCTCCAACGGCCCGGCGCCCCACGCCACTCGCCATACGGTGGCTGCCGCCATGAGCGACAGGGTGAGCGCCGCGAAGGACACGTTGGATGGCTCCCACACGATCTGATCGCCCGCCATCGCGATCACGATCACGTGAGCCGTGTAGACGCTGAGCGACATAGATCCGAAGGCAAGCACTGGGAAGAACACAGCGGTGGGACGCGCCAGGAGCAGGCATACCCCGATCACCAGAAGGGCCACGCCCGTGTTGCCGACCATCTCTGCTGGCGAGGTGCTGTGCGCCTCGAGTGAGGCCCACCATGGCCCCGCCGGCTCTTGCCACGGCGCGGTGGAGCCCGCCAGCGCCCCTAGCCCGTAGCCAGCGACGGCGGCCACCGCACCCATCCACACGAGAGCGCCCGCGGTGGCCACCTCCCGCAAAGCCAGGCGTCCGATCCCCATGCCGACGAGCACGTACCCCGCCCATGCGATGACGGGGTAGTAGCCGCCCGTCAGCGTCTGGGCGACGGGAATCCCCTCCGCGGCAAGCGCCACGCTGTGATAGGCGACGGCTCCGCCCACGAGGACCACGCCGCCAGCCGCGAAGAGCGCGCGCGCTCCCCACCGCATCGCCGGTATCACCACCAGCAGCATCACGCCCAGATGTGTCAGTATCACGGCGATCGGGGTGTCCAGCAGACCGAGCGCGAAGCCCGCACCGATCAGGATGGCGCCACGCACGGCCACCCGGATCGCCGCGTGGCCCGCGCCCACGGCGTCGGCCCTTGCGATGAGTGTCACCGTGACGCCCGCCAGCACGGCAAACACCGCGGACGGGCGCCCGTCCGCCACCCACAGCCAACCCCAACCGTCGGCGTCGTTGCCGCGGTGGCCGGAATCGCCCACGTGAGCCGCCAGCATCCCGATAATCGCGGCGGCTCTCGCAAGGTCAAGCCCGACGATGCGGCCGGGCCAGCGCATGGCGGCGGCGATCCGCGGGGAGGCCCCGGCGGTGGCTTCCGTGGGGCCTGCCGTCACGAATCGGCCTTGAAGCCCGCCGCCTCGAGAATCCCGAGCGCCCATTCGTAGTGAGCGCCAAGGCACTCGTGTGCGACGTCGCCGAGCGACTCATCGCCCAGCCACTCGCGAGACTGAGGCGTGGTCAACTCCACCTCGGGGAGCGCCCGAATCGTCGCGCACACCCGCTCGTGCGACTCGACCAGGAGCGCCCGAGTCTGGGCGTGCTCGCGCGCTCGGTGGAATGTGTAGAGGGATTCGTTCAGGGCGTCGAGGTCGCGCCACGAGTAGCCCTCGGCGGGGTACGCCACCGTGTTACCCGCTTGATCCGCCTCGACCCAGCCCTCAAAGAGGAGGTGCCACGCGTGGAGGTGAGACAGCAGGTCGGTGGTGGTGCGTTCGAGCCAGGCCTCGCCCAAGTGCTCGGCAGGGTGGGCATCGGTGATGGCCAGCACCCGGGAGAGCCCGGCGTTGCCAGCATCAATGATCTGCGCGTGGCCTAGGGGGGTCATTGGTCCATGCTAAGCGCGGGCCAGCGTTTCGGCGGCGGCTAGGCTGGGGTCCATGCGCATCGCCCGTTTCACCACAGGGGACGAACCCAAGTACGCCATCGTCGACGGCGAGCCCGGCAACGAGGAACTCATTGTCCTCTCAGGGGATCCGATGTACATCGCGGGTAAACCCACCGGGGAGCGGTTGCCGCTGAATGCCGACAACGTGCGCCTGCTCGCGCCCGTCATCCCTCGCTCCAAGGCGGTGTGCCTTGGCAAGAATTACGAGGCGCACGCCAAGGAAATCCCGAGCAGGGGTCCGGCGGCAGAGGTGCCCATCCTGTTCCTCAAGCCCAACACCACCGTGATCGGCCCCGATGACCCCATCGTGTTGCCCCCGTACTCTCAAGACGTCCAGGTTGAGGCCGAGCTCGCCATTGTGATCGGCAGGCTGTGCAAGGACGTCAGCCCCGAAAGCGCTGAGGACTACATCTACGGCTTCACCTGCGCCAACGATGTCACCGCGCGCGACTTGCAGCGGCTCGAGGACCAGTGGTTTCGCGCCAAGGCCTTCGACACTTCGCTGCCGCTGGGGCCGTGGATCGAGACGGAGCTTGCGCACGACGACGTGGAGGTCTCGTCGCGCATCAACGGCAAGCCCGTACAGACGGGCCACAGTTCCGACATGCTCGTGGACGTCATGAACGCGGTGGCCATGGTGTCCGAGATCGTCACTTTGCTTCCAGGGGACGTGATCCTCACGGGAACACCGTCGGGCGTGACCGCTTTGCATCACGGCGACGTGGTCGAGATCGACATCGAAGGCATCGGCACGTTGCGCAATCCCGTGATCCGTCGCGACTGACTGACGAGCCTCAAAGGAAAGAGACTGCATGAGCAAGGTCCGCGTTCGATTCTGTCCGTCACCCACGGGGATGCCTCACGTGGGCATGGTGCGCACCGCGCTTTTCAACTGGGCATACGCGCGCCACACCGGCGGCGACCTGGTGTTCCGCATCGAGGACACCGATGCGGAGCGCGACTCCCAGGAAAGCTACGAGCAACTTCTCGACGCCATGGGCTGGCTGGGCATCACGTACGACGAGGGCCCCGACGTTGGCGGACCCTACGGCCCCTACCGGCAGTCGGAGCGCCGTGAGTTGCACGCCGACGTGGTGCGCCAGCTGATCGAGGGAGGCTACGCCTACGAGGCATTCTCTTCGCCAGAAGAGGTCGAGGCGAGGCATCGCGCCGCTGGCCGTGACCCCAAGCTCGGTTACGACGGCTTCGACCGCGACCTGAGTGACGAGGCGAAGGCCGCGTACCGTGCGGAGGGTCGCGAGCCCGTGATCCGGATGCGCATGCCGGACGAGGACATCACGGTCGCGGACCTCATTCGCGGCGACGTCACGTTCCCAGCAGGCAGCGTTCCTGACTACGTCATCGTGCGCGCTAACGGCGTTCCGCTGTACACCTTGGTCAACCCGGTAGACGACGCCCTCATGAAGATCACGCACGTGTTGCGCGGGGAGGATCTGCTGAGTTCCACGCCTCGCCAGATCGTGTTGTGGCGAGCCATGGTGGAGTTGGGGCTGGCCGACGCCGTGCCCGAGTACGCGCACATGCCGATGGTGCTGGGGGAGGGAACCAAGAAACTCTCCAAGCGTGACCCAGAGTCGAACCTGTTCCACCACAGGGACAGGGGCTTCCTGCCAGAGGGCCTGCTGAACTACCTGGCGCTGCTGGGGTGGGCCATCGGACCGGACCGCGACGTCTTCACCGTCAACGAGCTGGTCGAGGCGTTCGACATCGCCGATTGCACTCCCAACCCGGCGCGCTTTGACCTCAAGAAGGCGGAGGCGATCAACGCAGAGCACATGAGGATGCTCCCGCTGGCCGACTTCGCTGCACGAGTGGTGCCGTACCTGCACTCAGCAGGGCTCGTGTCGGGGCCATCGGTGAGGGACCTCACTCCTCACGAGGAAGGCACGCTCGCTCTGGCCGTGCCGCTGGTCCAGACGCGCATGACGCTGCTGGGCGAGGCCCCAGGCATGCTGGGGTTCCTGTTTGTGGACGACGCTGCGTTCGAGTACGACGAGGCCGCCATGGCCAAGTTGCCTGACAATGCCGCCGACGTTCTTGACGCTGCGATCCAGGTGCTGGAGGGCCTTGAGGACTTCGCCGCCACGGCGCAGCAAGAGGCGCTCACCGCGGTGCTGGTGGAGCGGATGGGCATCAAGCCGCGCTTCGCCTTCGGCCCCTTGCGGGTGGCCGTGACCGGCAGGCTCGTCTCGCCGCCGCTGTTCGAGTCCATGGAAATCTTGGGGTCCGATCACGCCCTAGCCCGCCTGCGCCGATTGCGCGCGGCCATCGACTCGTGACTGCGAAGGCCGTCGCCGGCGTCCTGCTCGACATCGACGACACCCTGGTGAACACGCGGGGCGCCTTCCGGCACGCTCTGGCAGCCGTTGCGGAACACTACCTGCCTGGGCCCCACGACCTGGAGGCGATGGGCATTCACTGGCGCGTGGATGCTGGCGGCTGGTATCGCGCCCATGCCCGGGGGGAGATGTCGCACCGCGAGCAGCGCATGCGTCGTGCCAACGAGTTGCACGCGGCGTTCGGCGGCGAGCCCATGGACGCGGGGGAGTACGCGCAGTGGGATGAGATTTTCGAGCAGGCGTTTCGCGAGGGGTGGCAGGCTCACGACGACGCGCACGCGTTGCTCGACACGCTGGACCGATGCGGCATCGAGTACGGCGCGGTGTCCAACGCCGACCACGGCTACCAAGAGCGCAAGTTGGCGAGTAGCGGGCTGGCTCGGGTGAGGATGCTCGTCGGCATCGATAGGTTCGGTGTGGGCAAGCCTGACCCCCGCGTGTTCGTCGAGGGCGCACGCATGCTGGGGCTCGACCCCAATTCGGTGGTCTACGTGGGGGACGAGAAGGACATCGATGCGGGAGCGGCCGCCGCCGCAGGACTCGCCCTTGGCGTCTGGCTTGACCGTCCGGGCATGCCACCGCAGGAGGGCGACATTGCCGACAACGTGGTGCGGATCGAGTCTTTGGTGGAACTGCCGGACGTGCTTGCTCTCACCTGCTGAGCCTCTTGCGGTTTTGGAGACGGGCCCCGCTCGGGTAGACTTGCTTCTCGGTTCGGCGAGGAACCATTGGGGTATGGTGTAACTGGCAGCACGACTGATTCTGGTTCAGTTAGTTGAGGTTCGAATCCTTGTACCCCAGCCGTGACCAAGGGCCCGCGCAAGCGGGCCTTTGTCGTATCTACGGTGTTTTCGTCTGGACCAGGGAGCACCATGGGTGAGATCAATCGTGAGTGGCACGCCGATCACCGCATGCCACCAAAGGCCACCGAGGCTCAGCGCGGGCAATGGCACAGCGAGCACGTTGAGGTGTGCGGCTGCCGGGCCCCCAGCGCGAATGAGCAGGAGCTCATCGCGCGTTGGAGAGCGTCGCAACACGCAGACCCCGACTAGCCGCGGGAACGCTGCCGTGGCCGCCTAGTGCACCTGAGTGGTGAGCGCTCCGCGTTCCCATCCGAGCGTCACCTTGTCGCCCTCGCGCAGGCGTCTGTCCACAATCTCCTTTGCGAGCTCGTTGAGCACCCGCGTGGCGATGAGGCGCTTGAGAGGCCGGGCGCCAAATTGGGGATCAAAGCCGTCCTTGGCCAAGGACGCGCGCAACTCCGCTGTCACGGTGAGCGTGATGTCCTTCGCCTGCTCGATGCGGGCCACCGCCTTCGCGAGCTCCGTGTCGACGATCGCCTCCATGGCGGAGGGATCGATGCGGTCGAACACCACCACGTCGTCCAGCCGGTTGAGGAACTCCGGGCGGAACGCTCGCCTGAGCACCGCGTGCAGGTCCTCCTCGAGGGCCGACCGATCGACCCCATCCCACGCGAGCATGACATCGGAACCCAGGTTGGACGTCATCACGATAACGGTGTTCGTGAAGTTGACGGTGCGGCCGTGGCCGTCGGTGAGGCGCCCGTCGTCAAGCACCTGGAGCAGCACGTTCCACACGTCGGGGTGTGCCTTCTCCACCTCGTCGAACAGAACGATGGAGTACGGCCGACGCCGCACGGCCTCCGTCAACTGGCCGCCCTGGTCGTACCCCACGTAGCCAGGGGGAGAGCCGATGAGTCGGCTCACTGCGTGGGACTCCATGTACTCCGACATGTCGATGCGAATCATGGCGCGCTCGTCGTCGAAGAGTTGCTCCGCGAGGGCGCGCGCCAACTCGGTCTTGCCCACTCCGGTGGGGCCGAGAAAGAGGAACGACCCAATCGGCCGATGCGCGTCGGACAGGCCCGCGCGGGCACGCCGTATAGCGTCGGACACCGACGCAATGGCGCGATCCTGGCCCACGACGCGCTCGTGCAACCGCTCCTCGAGGGTCCCCAACTTCGCGGACTCCTCCGTGAGGAGTTTCTCGACGGGAACGCCGGTCCACTTGGCGACCACGGCCGCGATGTCTTCCCCAGTGACCTCCTCGCGCAACATGCGCTCATCCGGTGCGATGGCGTCCAACTCGGCTCGGGCGTCGGCCATTTGCTTCTCGGCTGCCGGGATCTCGCCGTAACGGATGCGCCCGGCCTTCTCCAACTCACCAAACCGTTCCGCCCTGTCGAGTTCACCGCGCAGCGACTCGAGTCTCTCGGTGGCGCCGGACACCCTCACAATGAGGTCCTTCTCGCGTGCCCAGCGCATGTTCAACCGTTCGGATTCTTCCTTCAGCCTCGCAATGTCGTCGTCGATTTCGTCACGGCGGGCCCGCGCGTGATCGGACTTGTCTTTCGCGACTTGGGTGCGCTCGATCTCGAGTTGCATGATGCGGCGCCTGGCGCGATCCAGCTCGATCGGCATCGAGTCGAGCTGCATCCTGAGCGCAGACGTGGCCTCGTCGATGAGGTCGACCGCCTTGTCTGGCAGAAACCGGTCAGGGATGTAGCGATCGGAGAGCGTGGCGGCCGACACGATTGCTTCGTCCGTGATCTTCACCCCGTGGTGCACCTCGTACTTCTCTTGGAGGCCGCGCAGGATCGCCACGGTGTCGTCCAGGCTCGGCTCGCCCACGAACACGGGCTGGAAGCGACGCTCCAGCGCCGAGTCTGTCTCGATGTGTTCCCGATACTCGTTCAGAGTGGTAGCGCCGATCATGCGGAGCTTCCCGCGAGCGAGCATCGGCTTCAAGATGTTGCCCGCATCGACGGAGCCGTCGGCCTTTCCAGCGCCGACGATGGTGTGGAGTTCGTCGACAAAGAGGACGATGCGCCCCTCGGCCGCCTCGACCTCGGCCAGGATCGCCTTGAGGCGCTCCTCGAACTGGCCGCGGTAGGCCGCGCCTGCCACCACGGAACTCATGGCGATCTCGACCACCCGGCGGTCCTTGAGGGAGGAGGGAACATCGCCCGCGACGATGCGTTGGGCGAGGCCCTCGACGATCGCGGTCTTGCCGACTCCCGGCTCGCCGATGAGGACTGCGTTGTTCTTGGTGCGGCGCGTGAGTACCTGCATGACGCGGCGAATCTCTTCGTCTCGGCCGATCACGGGGTCGAGCAAACCCGCCTCGGCGAGTGCCGTGAAGTCCTGACCGAACTGCTCAAGTGCGCTGGGCTGTTGCTCCTCGGTGGGGGACTGGGGCGCGGTGGTCATGGGCCAACTCCTTGCATATCCTGGACGGCGCCCAAACTTGAGCGACCGTGACTCAAGTTTACATAAGTCAAGCGGTTTCTCGCAAGGGGCACAATCCGCGGACTGGCGAGCCCGAGGATTGGCTTTTGTCTCAGAGCATCCGGTACTCTTGTCTCTCGCGCCCGCTGTTGGTGGTGCGCAGCTAGGGCCCCGTTGTGTAGCGGCCTAGCACGCCGCCCTCTCAAGGCGGTAGCGCGGGTTCGAATCCCGTCGGGGCTACCAGAAACCTCTGCCGCAGGCGGAGGTCTTCTTGTTTCTCAGCACCCGATTCTGTGATCGCGACCGCAACCGCGCCGATAGGACGAGTAGGGTCGGACGGCGACGGAGGTGACGTGAGTCTCAAGGAGTACTTCGCGTCCACTCTCGCCGCCGCGCGCACCGGGGCGGCGTGGGCTTGGGAGTCGATCTACCGCGATCTTGCAGGCCCCGTCGGCGGCTACCTGCGAGGTGCGGGCGCTCCCGACGTCGATGACCTGGTGTCAGAGACATTCCTCAGCGTGGCCAAGGACATCCATCGATTCAAGGGTGACGAAGAGGCCTTCCGGTCCTGGGTGTTCACCATCGCTCATCGGCGCATGCAGGACGCGTGGCGGGCAAAGGGCCGCCAGGTGCCGGTCGCGGATGGCGAAGAGGCTCACGCGCACGCGGAGCGCAAGTGGCTAGGCAACGTCGAACACGAGGCGATGACCTCGATGTCCATGATCGAGGTCCATGCCTTGATCGACCACCTGACGGACGCTCAGCGGGAGGTGCTGCTGTTGCGCGTGGTCGCAGACCTTTCTGTGGCGCAAGCGGCCGAGGTGTTGGACACCTCAGAAGGAGCCGTCCGTGCACTCCAGAACCGTGCCTTGCGCGACCTCAGAAAAGAAATCGCGGACGATGCGTAACAAAAACGGATCGCCCAGCGATAACAGAGATGACATGGAAAACCACTCCCCGCTCTCAGACCGCGACGTCGACGCTCTACTGGCCGGTCGCGCGCCGAGCGACCCTGCGCTTGCCGGACTCCACGGCGCGCTCACGTCGTTGCGCACGGCGCTCGTCGTTGAACCAGACGCCCAGCGAGTCTCCGCGTTCGCCACTGAGTTTGCCGCGGTGGCGGCTGCGGCCCCGACCGACGCCACTCCCACCCGCAGCCGCGCCGTGGCAGTCGCACCGTGGCGCCGCAGGATGGCGGCCGCGATCGGCCTCGCTGCAGTGTCTGGACTCGGGGTGGCGGGAGCCGCCGCGGCGAACGATGCCGCGCCGGGAGACTTGCTTTACGGCGTCGACCAGGCACTCGAGAGCGTCGGCATCCTCGATGGAGGCACGCCCGAACGGCTCGGCGAGGCTCAGCAGGTGCTCGCGCAGGGCGACGTAGACACCGCTCTGGACCTTGTGGTCGAGGCACTCGAAGACGACGGAGATGACGAGGCTGCGGCTTCGCTGCACCGTGCTGCGATTGCCGTCTCCTCGCAGTCGTCTGGCGATGATGTCCGCGCTCGGGTAGCCACGATGCTCGAGTGGATGGCCGGTCAGGAATCTCGAGGCGCAGACTTCGGCGCCTCCGTGAGCGAGTTTGCCCGGCAGATTTCCGGCGACAAGGCTGACAACGGCAAGGCCCCAGAGACGCCCGGCGACAATGGCAACGCCCCAGAGACGCCCGGCGACAACGGCAACGCCCCAGAGACGCCCGGTGACAACGGCAACGCCCCAGAGACGCCCGGCGACAACGGCAACGCCCCAGAGACGCCCGGCGACAATGGCAACGCCCCAGAGACGCCCGGCGACAAGGGCAAGGTTCCCGAGGCGCCTGGTGACAAGGGCAATGCCCCTGTGACGCCCGGCGACAAGGGCAAGCCCTAGGCGATGTCCGCAGGCGTCGCGAGACGCGCGCGCCACTTCACGACGAGGTCGGCCGGTGGGACGC
>NZ_JADQBF010000049.1 GCF_016278775.1 Demequina sp. | reverse complement strand
GGCCGCAGTTCTCGCGGCTCTGACGCGCCCCACTCCGTCGCCCCGTCACGCTGCTCGCGCACCCCGCCTGGGGGCACCCGCGTACCTGCGCGGCACTGCGGTTCTCGCGGGGCTCGCCCTCGTTGGCATGTGGGTCTCGCCAGCTTCCGCGTCGTCGCTACAAGTCAACGCCAGCGGTGGTGGGAGCGCGCTGACGTACGAGTCATGCCTGACGCAACCGGTGGAGGTCTCGGCTGCGGGCGCACACACGGGCAACAACTACTCTCACATCTATGTTGAGGGCCTGACGTCGGCGTGCGTGGGTCTACCGATCACGGTGGGGCTCTACAAGAACAACGGCGACGTGGTGGCGTCAGTAAGCGGCACGGTTGGCCCCGGAGGGAACACCTTCACCACGTCAGGCACGTACCGCTCGAACCAGGTGTCGAAGGCGATCGTGACCGTTGGTGGATGGGTCCAACTGGCGAACTGGACGGGAGTGCTACCGGAGTTGGGTTGCGTCGGCGTGGACGCCAGCGGAGCGGTCGTCGATCCGGACTGCTACTTCACCTCGTGGAGCGGGAGCGGATGGGAACCCAACAGTGTGGACTACCAGGGCAACGTGTACTTCAACGGCTCGACGGACGCACCGTACGTCATCATCACTCTCGACCTCGGACAGGTCGGCGATTTCACCCCCTATGTGGTAACCCCGACGGATTCGGTGCCGACAACCCTTGCGCCGGGCACCACCTGTGCCTCGCTACCAGTGATCAGCATCATGCGTCCCGTACAGAACTACGCCTACACCGACAAGAGATTCTGGGGAGGACTCAACTACTACACGAACCCCGCGCAAGAGACCGCGTTGTCGATCTGCCCGCAGTAACCTCGTTCGTGTTACAGGGGCGTGGCCCAGCGGATCGGCGCCGCGCCTTGCTCCTCAAGCAGCGCGTTCGCGCGTGAGAACGGCCGGGACCCGAAAAACCCCCTCGAAGCACTGAGCGGGCTCGGGTGGGGCGACTCGATGCGCGGCACGTCGCCCAGCATCGGCGCGAGGTTTTGCGCGTCGCGCCCCCACAGGATGGCCACGAGCGGCGCGCCCCGCTCGGCCACGGTGCGGATCGCGTGCTCCGTGAATTCCTCCCAGCCATGGCCCCGATGCGAGCCCGGCTGACCCGGACGGACGGTGAGACACCTGTTGAGCAGCATGACGCCTTGGTCGGCCCAGGGGGTGAGATCGCCCGTGGAGAGGACTTCGCCGGTGTCGGCCGCGAGTTCACGCGCGATGTTGGCGAGCGACCGGGGCATGGGCCTGCCTCGCGGTACCGAGAAGGACAGGCCCATGGGGTCTCCCGGCGTCGGATAGGGGTCCTGCCCGACGATCAGGACTTTGACCTTCGCGAGTGGCCGCTCAAACGCATGGAGGATCGCCGACGCGGCCGGAAGGTAGGCACGGCCGTCCGACAGTTCCGCGCGAAGAAAGGCGCCGACGCTTGCCAACAGTGGCGCTACCGGTTCCAGCGCATCGGCCCAATCAGGGGCCACTTGCTGGCGCCATGCGTCCGTCATGGCATCAGCGTAGCCACGTCGGCGACACCTGTTCTTGGGGCTGGCGTGGCCAAATGACAACGGTGTGATTCGCGGGTACTCTGGCCACATGCCTGCGGCCTCCGTTCACGCCCCCTCTGTTGACATTGCGTCCCTCAGCGAGCGTGACGAGCACATCCTGGCGTTCGAGCGCCAATGGTGGAGGTTTGCGGGCTCCAAGGAGGACGCCGTCCGTGAGAAGTTCGGCATGTCGGCCACGGAGTACTACCAAGTGCTCAACGCCCTCATCGACTCGGAACCGGCCCTAGTGCATGACCCCATGTTGGTGAAGCGGCTGCGGCGCATGCGGTCCTCCCGCCAACGTGGACGCGCGAGTCGGGTCGTCGAAGCGTCGCGCCAGCGGTAGCGTATCCCCGTGCCAGAGTTCCCTCCAGACGAATTCGACGCGGCCGCCGATGAGCGCGGTCCCATCGGCGTTCATCGCAAGCGCAGAGGTTGGTGGCGGTCCGTTGCGGCCGTCCTCATCGTCTTCCTCGTGGGGGGAGCCCTCGCGTATGGCTGGGTGATCTACCTCTGGCGGGCGCAGGGCAACGATGGCATCCCGCCCCTTGACGCGGGCCCGCGGCCCACGGTCACCGCGACCGTGGCCGAAACTCCAGACGTGACCGAGAGCCCCACCGTTTCTGCCAGCGCTTCGCCGACACCGAGCCCCACGCCCACAGTGGCGCCCGTGCAATTCGACGCACCCGTCACGGTTCTCAACGGAGCGGGCATCGGCGGGCTTGCGGGGAGAAACCAAGAGAAGTTGGCGGCGGCAGGCTTCACCGCCGCGACAGCGGGCAACATCACGGGCACCAAGCCAGCGACCAACACGGTGCGGTACTCGGATGCGGCCTTGGAAAGCACCGCCGCGAAGGTGGCCGAGGTGCTCGGCATCGGCACTATCGAGTTCGGCGTGGTGTCGGACGGAGACATCGCCGTGCTGCTGGTGACAGACCCCGCCGCCTAGCTGGGGCCCGCGGGTCCGCTTCGCCTCGCGCGAAAGTGGCCCGCGCCATTTGCACTCTTAGGGGGAGAGTGCCAAAATCGCATTAGCACTCGCACTACGAGAGTGCTAAGACTTCGGCGCCAACGATGAGGCGCTCCCACGATGTGATGTGAACATCGCTGTGAGCGTCGTCCGTCGCGGGCATCAGCGGCGCCACAACCCATCGAAAGAGGAACACACACCCATGGCAAAAATCATTGCCTTCGATGAGGAGGCCC
>NZ_JADQBF010000026.1 GCF_016278775.1 Demequina sp. | reverse complement strand
GGCCAGCGCGCCCTCAAGCACGCGCCCGGCCGCCACGAGGTCGGCGCGCACCGCCTCGGCGGAGACGGAGCGAGTCGCGGCGGCGCCAGCGATCTCCCCCCGCAGTGCCTTCACCCCCTTGCCCGTGCGCGCACTCACGCGCATCACGGGGGCGTTGTCGATGCCCTCTTCTCTCACCAGCCGGGCCAGGTCCGCGGCCACGGTGGCCGCATCGCTCTCGCTCAACCTATCGACGTGATTGAGTACGATGAGCGACGGCTGCCCATGATCAGAGGCGACCTTGAGGTAGGCGGAGTGAAGCGCGTGGTCGGCGTACTTCTGGGGGTCAACCACCCACACAATGAGGTCCGCAAGCGGCACCACCCTGTCGACCGTGTCGCGATTGGTGAGGTTGATCGAGTCGTGGTCTGGCAGGTCGAGAAGAACGACACCGTCCATCTCGCCGCCCTCATCGAGACTCAGCCAGCGCTCGGGGTCCACTCCCAACCACTGAAGCAGCTGCTCCGCGTCGCCCCACACGGCCGCAGACACCTCGGCCGTGGTGGGCCGAGCGACACCCACGACGGCAAATTCAGTGCCCACCACCGCGTTGAACAGGGTGGACTTGCCCGAGCCGGTCCCGCCAGCGAGCGCGACCACGGTGTGGTCCACGCCCAACGCCAGTCGCTCGTCGCAGCGCTTGATGGTGCGCCACACCTCGTCCCGCACCTCGGCATCCACCGCCTCCGCTGCCCACTCCATCGAGGCCTTGAGGCGATCCACGCGGGCCTGCAACTGCGTCGTCTCCGTGCGCGGCGGCAGTTCCTGGAACGTGGGGCTCACAGCAAGGCCCGCAGTTCGGCGCGCCGCAAGCGCACTTTGGACGAGGCGTCGGCGCTGAGCGACACCACGTCCGTCGGCCTCATCATGTCGAGGGCCTCTTTGTTGATGACGAACCGGCGCGCCGTGGCTAGGGCCTCCCTTGCCGACGCTATCGCCTGCGTGGACGTGTCCTTGACCAGCACCGCCAGCACCGCATCGGCGACATCGACACCCACCGCGGCAGATGCGAGCGTGATAGCGAGACCCTCTCCCCCCACTACGGCGATGCCGCCTGAAGCGTGAGGAAGATCGGCTGCGATCCCGGCGCACGTGTCGAGCCATTGGCGCGCCGCATCGGCTGCTCGTCGCTCTCGCGCCACCCTGGCGTCACGAGGGTCCCTTTGCTCGATGAGCCAAGGACCCACACCGCCGCCCGCCGAGTTGAGGGAATCCATCATGCGGTCGTTCGCGGAGGTTGCGGCGTGAGCCAGAGCCGCCTCCACGGCCGCGAGCAGGTCCGCCCGTATCTCCACGAACGTGGCGTCGCGGGCTTCGCGTGCGCTGCGGCGTTTCACCCACACCGAGTTGCTCACGCGGAACAGCGGCCCACGTTCGGCGGTCGCCTGGCGCCAGCGAGACTCGACAGGACCCTTGCCGATGGCCAGGTGCCAGTCGTCGCCGTCACCCACCTCCGCCCTGGCGGCGCAGCGACGTACCTCTGCGCGCACTTCCTTCGCGGCCGCGGCTTGGTCGTCCATGTGCTCAGCCAACCGTTCGAGCCACTCCTTGAGCGACTCGATCCCGCCGTGCAGCGTGCGCTCCACGATCGTGTCGGCGGACGCCGCGGCCACAGTGTCCAACCATCGACCGAGGCTGCCAACCACGTCGCGCGGTATGTCCGCCTCGGCATCCTCGGGGATGACGAAGAGGGGGAGGCTTTGCAGCCGCTCCTCGGCGAGTCTCGACACGAGTTCGCGCCTGATTTGGGCGGCGATATCTGGAGTCACCCGGTTCAGGACGATCGCGACCGAGGCGCCGCGGTCGGTAGCCTTCCGCAGAGCGTTCCACGGCACCGCGTCGCCGTAGCGCGCCGGAGTGGTGACAAAGAGCCATAGGTCCGACGCCTCCAGCAGGTCCTCCGCGACTTCACGGTTCTCGCCGCGCACCGAGTCCAGGTCAGGGCTGTCGACGATCGCGAGGCCGCGCGGCACCGCCTCGGTGGGGTGAACGGAGGCGCGTCGGGATACCTCGTCAAGCACGGCCCCGTCCAAAGGGTGGTGGAAGAGGTGGGGCACCTTGGTGGTCGGCCTCAATACACCAGACGCGGTGAGGGTCTCCCCCAGCAAGGCATTGACGACGGTGGACTTGCCTGCACCCGTCGGCCCTCCGATGACCACGATCGCGGGCGAAGCCTCGTCGCGCACACGGGGGATGAGATGGTGGTCGAGTTGATCGACCATTTGCTCCATGAGCGCGTTCGCCTCGCGCTCCCGGCCCGTGGGCAGAGGCATCTGCACATCGACCACCACACGGCGGGTGTCGTTGAGCGCATCGAGGAGCGCGCCAGGGTACGACCATGTCTTGATCGGTCTGTAGTCCATGTGGCTAGCCTGCCTCCTCACGCGCCAGGCAAGAGGCTACCGCGCCGTCCACTCTTCAGTTCCACACGCCGCTACCCTTGTAGGGGCCCTCACGGGCCCTTCGCCCTCGTAGCTCAGCTGGACAGAGCACCGGACTTCTAATCCGATGGTCGCAGGTTCGAATCCTGCCGGGGGCACTCGACCGAGGTCACCCCGACGGCGCGGCTGGTTCGCGCCCTGCCGCCCTAACTGTCGGTGCGCACCACGAGGTAACTCATCTGAGAACCCTGATCATCCGGGACCAGACCGATCGTGACGCTGTACTCCTCGCCCGTGTAGGTCCACGTCTGAATCCCGCCCAAGTTGGCGTTCACCGTCTCTTCGTAACCCGAGTCTGACGCGAAGTGAGCCGCGACATCTTCCGCCTCAGAAACATCGTCGATCTCGTAGCTCAACTGCCAGCCCTGGTCCATCGCGATGGCCACCACGAGCGTGCCATCCGGCAGCGGGAACCCTGCCGGAAAACTATCGGGGACGGACGCACCGCCGCCAAAGTCGAGGTCGACGTCGTCCCCCGTGTCTTCCTTGATGGCATCCTCGATCGCCTGTTCGGCGGCGTCGCCCACCTGATCCTCCACGACGTTGTCCACCTGGTTCTGCACGGCGTCCTCCACGGGGTTGGAGCCACATCCGCTCAGGGATGCGACAGCCAGAGCCGCCGTCATCGCCGCCACAGTTACCCTCATTGCCGGGCGCGTTGCCATGTCTGTTCTCCTTGTGGTCAGCACACACCCGCCGCGTCAGCGGGCATTTCCACACTTGCAGTCATCGCGTGGATCGTCAAGGCCCTGGAAGACTGCCTCCTCGAGTCCGTTCTAGGCGAGTTTCACCGCTCGCGGCTCGACGGGCTTGGTCGACGCCCGCTCGATGAGTTCGGTGGGAAGGGGGGTATCCGAGCCCGCGCCGTCGGACTCCTCAAGCCCCACCAAGACCTTCTGCATCATCATCTTCCCGAGCGACTCGAAATCTTGGCGGATCGTGGTCAGTGGCGGGTCAAGGTAACCGGCCTCCGGGGTGTCGTCGAAGCCGACAATGCTGATGTCATCCGGCACGCGCAGTTTTCGCTGCCGCAGCGCGGACATCAGCCCGATCGCCATTTGGTCGTTGCCGACAAAGATCGCGGTGCCCGGCTCGAGGTCCAGTTCGAGACCGATCCGGTAACCGCTCGCTGCCGACCAGTCTCCGTGCTGAGGCTCCACCACCTCGAGCCGGTGTTCGGCGAGTTCGTCCCGCCAGCCCCTCACCCGCTCGGCCGCGTCGCCCGCCTTCACGGGTCCAGCCACGTGCAGGATGCGGCGATGGCCAAGCTCCGCGAGGTGACGCACGGCCTGGCGAGCGCCGCGGTACTGGTCGATCGACACGAGCCGGGGCCCGCGCCGCGGAGACGATCCCGCCGCCACGAGCGGTATCGCGATCTCGAGACCACTCACCAGTTCGAGCACCGCCGTGTCGGCCACGTTGACCACGATCGCATCGACGCGCTGACGCAGCAGCGTCTCAAGCGCCGCACGCCATGCCGCTGGGTCCCCGTCTGGGGTGCTGATGGTATCCACGCTGTAGCGGGCCGCGCGGGCAGCCATGGTGAAGTGCAAGGCGATGGAACTAGGCCCGTAGTCGACAGCGGCAGGCGTGATGAGCCCGATGGTGCGCGTGCGCTTGGTGACGAGCGCCCTGGCTGCAGGCGAGGGGCTGTAGCGCAGTTGCGCCATGGCCTTCTCGACGCGCTCTTTGGTAGCTGGGCGCACGTTGGGCAGGCCGTTGATGACGCGCGACACCGTCTGATGGGAGACCCCAGCGAGGCGTGCCACATCGAAGATGTTGGCCGCCCGTCCGAGCTCCGGCGTCGCCACAGCTACTCTCCTTCTTCCGTGGTCTCGGGGCTCGCCACCAGGGCGAGCACCGCGTCGACGGTGAGCGTGGCGGACTCCAGAGTGTCTACCACCCGCTCGTCGCGAAGCACCGCGACGCGGTCACTCACCCGCAGGACTTCCTCGAGTTCTGCTGAGATGAAGACTACCGAGAGGCCGTTGGTGGCCAGGTCCGCAACCAGATTCTGGACCTCGACCTTCGCCCCCACATCGATTCCGCGCGTCGGCTCGTCAAGCACCAAGACGCGCGGCGACAAGGCCAGCAGTCGCGCGAGCATCACCTTCTGTTGGTTGCCGCCTGAGAGCGTGCGTACCGGCCTGTCGAGGTCGCTTGGCCGAATGCGGAGCGCCTCCGCCCAACTTGCGGCCAACTCGCGCTGGCGGGCTGGCGGGATTTTGCGGAACACGCCTCGCTGAGCCTGCAGCGCGAGCGTGATGTTGTCGAGCACGCTGAGGTCGCCGACGATGCCCTCCGTACGACGGTTCTCCGAGGAGTAGGCGACGCGGTGCTTCATGGCCGCGCGGGGCGAGGCGAAACGCACCGGGCGTCCATCGATGCTCAGCTCCCCGCGGTCGAGCGCGTCGATGCCAGTCAGCGCGCGCGCGAGCGCCGTGCGCCCCGAACCGAGCAGGCCTGCTACCCCCAACACTTCTCCCTCGGCGAGGTCGACGTCAGCGTCACAGATGCCGAGCGAGGACGTCACTCCACGCCCTTTCAGGTAGGGCTCCGCTGGCACCGCTGCCGAGGCCGGGCGCGGTCTGGACAGGAGCTCTGGCGCGTCGTGGCCGAGCATCTTCTGCATGAGCTCGATGCGAAGCAGGTCGGTGGGAAGGTACTCACCCACGAGCGCTCCGTCGCGCAGCACGGTGATGCGGTCGGATATCTCGTAGACCTGGTCGAGAAAGTGGCTGATGAACAGGATGGCGACGCCGCGCTCCTTGAGGTCGCGGATGACGCGGAACAGTTCGGCCACCTCGTCGCTATCGAGGCTCGACGTCGGTTCGTCGAGCACCAGTACGCGGACGTCCGTGGAAATGGCACGCGCGATCGCCACCAGCTGCTGCACCGCGACCGGATGCGATCCGAGCGGCGAGTGAGGGTCGACAGACAGGCCAAGCTCCGAGAGCACCACGGCCGCCTCGCGCTCCATGCGCCGGGGGGAGATCAGTCCATGGCTGCGATGCTCACGCCCCAGCCTGATGTTCTCGGCGACGGACAGGTTCGGCAGCAGGTTGATCTCTTGGTACACCGCCGAGATGCCGTGCCGCTGAGCGTCGTACGGCGTGGCGAACCGCATCGCGGTGCCGTCGATGGTCAGCGTGCCAGCGTCCAACCGGAGCGCCCCAGTGAGCGCCTTGATGAGCGTGGACTTGCCAGCACCGTTCTCGCCCATGAGCGAGTGCACCTCTCCCGGGTACAAGCGGAGCGCCACATCGTCGAGGGCGAGCGTGGTGCCAAAGCGCACCGTGGCGTGCTCCATCTCGACAAGCGGCGTCGGCTGTCCCATGGGGTGATTATTGCGCGTCATGGGACCGCCCTGCGCTCGCCGGGAGGGAGCCGAGCCACTAACCCGTTCTCGACGTCCGTGCGACGATCGCGCGCTGCACCACGATAAACAGCAGCAAGAGGCCGCCGACGATGATGTGTGTCCACGACTGCTCAGCACCCATGAACGAGATGATCGTGGTGATCGTGGCGAACACGAACACGCCGATCATCGACCCGAGAACGTAACCACGTCCACCGGCCAACAGCGTGCCGCCGATCACGACCGTAGCGATCACGTCGAGCTCTGTGCCGATGCCGTAGCGCGGGTACCCGGCACCGGAGAAGGCCGTGAGCAACAGGCCGGCAAGCCCACCGCACAGGCCGGAGATGACGTACACCATCACCTTGGTGCGGGCCACCTTGAGACCCATGAGTTCGGCAGACGACTCGGATCCGCCCACCGCATACACGGTGCGCCCGAACCGGGTGTACTGCATGACCAGGGCGCCGATCGCCACGACCACCAGAGCGATGATGCCGGTAGGGGTGATGTACCAATCCCCCAGCCGGAAGCGGGTGGTCTGCAGCCACAGCACCACGGGGTCCTCGACCCTGATGGAGTTGAGGCTCACCACATACGCCAGACCTCGGCCAAGGAACAGGCCAGCCAACGACGCGATGAAGGGTTGAACATTGAAGTACTGCACCAGTACCCCAATGAGCAGGCCGATGAGCGCGCCCGCGACGAGCATGGTCGGAATCACCACAATCGCCGGAACCCCGCCACTCAACATGCTCGCGCCAAGAATGCCGGTGAAGCCCATGACGGATCCGACCGACAGGTCGATTCCCGCCGTGACGATCACGAAGGTCATGCCGACGGCCAACACCATGAGGAACGCGTTGTTGAGCAGCAGCGCCGAGATGTTTCCAGGCGTCAGGAAGCGGCCGTCAAAGCGGATGTTCGCCCCCACGAGCAGCACCGAGAGGATGACGGCGGCGGCGACGGTGGGCAGCACCGACGCGTGCCTGTTCACAAAGGTGTCGATTCCCGCGAACACCGCGTTGCGGGGCGCCTTCTCAGTCTCCACGGCGGTCATGCCGCGACCTCCTTCTTCTCCGCGTCTTCATCAGGGGCGGACGACGTTCTCGATGAACCGAACACTGACCGCCCCCAGCGGTGCACCCGTGGCGACTGCACAAGCACCACAAAGATGACCACGAGGGCGAAGAACACGGGACTCTTCGCCGGGGCCACACCCAAGAAGAGGATGGTCGATTCCAAGGTTTGGACGATGAGCACGCCGATCACCGTGCCTGCGATCGAGAACTTGCCGCCCATGAGCGACGTGCCGCCGAGCACCACGGCGAGGATGGCGTACAGCTCGATGAGGTAGCCGGCCGAGTTGGCGTCTGCCGCCATGGTGTTGGAGCTGTAGATGATTCCCGCCACTCCGGCGAGCACTCCAGACGCGATGTAGGCGGTCCAAATGATGCCCCGTGAGCGGACTCCCGCGAGGCGGCTGGCCTCCGGGTTGATGCCCACCGCCTCCGTGAGCATGCCCAACGCGGTGCGGCGCTCGACCACTCCAACGACGACGACGGCGGCGACCCAGATGAAGAAGGCGACGGGCAGGATCACCAGGTAGCCGGACGCGATCTGCTTGAACGGCGCGCTCACCACGGTAGTGATCTCTCCGCTGGTAATGAGCAGTGCCGTGCCCCGTCCCGCGAGCATCAGCACCAAGGTGGCGATGATCGGTTGAATCCCCAGCACGGAAACCAGGAAGCCGTTCCACGCCCCCAACACCAGGGACACGAGCAAGGCGACCAGGATCGCGATCATGATGGTGCCAAAGCCGCCAGGGTCTTCAGAGCCGTCGATGATCGTGAGCGCCACGGCGCCTGACACGGCCATGATCGCTCCGACCGACAGGTCAATGCCCCGGGTGGCGATGACTAGCGTCATGCCGAGCGCCACCAGCATGAGCGGGGCACTCTGACGCAAGATGTCGATGAGCGCCCCGTAGAGGTGCCCATCCCTGACGGTGATGCGGGCAAAGCTCGCGTTGGCGAGCATATTGACAGTGATGAGGACGACGAGCGCCGAGGCTGGCCAGAACAAGCGGTGCTTTATGATCGCGGTCACTGCAACACGCTCCCTTCTTTGTGAGCGATGTAGTCGATGAGGTGATCGAGGTTCACCTTGGAGGATTCGAGTTCCCCGATCGACCGCCGGTCGCGCATCACGACCACGCGTTGGGCGATGCGGAGCACCTCCTCCAACTCCGAAGAGATGAAGATCACCGACAGGCCTTGTGCGGAAAGCTCGGCAACCTTGCGCTGGATGTCCGCCTTCGCACCCACGTCGATGCCGCGCGTGGGTTCGTCGAGAATGAGCAACTCAGGGGCGGTCGCGAGCCACCGTGCCAGGAGCACCTTCTGCTGGTTTCCGCCGGACAGGTTTCCGGCTGGCATCGTCGGGTCTGCGGGTCGCACGCCAAGCGCTTCCATGTACTCGCCGACCACCGCGTCCTGCTCGGACTTGCGCACACGCCGCAGCCAACCGCGCTGAGCCTGGATGCCGAGGATCATGTTCTCGGCCACGGTCAGGTCGGACACGACGCCCTCTGCACGGCGGTTTTCTGACGAGAAGGCCATACCGCGGGCCATGGCGTGACGAGGGCTCTGCACCCGTTGGCGCACGCCAGCCACGTCGATCTCGCCGGTGTCCGGGCGGTCGGCCCCGTACAAGAGCCTCACCAACTCTGTCCGACCCGAGCCGAGCAGACCGGCCAGTCCGACCACTTCGCCGTCGTACACACTGACGTCTGCAGACTCGAGCATGCCGCGCTTGCCGAGGCCAGCGGCACGCAACACGGGCGTGCCCGTACGGTCAACCTCGCGACCCGCGCTCGCGGAGATCGCCGTGAGGTCGTCCAGTTCGCGGCCGATCATCTCGGCGACAAGAGCGTCGCGAGGGAGTTCTTCGACAAGGTGTTCGCCCACGAGCTGGCCGTTGCGCAGCACCGTGATGCGGTCTGAGATCTCGTAGACCTGCTCCAGGAAGTGACTGACAAAGAGGATGGCGACGCCGCGATCGCGAAGGGAGCGAATCACCCCGAACAGTTGCTCAACCTCGCCTCTGTCGAGGCTGGAGGTGGGCTCGTCGAGAATCAGCACCTTGGCATCGAGCACCATGGCTCGGCTGATCGCGATGAGCTGCTGGATGGCGATGGAGTGGCTCTCCAGGATCGAGCGCGAGTCAACGTCGAGGCCAAGGCTGGCCATGTGGTGCTCCGCCTCTTCAAACGTCGACTTCCAATCGATGCCGAAGCGGCCGCGCTTCTCGTGGCCGAGCATGACATTCTCGCCGACTGACAGGTTGGGGCACAGGTTGATCTCTTGGTACACCGTGGAGATCCCGGCGGCCTGCGCGTCGGCCGTTGTCACAAAGGACTGGTGCTCGCCGGAGACCATAATCGAGCCGGAGTCAATCGCATAGACGCCCGTAAGCGCCTTGATGAGGGTTGACTTTCCAGCGCCGTTCTCGCCCATCAGCGAGTGAATCTCGCCGGGGCGTAGGGAGAAGTCGACGTTGTCAAGCGCGAGAACACCCGGGAACCGGATGGTGATGCCACGCATCTCGACAATCAATGGGACATCGGTGTCCGCAGGCATGGTGGTGACGTTCCTTCGCGTGAGGGTGGGTGGACGGCAACCTCCGTGGTGAAGCCGGGCGAACCCGACTTCACCACGGAGTGTGTCACAGGGTGGAGGAAAAGCGCCTCCAGTCCTGGGACTTAGTACAGCCTGGAGTCGATGACCTCGGCAGCTTCTTCCTGCGTGAACTTCTGGTCTTCGACGTAGTAGGACTTGTCGACGTCCTCGCCAGCGAGCACGTCCTTGACAAGGCCTGCCGCCAGTTCACCGAGGAGCGGGTTGCACTCGACGATGTAGTTGATCTTGCCGTCGACGAGCGCCTGCATGCCGTCCTTGACCGCGTCGATCGTCACGATCTTGATGTCCACACCGGGAACACCACCAGCGGCCTCGATGGCCTCAATGGCACCCAGACCCATGTCGTCGTTGTGTGCGTACAGCAGGTCAATGCCGTCGATGCCGTACTTGGCGATGAATCCCTCCATGACGGTCTTGCCACCGTCACGGGTGAAGTCACCGGTCTGCGAGTCGATGGTCTCGATGGCAGTGCCCTCGATCGCCTCGTTGAAGCCGTCTGCACGGTCGTTCGCCGGCGCCGAGCCAGTGGTGCCCTCAAGGACAACCATCTTGGTCGGGGTGTCGCCAAACTCCTCGGCGGCCCATTCACCTGCGTAGACGCCCTCTGTCCTGAAGTCGAGGCCGACCCACGATGCGTACAGGTCGTCTGAAGAGCTCACGGTGCGGTCTTCGAGGATCACCGGGATGCCGGCGTCCTTGGCCTCCTGCAGCACGTCGTCCCAGCCGTCTTCCACAATCGGGGCGATGACGATGGCGTCAACACCCTGGTTGATGAAGTTACGCACGGCCGTGATCTGTGCGGCGGGGTCGTTGTCTGCCGCGTTGAAGACCAGTTCAAAGCCGTTCTCAGCAGAGAACGCCGTCTTCATGGACTCGGTGTTGGCCGAGCGCCATCCGCTCTCGGAACCGGTCTGGGCGAAGCCGACCGTAATGGTGTCACCGTCACCGGACCCGTTGCCGCCGTCATCCGAACTCGAGCACGCCGCCAGGCCAAGCGCTGCTACTCCAGCAAGCGCAATAGTGGACAAAAACCGTTTCCTCATATCAAGACCTCCTCGTCCTGTTCCGGCTTCGTCGCCGGAGTGGGGTTAGTTTCCCTCGGAGCCGCACTGCGGCCCGTGTCTCGAATATTAGCGCTAACAATTGGAGTCAACGCAAGCCCGTGAGGTCACGATTGTGCATCGCTGAACGGGTACAGGGGCAAATCGTGCCCGTCTCGTTACCGATCGTTCCCCTCGGAAAGTGAGGGCTAACAATTCTCGCGGTCGACTCCCCCGTTCAGGAGGCGAGCCGTCAACCCCAGCCGCGGCGCTCCTGATAGGGCCCACGCTATGCGCGAAGGCCCTGGCCCGCAACGGCTGGGACCACGGCGGCACCAGCAGCGGATGCAGTGCGCAAGGATGGAACCATGACTTCTGCACTGTTCTCCCCCCTCACCATCCGCTCCATCACCGCCCGCAACAGGGTCTGGGTGAGCCCCATGTGCCAATACTCGTGCGAGGGCCGCGATGGGCTCGTGAGCGATTGGCACCTTGTCCACCTCGGCTCCTTCGCGCGCGGCGGCGCGGGCATCGTCATGGCAGAGGCGACCGCCGTGAACCCCGAGGGTCGGATCAGCCCGTGGTGCACCGGGATCTGGAATGACGAGCAGCGTGACGCCTGGGCCCGCGTCACCGCATTCATCAAGGGCCAGGGCGCCGTCCCTGCCATCCAGTTGCAGCACGCGGGGCGCAAGGCCTCGACGTATCGCGACTGGTCCGGCAATGGCACCGTCCCGCTCTCCGACGGGGGCTGGCAGACGGTCGCGCCGTCGGCAATCGCGTTCCCCGGCTACGACGCCCCCGTGGAACTCGACGCGCAAGGCATCGCCGACGTCGTGGCCGCCTTTGGCGAGGCTGCGCGCCGTTCGCTCGACGCGGGATTCGAGGTGCTCGAGATTCACGCGGCTCACGGCTACCTGTTGCACCAATTTCTGTCTCCCTTGAGCAACGAACGCACCGACGCGTGGGGCGGCTCACTCGAGAACCGCGCCCGCCTCCTCCTCGACGTGGTGCGCGAGGTGCGCCGCGTTGCCGGCGAGGGGACTCCAGTGTTCGTCAGGGTCAGCGCCACTGACTGGCTGGAGCCGGAGGGCTGGACTCTCGACGAGACCGTCACTCTCGCAGGCTGGGTCCGCGAGGCGGGTGGCGATGTCATCGACACCTCCACTGGCGGCAACATCACGGGCGTCACAATCCCCAGTTCGCCCGGCTACCAGGTGGCTCACGCGACGGCCATCAAGAAAGGCTCCGGCATCGTCACGACCGCCGTCGGCCAGATCACAGAAGCCGAGCAGGCCGAGGCGATCGTGTCAGAAGGCAAGGCAGACGCCGTGTTTGTGGCGCGTCAGTTCATGCGCGAGCCGCACCTGCCTCAGCGATGGGCCGCGCAACTCGGAGCGGAGGCGACCTACCCGCCCCAGTACTCGCGCGGGCGCTGGGCCAGCGACTAGGGCCTACTCGAAGCGAGTCGACGTCACCTCTGTGGACCTGCGTACGAGTCCGAATGAGCCGAAGACCGCCGCCGCCGTGATCGCGACGCTCGCGACGACTGCCCACCAGTAGCGCGCGTCGGGCCATGTCATCGACATGTCGTTGCCGAGAGTCTCGATCATCGCCCAGGCGACAAAGAAGCCGAGCCCGGCCGACGCGGCGAGGGTGGCCCCCAGCGGCATGCTCGCCTCGATCGCGATCACTCGCCGCACGTGAGCTGCGGGCATCCCTCCCAGCCTCAGCAGCGCGAACGTGCGCTTGCGGTCGAGAGCGGCCGCCACCGTGGCGACGGTGAGCGACAGGGCCGAAATCCCGATCGCCACGGCCATGCCCAGGTACGCCATCGTCTCCAACTCGTGGGTGAAGGACAGCGTGCCAGCTGCCGCAAAGTCCGCGCGCGTCAGTGGGGCGCGTCCTGGCACGGTCGAAGTCTCGATTGCGGTGCGAGCACGCTCCTTGGCCTCCGCGGTGCCGTCGGTGATCACGAACACCTGCGAGGGCGCGGACTCATCAATCGAGTTGGTGGCCACGGGCGGTGTGACCGGGTCACGGGCAATGTCGGTTCCGCCAGCGAGCATCTCGAAGAGGTCGAGCGAGACCGCTGGAGCATCGGGAACGTCGACCGCCCCAATCGCACGCGCGTCCTCGGGGGTCATGACCAGCAGCCCTTGGTCGTCCGTTGGCCAGTAGGCCACGGCGATCCCCTCGATGCCCTCCAACTCCGTGATCGCGGCGGTCACGGCGTGGACCTCTTCCGGGGAGCCCACTTCGCCAACGACGGCATCCATCGACAGCCTGCCTGGGGTGTCGCGAGGAGTCACCACGTCCTCGATCGCACTCACGACCCCCGCGAAGAGGCTCACGATGAACACGGCGACCACCAGTCCAGCGACGGATCGAAAGGTGGCCCGCGCGTGGCGAGAGAGCCTGCCTGCCGCCACCACCGTCGGCGCCGTGCTTGCAAACCTGTTCAATACCCTGCTTGCCAAGCGGGTGAGCCATGGTCCGGCCACCACGATGCCGAACGCCGTGATGGCGAAGCCACCAAGCATGAGGACGTTGTAGAACTCGGAGGCCGCTGCGTCGAAGCGAAAGGCGATCATGGGGCCAATCAGCATGGCGAGGCCGACGAGCAACATCACGGAACGCCACGCGGTCACCTTCTTCTCGGCGCGCTCGCGTGACGACCCGAGCGCTCCGACGTCGTCCCTGAACGTCCGCCACCATGCGGTCGCGCCGCCGAGGAGCGCCACCGCAATGATGGCGCCAGCGGTCCACAGTGCAGGCGGGGTGAGGTCGGCACCGAAGGACGTGCTGCCGTCGAGTTCCAGCGTCGACGCTGCCGGGCGGATCGCCGCTGCCACGCCGATTCCGAGGACGCCGCCCACGAGGGTGGCGATCAGCATCTCGAACCCGGAGACGCCCGCGATGGCGCGCCTGCCGGCCCCGATGAGTCTCACGGTGGCGAACCTCTCCCTGCGCTCCGATGCTCCCAGCTGGGACACGATCGAGATCAGCAAGACGATGGGGATGAGGACCGCCACGGCCCCGATCGCGAGGACCGTGCGGTAGAGCCCCGTATTGAACTTGCTCCCTGACGCGGGAAAGGCGTCCTCCAGTTGGGTCGGATAGGTCTTCGCGAGTTCCTCCCAATCGCTGCCGACCAGCACGACCCGATCGCTCGGGCCCTGCAAGAGCTCATCACCCCGTTCGCCTATGGGCGTCCCGAAACGGTCACCCAGCTGATCCGAAGGGTGATCCTCGATGAGTTGGGCCATCGCAGGCGACGCGTAGTACTCGCCTGGCGCGGGGAGCGCGAGGCCATCGGGCAGGGTCACAGCGGTGTCATCTGCGGCGGCGACTCTCACGATCGTGTAGGTGCCACCCATGAAGTAGTCGGGTTGCGTGAGGCGGAGCACCGTGTTGGCCGTCGGCACCGGCAACGGAGCCTCAGAGTCTGCGCGGGCGAACTCTTCTCCTCCGTACGTGCGCCAGGCGACCCTGTCGTCCCGATCGGGCATGTGGAGGAAACCGCCCAGCAGGATGAGCACCATGCCGACGCCCAGAGCCACGCCCGCGACGATTTCCGCCAGCCTTCTGTAGGCGGGAGCCCCATTGAGAAGAAGCAGGCGCGCTGCGGAGGGCTTCACGCGGCAACCCCTCGCGATGCGGCGCTCAGCATGCCATCGCGCACGATGACCTCGCGGTCGGCGTACGCGGCCGTGCGGGCGTCGTGAGTGATGAGCACCACCGTGGTGTTCGATTCTCGGACGGCCTCGAGCATGGCGGTGAGGACCTTCTCGCCGGCGACAGAGTCGAGGGACCCGGTGGGTTCGTCGGCGAAGATCACGCTCGGTTGCGTGACGAGCGCCCTGGCGATGGCGACGCGCTGGGCCTGACCACCCGACATATCGCCTGGCACCTTCGTGGCCTGGTCTGATATGTCGAGCCGATCGAGCCACTTGCGGGCACGCACGGTCGCGGCGCGGCGTCCGACGCCGTTCATCAGTAGCGGAAGGGCGACGTTGTCGAGGGCCGTGAGGTCTGGGAGCAACTGGCCGAACTGAAAGACGAAGCCAATGCGTTCAAGGCGCAGCCTGGCGCGCTCGTCCGCGTTCAACGCGGTGACGTCGGTGTCTCCGATGACCACCTGGCCCTCTTCTGGCGCGAGCACGCCGGCGAGGCAGTGAATGAGCGTGGACTTTCCTGACCCTGAGGGGCCCATGACGGCGAGCACCTCGCCTTGGTTGACGTCCAGGTCTATGCCCCTGAGCGCCTTGGTGGCGCCGAAGCTCTTGTGAAGGCCGATGGCCCGAATCAGTGGCGTGCCCCTGGCGGGGACGGTGGTGGCGGGGTTCAGTGCGATGTCAGCCATTTCGGCGGACCTCCTCGCGCATGTCGGTGAGGCGTGCGCTGGTCATGTCGATCCAGCGCAGGTCTGCCTCAATCTGGAAGAGGGCATGGTCGACGGCGAGCCGTTCAAGAAGCGGCGAGTGTTGTTTGATTCTGGTGAGCTCGCGCATGCGCGCCAGGTGCTCGCTGCGTTGCATGTCGAGCAACTCGTCGGCGTCACTGTCCAGCATGCAGGCGAGCACCACCTTGACAAAGAGGTTGTCTGCGAGCTCCGGCGCTGGCCTGTCGGGAGTGGAGAACCACTCGCGGATCCGATCCCGCCCCGCCTCTGTGATGGCGTAGCGCTTGCGGTCGGGGCCTGCCCCGGCCTCCTCTCCCAAGGTGGTGAGCAGGCCGTCGCGAATCATGCGCGCCAGCGCCGCATACACCTGGCCAAAGGCGATGGGCTTGCCTCGACCGAACACCTCGTCATAGCGATGCTTGAGGTCGTAGCCGTAAGAGGAGCCCGTGTCGACGAGGCCCAAGAGAGCAAGTGACTTGTCCATGCCGTCACTATACACCGCGTGTATACCCTGAGTGTCTATGGGGGATCACCATGAGATACGCCCTGAGAAAGCAAGCGGCCGTCGACCCGTGAGGGGGTCGACGGCCGCTTGTTGCCCTGGGTCGCTCGGCTAGGGAGTGGCGCGCCTCAATAAGGCAAAGCCCGCCAACCCGGCCCCGACCGTGACTGGCAAGGTCCAACTCAGAATGACAAACGGCGAGTTGTCGGTGAAGAAGCTCCCTACGGATCCCCACGCCGACGCCTCGGTGATCCACCACGCGAGCCCCACCAAGATGACGGCGATGCCTAGCAGTTCCGTCAGGAGGCCACTGACCTTCCAGCGCATCCACACGCCGGCCGACGCCGCCCCGATGAAGAAGAACATCAGCAGGAGTACAAAGAAGGCGTAGGCGTGAAGCCACAGCGGCTCAGCGGCAGAGCCAAACGGGGCGAAGAAGTAGCCGCCCAGACCCCAGCCGTCCGTCAGACGCTCGATCCAGCCGAGAGCGGTGAACCCGGCCGCGTAGATCGCCGACAGCATCGCGAAGTAGAGCGCGGATCCGAGGTAGTAGTCGCGACGCGTGACCGACATGCCCAGAGCAAAGCGGAAGGAGGCGCTCATCGCCTGGATCGCGACCACCATCATGTAGACCAGAATCCAGGTGACTCCCCCGTTGTTGGCGAACGCGTCCGTCTCGAGGTCGGGCCCAGCGGCCCGCGACACCAACGTCCAGATCGAGAAGTTGAGGCCAAAGATCGCGAACGTGATGAGCCACGGCAGGATCAGCGTGGTCCACGGATTCGTCGAGTGAAGCATCACCACATCGAGGATGCGGCGCGGGGCCGCGTTCGCGGCGCCCGGGGCGTCGATGGCGGTCGCGGTCATTGCAGTGCTCCCTCGCTCGTGTCGGCGGTGCGGCCGCCAGTGCGACTCACCACCAGTTGTTGAAGTGAGACGGGCCCCACCTCGAGCCCTGCCTCGCGCGCCTCTTGCCGATCGGTGTCGCTCAAGCCCGCCACCGTGACGGAGGCGAGGCCCCCCAGCTGTTGAACCCCCAGCACCTCTCTGCCGGCGGCGAATGCGTGAGCGCCATCCGCCTTGCCCACCAACGTCACGGCTTGCGAGCGAAGGTCCTCTGCGTCGGCGTCGATGATCACGGACCCCTCGTCCACGACCACCACTCGCTCCAGCAAGTTCGCCGCCTCGTCGATCAGGTGCGTCGACAACACGACGGTGCGGGGATGGGCGGCGTAGTCCGCGAGCAGGTGGTCGTAGAACATCTGGCGCGCCACCGCGTCGAGGCCCGCGTAGGGCTCGTCAAAGAACGTGAGCTCTGCCCGCGAGGCAAGGCCGACAATCACCCCGATGGCGGAACGCTGGCCCCGCGACATCTTCTTGATGGGGCGGTTCAGCGGCGGCGCGAAGTCATCAACAAGCCGTGCCGCGAACGCCTCGTCCCATCGCGAGAAGAAACGGGAGGCGGCCTTCAGCGCGTGACGACCCTTGAAATCCTCTGGATAGACCTGCGCCTCGTTGATGAAGCACACCCTGCCCAGTACCGCCGCGTTCTCGACGGGTGAATGGCCGAAGACCCTGACCTCGCCTTCCGTCGCGAACTCCTGGCCAGTCATCAGCTTCATCAGAGTGGTCTTGCCCGCACCATTGCGGCCCAGCAAGCCATGAATCCCCTCCTCGGCGAACGCAAAGGACACGTGCTTGACGGCCTCGACCTTGCCGAAGCGCTTGGTGAGGTCTTGCACCTCGACAATGGCGTTCATCGCCCTGCCTCCTTCTTGATCATGTCCGCCAGTTGCGCTGGCGAGATGGACAACTTGGTCGCCTCGGCCACGAGCGGCCGGACATAGTCCGCGCGAAACGCGTCTCGTCGACGCTGGACGAGCGCCTCACGGGCGCCGGTGGCCACGAACATTCCGATGCCGCGCCGCTTGTACAGAACTCCTGCCTCTACGAGCACGTTGACCCCCTTGAGTGCCGTCGCGGGATTGATTCTGTGGAACGCCGCCAGCTCGTTGATGGAGGGCACTTGTCCCTCCTCTGCCATGCTGCCGTCCACGATCTGCCCCTCGATCTGCTCGGCGATCTGGACGAAGATCGGTCTTTCATCGTCCACGGCACACTCCCGGTTTATTGGTTAGTCAGTTCAGTAACTAACTAACCATGAGCGCGTGCACTTGTCAACTCCAGGACCTGGCCAGTCACCACTTGGCCCTACAGTAAGAGCCATGCCCGATGCACCTTTGGTCTGGATCGATTGCGAAATGACGGGTCTCGACCTCACCACAGACGCCCTGATCGAGGTCGCCTGCATCGTCACCGATGCCGATCTCAACCCGCTTGGGGACGGCGTGTCCGTCGTCATCAAGCCCCCGGCCGAAGCCGTCGACGTGATGACCGACTTTGTGCGTCAGATGCACGTGACGTCGGGGCTCCTTCCAGAGCTCGACAGCGGCCTCAGCATGGAGGAGGCCCAACAGCGGGTGGTCGATTACGTCACCGCACAGGTCAAGGGCGCCCGCGCACCGCTCGCCGGCAACACCGTGGGCATGGACAAGGCCTTCCTCGACCGCGACATGCCTGCACTCATGGAGTTGCTCCACTACCGCGTGGTAGACGTCAGCTCGATCAAGGAGTTGGTGCGCCGCTGGTATCCGCGCGTGTTCTTCAACTCCCCAGAGAAGACGGGTGGACACCGCGCGCTCGGCGACATCGAGGATTCGATTCAAGAGTTGCGGTACTACCGGGAGGCGGTCTTCGCGCCCCAACCAGGCCCGGACTCCAACGCCGCGAAGGCCGTGGCCACGGCGGTGACCGAGTCCCGTCCGCACTAGGCACCGCACTTGCCCGCACGCGAACACGCGGGCGTGCACCGCGGCGCGCGCCTCGCGGTACACTTTTCGCTGGCCCTCACGGGCCGATGGTGGCTATAGCTCAGTTGGTAGAGCACCGCGTTGTGGTCGCGGGGGCCGCGGGTTCAAGTCCCGTTAGCCACCCCAAGAGGTCAGAGGGTCCAGGCAGGCGCCGGGACCCTCTGACGTTTCCGAACAGGCTATCGTGAGGGCGTGATTCACGTGCGAACGCCAAGGAGGCATGAGTGATTGCCGCACTCACCGGCGCGGGGCTGTCGGCTGCTGCGGGGCTCAATGCTTTCATCCCGCTCGTATTGGTGGGAGTCTTGGCCCGCTTCACCACCTTCATCGAGCTCCCAGAGAACCTCATGTGGCTCCAGGAGTGGCCCACCATCATCATCGCGCTGCTCCTGCTCACCGCCGAGTTGGTGCTGGACAAGATCCCCGGCGTCGATCACGTCAACGACCTGATCCAGACCGCCGTCCGCCCGCTCATAGGCGGCGTCATCTTCTCGGCGAGCGCCTCCGCAGCAGAACTCGACGCGGGTCAGTTCTGGACGGACAATCCGATGATCGCAGGCGTGGTCGGAGCCATCATCACGCTCCTGGTCCACACCGGCAAGGCGACATCGCGACCCGCCGTCAACGCCTCGACCGGCGGCACGGGAGCGCCACTGGCCTCCTTCGCGGAGGACGCCACCTCCGTCGGCCTGAGCCTCTTGGCCATCTTCGCGCCCATCCTGGTCACCGTGGTGCTCGTCGGGCTCGCCGGGGCCTTCTACTACATCGTCACCTCCGGGCGCCGCAGACGCCGCCGTCGCGAGCTCCTGCAAGTGCAAGAGCGACTCGAGCGCGAAGCTGCCCATGAGCGCGGCGAGAAAGTCGCATGGTGGCGAGCGTCATGGCGAGATCGGCTCGAACGGGTCAACGAGCATCGCTCGGCCCTCGCGCCAAACCTGCGCTCAAAGGTCTCTCGCTCGGCGAACGGCAACGGCAAGACCAAGCCCGACGCCGACGCCGCGCCCTCGCAAGGCGTCCCTCCCGGCGACAAGCCCGAGTAGGTCAGTCCCCAAAGTCCGCCACAAAGTCGGCCACAAAGTCGTTGGCTGGTGACTGCGTGACACCCTCAGGCGTGTCCAACTGCTCAAGCACCGCGCCCTTGGACAGCACCGCGATGCGGTCCGCGAGCAACGCCGCCTCCCTGATGTCGTGCGTCACCATGATGACGGTGGTGCCCAGCTCGCGCTGCAGAGCGGCAAACTCCTTCTGAAGCCTCCTGCGACCCTGAGGGTCTACGGCCCCAAAGGGCTCGTCCATGAGCAACACGGGAGGCTCAGTGGCGAGCGCCCGCGCCACGCCAACCCTTTGCCGCTCCCCGCCAGAAAGCTCGTGCGGGTAGCGGGCGGCGTACGTGGCAGGTTCGAGCCCCACGAGGGTCAACAGGTGCTCGACGCGCTGCGCCGTGCGGTCCTTGTCCCAACCCAACAGGCCCGGCACCGTCGCGACGTTCTGCTGGACAGTGCGGTGCGGGAAGAGCCCCACGTGCTGAATCACGTAGCCGATGCCGCGGCGCAAGTGGACGGGGTTTTGTGACATTACATCGGTGCCGCCCACGCTGATGGTCCCAGAGGTGGGCTCGACGAGCCGATTGACCATCCTCAACGTGGTCGACTTCCCGCAGCCGGAAGGCCCCACCAACGCCAGCACCTCTGAGCCGCGCACCTCAAGGCTGAGGCTCTCCACAGCGTCCGTGCCGTCCGGATACGACTTGCGTGCGCTGTCAAAGACGATGTCCGTTCCGACCATGCGGATTACCGTACAGGGCAGGCATGTCATACCGGCGACTAGGGTGGGTGGGATGGACGACGCCCCGCCCAATCCGTGGCTTTCGTGGCGCTACGTGGAAAGCAACTGGACCGAGTTGAGCGACCAACTCACCATCCACACCACGCTCACGTTGCAGGCGGTCGCCATTGCACTCGCGATCGCCTTCCCGCTCGCGGTGGTGGCGCGCAACGTGCGGTGGCTGACGCGGCCCATCTTGGGACTCACCGGCGTGCTGTACACGATCCCCTCCCTCGCGCTGTTCGCGTTGTTGGTTCCTTTCACTGGCATCGGCCGCACCACGGTGCTCATCGGGCTCGTGGTCTACGCCTTGCTGGTGCTCGTGCGCAACATCCTGGCTGGCCTCGAAGGAGTGGACAGGGACGTCGTGGACGCCGCGCGCGGCCTCGGCTACTCGAAACTGCGCCTGCTGTGGGGTGTTGAGATACCGAACGCGTTGCCGTCGATCGTGGCGGGCCTGCGCATCGCGACCGTGACCACCGTGGCGCTCGTCACCGTGGGCGTCGTGGTGGGCTATGGAGGCCTGGGTCAGCTGATGTTCAGGGGATTCCAGTCCAACTACCGGGCGCAGATCGCCACCAGTGTGATTCTGTGCCTTCTGTTGGCTCTCGTGCTCGACCTGGCCATCATGTTGGCGGCGCGCGCCGCCATGCCCTGGGCGCGGCGCAGGAGGGCATCGTGAGCATCTGGGCTGATGCGTGGGAGTACATCTCGACCGGCGTGAACTGGATGGGCGAGAACGGCCTGACCAGACCCACGTACGACGGCGGATGGAAGTTCGCTCAGGATTCGATCCTTGCCTTGACCATCGAGCATCTGTACATGTCGTTCGCGGCGGTGGGCCTCGCGGCGCTCACTGCGCTGCCGCTCGGCATCGCGCTCGGTCACGCGCGACGTGGAGGGGGCCTCACCGTCGCCTTGTCCAACGTCTCCAGGGCCGTGCCGACGCTCGCCTTGCTGACGCTGTTCGCCGCCTCTGCCATTGGCTTCGGCAACCGCGCGGTCATCATCGCGGCGGCGATCTTCGCGTTCCCCCCCATCCTCACCAACGCCTTCACAGGCATGGCGGACGTCGACGCCGACGTCAGGGAGGCTGCGGAAGGCCAAGGCCTCACGCGGCTCCAGGTCGCCACCCGCGTCGAACTCCCCCTCGCGTGGCCGCTGATCGCCGCTGGCCTGCGCACCTCCGCGTCGCAGACGGTGGCGACCGTTCCCTTGGCGGCGCTCGTCGCCGGCGGCGGGTTGGGAGTCATCATCAACACGGGACTCGCCACCCAGCGTTACGGCGAGGTGCTCGCAGGCGGCGTGCTTGTCGCCGCGCTCACGCTCGCGGTTGACGCTGCCATGGGGGCGCTGCAGCGGCGCCTCACGCCGCCACCCTTGCGCACAACATCACTGGTACCCGCCTGACCCACCCGGCCGCCGCCCGGCGCCGAGAAGTCGAGAGGAGGATGTGCGGGGGAACATAACTCCGCTCCAAAGAGTTACTTTTGCTGACCGGTTTGACCACACACGAGGAGCATCATGCACACCCGTCTTGCACCCTTGGCGGCACTCGCCACGTCGGCCCTGTTCTTGGCCGCCTGTTCTTCAGGAACTACCGAATCCACCGAATCCAGCCCCGAGGCGTCGGACACTACGGGCGCCACCACCGCCGTCGCGCAGCAGTGCCTGCCCGTTCCAGGCGACGACATCGTGGTCCTCGACGACGACATGATGCTCCAGAACTCGGACAACGTCGTCCCGGCGGTCAACGCCGACACCGCGCAAGACGAGGCCGTCCTGGACGCCGTCAACGCCGTGTCAGCGGTGCTGGACACCCCAACCCTGATCCAGCTCAACAAGGCCGTGGACATCGACCGGCAGACCTCCGCCGAGGTTGCCGCGCAGTTTGTCACCGACCAGGGGCTTACTGCGCCTTCGCAGGGCAGCGGCTCGATCGTCGTGGGCGCCGCGAACTTCTCGGAGAACATCACGGTCGCGGAGATCTACGCCGCGGTGCTCCGTGACGCCGGCTACGACGCCTCCGTTCGCACCATCGGCAACCGCGAGACCTACATGCCCGCGCTGGTGTCCGGCGAGGTGAACGTGATCCCCGAGTATGCCGCGACGGCAGCGGAGTTCATCAACCGCTCCGTCAACGGCGCCGACGCCGAGGCTGTGGCGTCAGGAGACATCGCGGAGACGAAGTCCGCACTCGACGGCTTCACCGACTTCGGAGTCGTGTTCGGCGAGCCTTCAGCGGCGCAGGACCAGAACGCCTTCGCGGTCACCACCGCGTTCTCCGAGCAGTACGGAGTGACGTCTCTGAGCGATCTCGCGGCCAACTGCGAGGGCATCTCGCTCGGTGGCCCGCCGGAGTGCCCCGAGCGCACGTTCTGCCAGCTCGGCCTTGAGGACGTCTACGGCATCGAAGTGACGGACTTCTCCTCGCTCGACGCGGGCGGCCCGCTCACCAAGACGGCGCTGCGCCAGGGCGAGATCGCCGTTGGCCTCGTCTTCAGCTCCGACGGAGAACTCGCCTCCTAGGCACTCCCCAACCCCAAGACAGACGAAGGCCCGGTCCCTCAGGACCGGGCCTTCGTGTCTTGTACGCCCCCGGGGACTCGAACCCCGAACCCGCTGATTAAGAGTCAGCTGCTCTGCCAGTTGAGCTAGAGGCGCATGGTTGGCGCGACCCGCAACTTTAGCAGTATCCGCCTCCCGGTAAGAAATCGAACCAGAGCCTCGCGTCGGGAATGGCGTGGGGCCCTGTCCGGTTGGCCTGACTATGACCACCCGACTTGAGGCGGGCGCCTTAGCCCCGGACTTCACCGCCCCCACCGACACCGGCACGTTCACGCTTTCCGACCACCGCGGTCGGAACGTCATCGTCTACTTCTACCCGGCGGCCATGACCCCCGGTTGCACGACGCAGGCATGCGACTTCCGCGACTCCCTGGCCGCCCTGCAAGCCGCCGGCTACGAGGTGGTGGGAGTGTCGAAGGACTCTCCCGAAAAGCTCGCGAAATTCCGCGAGAAGGAGGGCCTCAACTTCACGCTCGTGTCGGACCCCGATCTCGAGGTCCAGAACCTGTACGGAGCGTGGGGCGAGAAGTCGATGTACGGAAAGACGGTCGAGGGCTCCCTGCGCTCCACCGTTGTGGTGGACCCAGACGGCAAGGTCGCGCTCGCTCAGTACAACGTGAAGGCGACGGGCCACGTCGCCAAACTGCGCCGCGACCTCGGACTCGACTGAGGGCTCAGGCGGCGAGAGCGCTGAGCTTTCCCAGCAGCCTTCTGAGCGTCACGATGCCCAAGAAGTGGCCCGAGTCATCCGTAATGATGATGGGCGCTCCCGGCTCTGTGCGCGCCGTGCTGATCCGCTGAGCCACCTCGGCCGGCTTACAGTTCACGTTGACGGTGAGGGTGGAGATCAACTCTCCAGCGATCGCCGCCGCAGGGTCGACGAGGCCGTGGGGTCGCCGGTCGTTGCCCACGACCACCATCCAGTGACTCTCGACTTGACCCCAGTCATACGTCGCGCTCCGCTCTACGGGTATCGTCGGCACCGTCTGAATGAGGCGGTGCATCGTGTCCCCAGCTTGGTCCGCGAAGGCCGCCAGTTGCGCCGCGATCTCCGGGTCGATGCCCGTGAAGTCGGGGGACGGCCTTGCGAACAGAAAGCCTTGAGCCAGCGGAACGCGCATGTCGGCCAGGCGCTTCGCATCGGCGAGTGACTCAATACCCTCGGCGACCACCCACGCGTCGACACGCGACGCAAATAGCCCGATCATCTCGACGAGCGCCACCTTGGCCTCGTCGGTAGCGACGCCGTGCACGATGGCGCGGTCAAGTTTGAGGATGGAGGGCCGCAGCTCGAGGATCTGCTGCAGGCCCGAGTAGCCCGCTCCCGCGTCGTCCACCGCGATGAGCGCACCCTTGGCCCGCGCGGCGTTGATGGACGGCTCCAAGTCGGCCCACTCCCACGAGGAGTGCTCCGTGATCTCGAGCACCAGCCCCGTCAGGTCCGGCATCTCACCGAAGAGGTCGCGCACCAGAGGGTGGCGCAGCGACTCCGGCTCCACGTTCACGGCAAGGAACGTGTCCCTTGGCATGTCTGCGCGCCGGGCGAGCGCCTTGCGCAACACCACTGCCTCGAGCTCCGGTTGAAGGCCACGTGCCTTGGCTCGCGCAAACCAGACGTCCGGGCCCACGCCCTGAGCGTCGGGGTGGTCGAAGCGCGCAAGGGCCTCATAGCCCACCACCACCCGCTCATCGAGATCGATGATGGGCTGGAAGTGGCACTCGACGCCTTGACCGGCGATCGCGTCGTCAATCAACTGCGTCCACCGCGCGTCAGTAGCGTGGGCGTGGGCGTGGGTCGTCATAGACGCAACCTCGCCGACGCCCCAGCGGCCGGTGCGGCCGCGCGCGGGTGGAACGACTCGTTCATGGTGATCCCATCGGCACTCGAGCGGACTTGTAGAGCGTTTGCTTTGCGTCTCCAGCCGCGAGGAACGATGGGCGCGCGCTAGGGGATGCGCCGTGGCGGTATCGTGGGCTCGCGCGCGAGTGGCGGAATTGGCAGACGCGCTGGATTTAGGTTCCAGTGTCTTCGGACGTGCGGGTTCAAGTCCCGCCTCGCGCACAGGTGGCCCGGAGCCCTCCCGGGCGGGCGCGGCGTACGTAACCGCCCCAGGGCTGGCAGCGCGCTTGGAGTATTTCGGGACCAGGTCGTGTTGCCTTGTCATGACGACTCTCCAAGCCGCCACTGTCCACCGCGCCACAGACCAGCGAGAGCAACTCCCCCTGTGAGCGCGCGCATCGAGGACCACGCCCTCATCGGGGACACGCGCACGGCCGCGCTCGTCGACCGCGACGGCGCGATCACCTGGTTGTGCCTTCCCCGCTTCGATGCACCCGCGTGCTTTGCCGCGCTGCTCGGCGACGAAAACAACGGCCAGTGGTCGATTGCGCCTGTCGGCGACGTCATCTCCACGCAGCGGTCCTATCGTCACGAAACCCTGATTCTCGAGACCGAGATGCGCACCGAGACCGGCACGGTGCGCATCACGGACTTCATGCCTCACAGGGATGGCCCGCCCACGGTGGTGCGCATCGTCGAGGGCGTGGCGGGCGAGGTGTCCATGCGGAGCACATTGAGCCTGCGGTTCGACTACGGGCGGACGGTGCCGTGGGTGCGTGCAGACGGCACTACGGTGACCGCCGTTGCCGGCTCGCAATCCGTCGCGGTGACGTGCCCCATCCCGATGGCGGGTGACAATCACGAGCACATCGCGGACTTCACGGTGACTGCCGGACAACGCGTCCCGTTTGTGATGACGTGGCACGAGTGGGGTGACGAGTCGCCGGTGGCTCCGGACACCGAGCAGCTGCTCAGCGACACCATTGAGTGGTGGCACGCGTGGACTGACCGCCTGGAGGTCGACGGGCCATGGTCCGACCAAGTGATCCGGTCGCTCATCACGCTCAAGGCGCTGACGTACGAGCCGACCGGTGCCGTGGTGGCCGCCCCCACCACGTCGCTGCCAGAACACATCGGCGGTTCCCGCAACTGGGACTACCGCTTCACCTGGCTGCGCGACGCCGCGTTCACCCTGGAGGCATTCACTGCGAATGGGTGCCTCACTGAGGCGATCGCCTGGCGCGATTGGCTGGTGCGAGCAATCGCGGGGGACGCAAACCAATTGCAGATTGTGTACGACATCGAGGGCAACAGATGGCTACCGGAGCTGACCCTCGATTGGCTGAAGGGCTACGAAGACAGCGTGCCGGTCCGCATCGGGAACGGCGCGGCCGATCAGTTCCAATTGGACGTCTACGGCGAGGTCTTCTCCGCGATGCACGAGGCCCGTGCCGCCGGGATGGCCCCAGACGCCGACGCGTGGGCGCTGCAGCGCGCGATGGCGGACTACGTCGAGGGTCATTGGCAGGATCCCGATGAGGGGATCTGGGAGATGCGCGGGGGCCGCCGTCACTTTGTGCATTCCAAGGTCATGGCGTGGGTCGCGTTCGACCGAGCGGCTAGGGGCGTGACCGAACACGGGCTTCCTGGCGATGCGGTCCACTACCGGGCGCTCGCCGACCAGGTGCACGCCGAGGTGTGTCGCGAGGGCTACGACGAACAGCTCGGCACGTTCGTGCAGCACTACGGTTCGCAACGCCTCGACGCCAGCCTGCTGCTCATTCCCGAGGTGGGCTTTCTGCCTGCCGACGACCCGCGGGTGGTCCGCACCGTGGACGCGATCGCGAGGGACCTCACGGTCGACGGGTTCGTGTTGCGGTATCTGACGGAGGACCCAGACGGCTCGTCGGTCGACGGCCTGCCGGGATCAGAGGGCAGCTTCGTGCTGTGCACCTTCTGGTTGATCGACGCCCTGGCGATGCGGGGAGACAGAGAGCAGGCGCGTGCGCTGTTCGAGCGGGTTCTCGCCACTGCCAACGACGTGGGCCTCTTGAGCGAGGAGTACGGCGTCTCCGAGGCCCGCATGCTTGGCAACTTTCCGCAAGCGTTCTCCCACGTGGGACTCGTGAACTCGGCGCAACGCCTGGGGATGGACCCCGGCGCTCGCCCGTAGCCTTGTACACGGGGCTACGGCCCCGGCGCAGCGTCGCAACCGAGCGGTTGCTGGCTGCCAGCGATGGCGGTCCCGCTAGTGCGGATTCTTCATGCCGTTCTGAATTGGGATGACGCCTTCGGAGGTCCGCCCTGCGCGAGGCGCGTTCTCGCGATCAGCGGCGCCGTCTTCATTGGAATCCGGATGAGCTGCCCCCAACTGGGTGGAAAGCTCTTCGCCATCGGACAGATGAATTTGATCGATATCCGATCGACCGCGTTCGGCACGCTCGCGCTCTACTTCGTCCGCGATGTGCTGGAGAGTCTCGGTGGCCTCGTGAACGGGGTCCGCCGAGCCGTCTTTGCTGTGATCGACGGTGGCATTCATGGGAGCTGCTCCCTTCCGGTGATCCGTTTTGGGCGAAATGTCTGCCCGCTATGGAAACGCCGGGCGAGAGAGGCCTGTTCCCGCGCTCGCCTTCCCGCTAGGGCGCCACGTCCCAGCCGAGCAGGTCGTCCAGGGTGTCGCGCCTGATCAGCACACGAGACGCGCCGTCACGCACCGCCACCACTGCGGGCCTGAGCACCGAGTTGTAGTTGCTCGCCATCACGCGGCCGTACGCGCCAGTGGCGGGCACCGCCAGGAGGTCGCCGCGCGCGACGTCAGACGGCAAGTCCACGTCGCGCACCACGATGTCGCCGCTCTCGCAGTGCTTGCCCACCACGCGCGATTGCACCGGCGGAGCCTCGGACGTGCGCGACGCGATCGCGGCCGTGTACTCGGCGCCGTAGGTGATGGTGCGCATGTTGTCGCTCATCCCGCCGTCGACGGCCACGTACTGCCGTTGGCCGCCCCCCTCGAGCGCCACGTCCTTGGTAACGCCGACGGTGTAGAGAGTCATGCCAGAAGGCCCGGCGATCGCGCGGCCGGGTTCGATCGAGATGTGGGGCCAGCCGCCGCCAGCGGCCTCGACGCCCTGTGCCACCACGTCGGCGATCTCCAGAGACGCCTTCTCCACATCCATGGCTTCCGACTCAGGCGTGTAGGCGATCGCGTAGCCGCCTCCGAGGTCCACCTCCGGCATCTCAAAGCCGGTCTCTGCCGCGAAGTCGGCGCGCAGGCGAAGCATCCGCTCGGCGGAGTCCTTGAACGCTCCGATCGACAGGATCTGGCTGCCGATGTGCGTGTGGATACCGCGCAGTGCGAGGTGCGGCGAGGCATGCACCGCGCGCAGCGCCTCGAGCGCGGCGCCGGTAGCGAGCGACAGCCCGAACTTCTGGTCCTCGTGGCTCGTGGCGATGTACTCGTGGCCACCTGCATGGACCCCCGTGGTGATGCGCACCAGCACGGGCGCGGCCACGCGAGCGGCCTGGGCGATTCCGGACAGCACCTCGATCTCCGTCATCGAGTCGACCACGATGCGGCCCACTCCCACCTCGAGCGCGCGCGTGAGTTCGGCGTCCGACTTGTTGTTGCCGTGCAGCGTGATCCGCTCCCCCGGCACGCCGCCGCGCAGCGCGAGTTCGAGCTCTCCGCCGCTGGCCACGTCCACACCAAGGCCCTCGTCGAGCGCCCAAGCGGCGATCTGCGAACTCAGCAGCGCCTTGGACGCGTAGAAGACATCGCAGTTCGCGCCGTGGCGACCGAAGGCCGCGGTGAAGTGCTGACGGAACCCCCGGGCGCGGGCGCGGAAGTCGGCCTCGTCCACCACATACAGCGGCGTGCCGTACTCGGACGCGAGCGCACGCACGTCGACACCGCCCACGGTGAGCG
>NZ_JADQBF010000094.1 GCF_016278775.1 Demequina sp. | reverse complement strand
CAGGACAATGAGGGCATGTCTGCCCCCACCCGTCCCGGCGCGCCGCGTTCGTCTGCGCGCACCGGATCGTCACGCGGTGCAGCGACGCGAGGGGGCGGCGTGCGCGGCGCCCCGCCAGCCCGCCCGGGGAAGGCAGCGTCGTCAGGGAGCGTGCCCACGGTCAAGCCAGCAGTCCAGGCGGCGCCCGCACGCGGGTCTCTCGCCGCCGTAATGTCGTGGCGAACGCTCGTGCTCGCCGGTGTGCTGGGTCTGGCCTTCGCTCTGGTGTGGCCGTCGGCGAGGGTGTACATGGATCAGCGAGCCCAGATCAACGATTTGCGGGCAGAACGCGACGCCGCAGAGGCGGAGGTCGCTGACCTCGGCGCGGAGCTCAACCGCTGGGACGACTCGGCGTTCGTGGTCGCGCAAGCCCGCGAGCGATTGGCGTACGTGTTTCCCGGAGAGACGCCTTACCGAGTGGTGGATCCTGAGGTGGCGCGGCCGGCGGCGGAAGGCTCGGTGGACGCGGAGCGCGCTGGCGAGACGGACGTTGACCAACGCCCCTGGTACGACCAGATGTGGGCGTCGATCGAGACGGCGGGCCAGGAGTCGGCGGCGCCGCCACCCACGGGTTCACTGCCGGGGCAATCGGACGATGCCGAGACTGGACCCACGAACACGCCCGTAGAGTTGGGCGGGTGAGCGTCGCCCCTGAGGACATCGAGACCCTGCGCGCCCAGTTGGGTCGTGTGCCCAGGGGAGTGATCGCTGTGGCGGCTCGCTGCGCGTGTGGCAACCCCACCGTCGTCACCACGGCGCCCAGGCTCCCAGCCGGCGCCCCGTTCCCCACGCTGTACTACCTCACTCACCCTGGCGCCGTCGCGGCGGTGTCGACGCTCGAGGCGACGGGCACCATGAGGCCGATGCAAGCGCGCTTGCGCGACGACGAGGCGCTTGCCGCCGCGTACCGCGCGGCGCACGAACGCTACCTGGAGGAGCGCTACGCGATCGAGGACGTGGAAGAGATCCACGGCATCTCGGCGGGAGGCATGCCGGACCGCGTCAAGTGCCTGCACGTGCTAGTGGGTCACGCGCTGGCCTCCGGGCCCGGCGTCAACCCCTTGGGCGACGAGGCGCTGGCCCTCATGGCCGACACGTGGCGTCCGGGTCGGTGTTCGTGTGACGTTCCGCGCGCGAGTTCGCCGGTTGCCGAGCGCGGATAGGCTGGCACCCATGACTCGCGTCGCTGCCGTGGATTGCGGCACCAACTCCCTGCGCCTCCTCATCGCCGATGTCGCCGACGGACGACTCACCGACGTGGTGCGCACCATGACGGTGGTGAGGCTAGGCCAAGGCGTGGACAAGACGGGCGAGTTCGCGATCGACGCGCTCGACCGAACGTTCGCGGCCGTCGACGATGCGGCGGCGTTGTGCAAAGAGCACGCGGTGGAGGCCATCCGGTTTGTGGCCACATCGGCCACGCGAGACGCGCGCAACCGCCAGCAGTTCTTGGATGGAGTGAGTGAGCGCCTTGGCGTGCTTCCCGAGGTCATCTCAGGCCACGAGGAGGCCGAGCTGAGCTTCCGCGGCGCCACGTCGGTGCTCGACGCGAGCCACGACGCGCCGTACCTGGTGGTGGACCTCGGCGGCGGCTCCACCGAGGTGGTGCTTGGAACGGAGCACCCGGACTTCTCGCATTCCATGGACGTGGGTTGTGTGCGCATGACCGAGCGGCACCTGGTGTCCGACCCGCCAGAGCCCAACGAGATTGGCGAGGCGGTGCGCGACATCCACGCGGCGATCGACGCCGCGTTTGAGGGCGTGCCCGTTGAACGTACCCGCACGCTGGTGGGCCTGGCGGGTTCCATCACCACGGTCACCGCTCACGCGCTGGGCTTGCACTCGTACGATCGTGATCGCATCAACGGCGCGGTGCTGCCCATCGACGCTGCGATGAAGGCTTGCGACGAGTTGCTGCACGCCTCCCGCGACTCGCGGGCCGCGCTGGGCTTCATGCACCCGGGACGCGTTGACGTCATCGGGGCTGGTGCGCTCGTGTGGCACACCTTGATGGGGCGGGTGCGGACCGCTGTGCACGATGCTGGGGGCGAGTTACCCCACGTGGTGACCAGCGAGCACGACATCCTGGACGGCATCGCCTTCTCCGCGGCCGAGTTGGTTCGCTAGGTTCTCTCGTAGGCGGCCGCGCCACGGCGGCGGCCTGGCCCCCGTAGCCCAACCGGCAGAGGCAGCCGACTTAAAATCGGCACAGTGCGGGTTCGAATCCCGCCGGGGGCACTCGCGATTGACGGGATGTGGCGCGCGCCCTCGCTTTCGCAGTTACCCACTTGCGCTCTCGCTATTTAGCGTTACTATCTACCAGTAGGTAGTGACAATGAGTAGCGAGGAGAGCGGACGCGTGGGCAAGCAGATCACAGAAATGCTCAAGGGAACCCTTGAGGGCATCGTCCTCGCCATCGTGGCGAGCCAGCCCGCATACGGGTACGAGATCACCGCGCGGCTGCGCGAGCAGGGATTCGCCGACATCGCCGAAGGCACCATCTACGCGCTGCTGGTCCGCATCGAGCAGCGCGGCTTTGTTGACGTCCAGAAGGTCCCCTCCGAGAAGGGGCCACCGCGCAAGGTCTACTCGCTCAACGCGCAAGGACGTGACTACCTGGACGAGTTCTGGAGGACGTGGAGCTTCCTCGCAGATCGACTTGAACAGCTCCACGATGAAGGGACCCCGTCATGACCAATTGGATCGAGAAAGTCACCGGATCGTTTGACGACAAGAAGCGTTACCGGCAGTACAAGGCGACCATCAAGGCGCTTCCCGAGCCCTACCGCGGCGCCGCCGCGGCTTGCGAGCGGTACCTCATGTACTACGGCGCGATCACCACGGGCGACGCCATGATGGCGATGCTCGAGGATCTCGCCGACCTGTTCCGCCAGAGCGCCGCGGACGGTACGCCGTTGCGTGGGGTGGTCAGCGACGACCCCGTGGAGTTCTGCGAAGCGTTTGTCCGCAACTACGCCGACGCTCAATGGATCGCGAAGGAGCGCATGCGGCTCACCACCGTCATTGATCGGCTCGACTCCACGGGGCCAGGACAATGACCGCCGCCAGGGAGCCCGCGATCACGGTGCAGGGCCTGCAGAGGTCGTTCGGCGACGTGCACGTGCTGCGCGGAGTTGACTTTGACGTCGCCCCCGGGAGCATCTTCGCCCTGCTCGGCTCCAACGGAGCGGGCAAGACCACCGTGGTGAAGATCCTGTCGACGCTGCTCAAGGCCGATGCGGGAACCGCGGCGGTCAACGGCTTCGACACCGCCACTCAGGCGGGTGACGTCCGGGAGTCCATCAGTCTCACCGGCCAGTTCGCCGCTGTCGACGAGGTACTGACAGGGCGGGAGAACCTCGTGCTGGTCGCCAAGCTCCGCCACCTGGACGACCCCGGTGCCATCGCAGACGACCTCCTGGCCCGCTTCGCGCTTACCGACGCCGGTTCCAGGGCGGCGTCGACCTACTCCGGCGGCATGCGTCGGCGTCTCGACATTGCCATGAGCCTCATCGGCGATCCGCCGGTGATCTTTCTTGACGAGCCCACGACGGGGCTTGATCCAGAGGCGCGTATCGAGGTCTGGCGCACCATCAAGAGGCTTGCCGACGGCGGCACCACGGTGCTGCTCACCACGCAGTACTTGGATGAGGCCGAGCACCTCGCGGACCGCATCGCGATCCTCCACCACGGCCGGATTCTCGTCAACGACACGCTCGCGGCGCTCAAGAAGCTGCTCCCGAGCGCCACCGTCGAGTACGTCGAGAAGCAGCCATCCCTCGAAGAAGTGTTCCTCGCCCTCGTCGGCGAGGGCGCTGAGCACACGTAGGGACCGATCATGACCTCGCACTTCATCGGCGACACCGCCGTACTCACAGGACGGTCGCTGCGCCACATCTCCCGCAGCCCCGACACCATCATCACGACCGCCGTGATGCCGATCGCGTTCATGCTGCTTTTCGTCTACGTCTTCGGCGGCGCGATCGAGACAGGCACGGACTCGTACGTCAACTATCTCCTTCCTGGCATCCTGCTCATCACGATCGCGTCTGGCATTGCGTACACCGCATACCGACTGTTCCTGGATCTGCAGGGAGGGATCTTCGAGCGGTTCCAGTCCATGCCCATCGCCAGATCCTCGGTGCTGTGGGGACACGTGCTGACGTCGCTCGCGGCCAACGTCATCTCGCTTGTGGTCGTCGTGCTCGTCGCCCTACTCATGGGCTTCCGATCGGGGGCGGGAGTGGTGGCGTGGCTCGCGATTGCTGGAATCCTCATGCTCTTCACCCTGGCGCTGACGTGGATCGCCGTCATCGCGGGACTGTCAGCGAAGACTGTCGACGGCGCGAGCGCGTTCTCGTACCCGCTCATCTTCCTGCCGTTCATCAGTTCGGCGTTCGTGCCCACCGAGACGATGCCTGGTCCCGTGCGATGGTTCGCTGAGAATCAGCCGGTGACAGCGATCGTCAACACGATTCGCGATCTGCTGGCCCAACAATCCATTGGCAGCGACATTTGGGTCGCGCTGGCATGGTGCGTGGCCATCCTCGTCGGCGCCTACGTGTCCGCAATGGTCGCCTACCGGCGCAAGATCTTGTAGGGCACGCGTGGCGGGCATGAACGGGGCGCGCCAGGCGTTGAGCGGGTGGAGTAGCGATCTCGCGTTACGACTAAACTTGAGGGGAAACTCACAGGAGGCATTGTGGCCAACCCGGTCTTTAGCAACACCAAGCAGTTCCAGCCTGGAAGCCCCGTCGGCTTCGGCGCGCAGCCACAGCCGACCGGCGTTGAGGGCTTTGACGACCGCATGACGTATGAGGGCACGATCGCCAAGGCGGCCTCGCTCTTCCTGCTCGCCGCAACGTCCGCGGTGCTCGTCGGAATGCTGATCCCTGAGCTGACCCTCCCCATCTCCTTTGCAGCGTTCGGCATGAGCCTGGTGGTCGCCTTCGGGACCCGCCACGAGCCCAAGCCCGCGCTGATGGCCGTCACGATCGCCCTCTTCGGTGGAGCGGCCGGTGGCATGTCCGTCTACTACGAGGCGGAGTACGGCGGCATCATCATGCAGGCCCTCATCGCGACCGCCATCGTCTTTGCGAGCGCGCTGACCGCGTATCGCATGGGCTGGATCCGCGGCTCGAAGAAGATCCGCAAGTTCCTGGCGATCGCCGTTCCCGCCTATGTGGCGTTCTCGCTCGTCAACGTGGCCATGGTGATGTTCGGAGGCTTCAACATGCGCGAGGTGGAGATTGGCGGGCTGGGCGTCAACCTCGGACTCATTCTGTCGCTGTTCGCCATCGCGATCGGCGCGCTCATGCTGATCAGCGACTTCGACTTTGTGGAGACGGGCGTGATCAAGGGCCTTCCCGCCAAGTGGGAGTGGAGCGCCGCCTACGGCCTCGTCTTTGCGATCATCTGGATCTACATCGAGATGCTGCGCCTGCTGAGTTACTTGCGCCGCTAGCGACACGGGCTTGCCACCAGGGGACACGCGACATGGCGCTTCTTGACTTGCCACTTTCAGAGCTTCGCGCATATCAGCCAGATGTGCGGGAGCCAGCAGACTTCGATGACTTCTGGGCGACGACGTTGGCCCAGGCCCGCGCGATCGGCGGAGAGGTTGTCCTGGGCGATACGTTGCGGCTGTCCGGTGTCGAGGTCACCGATGTCACGTTCCCTGGATTCGGGGGTCACCCCATCAGGGCTTGGTACGCCCGGCCGACAGGGGCCGCGGAGCCTCTTCCCTGCATCGTCGAGGTGAGCGGCTACGGCGGAAGCAGGGGGCTCGCCATTGAGCACACGCTGTGGCCGTCCGCTGGGTACGCGTACCTGTTCATGGACACGCGGGGGCAGGGAAGTGCCTGGGGCAGCGGCGGCGACACGGCCGACCCCGTCGGCGGGGGGCCCTCCAGTCCCGGCTTCATGACCCGAGGCATCGAGTCGCCGCAGGAGTACTACTACCGACGCGTGTTCACTGACGCGGTGCGGGCGGTGGACGCGGTGCGTGGGCTTGAGGGCGTCGATCCGACTCGCGTGGTGTTCAAGGGAGGCTCTCAGGGCGGCGCCATCACGCTCGCGGCCGCTGGCTTGGTGCCCGACCTCATGGCCGTGATGCCAGACGTTCCCTTCATGTGCTACTTCCAGCGCTCCCTCGAGCTCGTCGACACGATGCCCTATGCCGAGATCACGATGTACCTCTCGGTGCATCGCGACAGGGACGAGCAGGCGCTGAACACGCTGTCTTACTTCGACGGCGTCAACTTCGCCAAGCGTGCGAACGCTCCTTCGCTATGGTCGGTCGCGCTCATGGACGACATCTGCCCACCGTCAACGGGATTCGCCGCCTACAACTGGTACGGAAACCACGGCTCGGCCGATGTCGCCAAGCGCATCGAGATCTACCCCTACAACGGGCACGAGGGCGGCCAGATGCACCAGACCGCCAAGCAGATCGACTTTGTGGCCGAAATCCTCCGCTAGGCGTAACTGACCTGGCAGAACCCGTGATTGCAGTAGCCGCCCGGGTTCTTGTACAGGTACTGCTGGTGGTAATCCTCGGCAAAGTAGAACTGGCCGTCCCCGGCGTCGGCCACTGAAGCGATCTGCGTCGAGATCGCCCCGAAGCCCTTGGCGGCGAGCCGCTCCTGGTAGGTGTCGCGGGTGGCTTCGGCCGCCGTCAGTTGCTCCCGTGTCGTGGTGAAGATCGCGGACCGGTACTGGGTGCCGACGTCCCCACCCTGCCGATTCGGCGTCGTCGGATCGTGGTTCTCCCAGAACGCCGCCAGCAGAGTCTCGATTGAGACCTCGGCGGGGTCATACACGATCTGCACGGCTTCGGTGTGGCCCGTCAGCGACGTGCAGGTCTCCTGATACGTGGGGTTCTTGGTCCAGCCGCCGATGTACCCCGCCGCCGTCGAGTACACGCCGTCAAGTTGCCAGAAGATGCGCTCAGCGCCCCAGAAGCACCCCATGCCCACGTACAGCACCTCCATGCCGTCGGGCCACGGGCCCTTGAGCGGCGTGCCCAACACCACGTGCCGTTCCGTCACCTGCAGGGGGACGTCTCGACCCTCGAGCGCCTTGTCCTTCGTGACCATCTGCGTCTTCGTCACACCAAGCATGTGTGCCACCTCCGATCCTTCAACGTCGCACCACATGTGTTGTGTTCCAGCGCTCACGCTACGCTCGATGCATGGCGTCAGATGAGTTCGAAACGGAGCAGTCCGCAACCCCTGTCGAGAGCGCGATCGGCGGTGCGCCTGACACGGTGACCACCACGGTCCCCTTGCCCCTGAGAGTGGCTGGCGCCTGGTCGTGGCGCATCATCGTGGTCGGCATCGTGCTCATCGCCATCGCCAAGGTGGTGACAATCCTGAGCGCGATCGTGCTCCCGCTCGTCATCGCCTTGCTGATCGCCGCGCCGCTCGAGCGCCTGGTGAGTTGGTTGCATCGGTTCAAGATCCCGCGCGGGCTCGGCGCGCTGATCGCCGTGCTCTCGCTCGTCACCGTGGTGCTGGGGCTGGCATTCGCCGTCGGCGCGTCAGTGGTGACCGGCTTCGATTCGCTGCGCGATTCCGCGGCCGAGGGCTTCGACACGCTCGTGAACTGGCTTGTCGATGGCCCTCTGCACGTGTCGAGCGAGCAGATCAACGACACGGTTGACCAGGTGATGAATACGGTCCGCGAGAACGCCTGGGGTCTCGCCTCAGGCGCATGGAGCGTCACCGGAACCGTCACCGCGCTCATCGCTGGAGTGGTGCTCGCACTTCTGGCACTGTTCTTCTTCCTGCGCGACGGGGCCACCATCTGGGCGTTCTTCGTCCGTATCGCGCCCAAGAACGCGCAAGCCAGTCTCGACCGCGCGGGCCGGGCTGGCTGGACGACGCTGCGTCGCTACACCCAGACGTCGGTGTTGGTCGCCTTCATCGACGCCGTCGGCATCGGCGTCGGCGCCTGGATCCTCGGCGTGCCGCTGGCGCTCCCGATCGGTATCGCCGTGTTCCTCTTCTCCTTCATTCCCATGTTCGGTGCGGCGATTTCCGGCGCTGTTGCCGTGCTCGTGGCACTCGTCGACGGCGGCTGGACGACCGCCTTGCTCATGCTGGTGATCGTGATGGTGGTGCAGCAGACGGAGGGCAACATTCTGTACCCGTGGCTGTTCGGCAAGGCCGCCTCCGTTCACCCGCTGGCGATCCTGCTTGCGGTCGCGTCAGGCACCCTGCTCGCGGGGCTCGCAGGAGCCGTCATCGCAGTGCCTATCCTCGCCTTCACCACCGCGTTCGCACGTGGCTTGCACAAGGAGTTCATCCTGGCGAAGGAAGACCCCTTTCCCCCGATCACAGGCCAGATACCCCTCATGGCGGAGAGATCCAAGGAGGCGCTCAGGCGCGCCCGCACCAAAGTCACCACCTCCCAGATCAAGGTGCGCAAGCGCCGCAAGCGCTGAAGCAACTCACCCCTCACAGTGGATTGTCTCGCTTACGATTCGGGCCGGTGTCGCTCCTGCACCCTCATCGAGACGCCCTACGCGCGCCAGGTGGCGTCCAAGCAGGACACGCTGGAGCGGCTGCTACGCGAAGCGCTGGGAGACGCCGCCACATCGATCGAGTGGCAGCCGCCGATGGTGGGCCCCGAGTCTGGCTTCAGAACCAAAGCGAAGATGGTCGTGGCAGGCACTGTCGATCAGCCTACGGTGGGCATCCTCGACGCGGACGGGCATGGCGTTGACTTGCGGGACTGCCCGCTCTACGACCCCACGCTGACGGCCGCATTTCCCGCTCTCTCACGGTTTGTGTCGGTGGCTGGGTTGCAGCCCTACAGCGTGCCGGAGCGGCGCGGAGAGCTCAAGCACATCATCGTGACCACCTCGCCGTCAGGTGAACTCATGGCTCGCTTCGTGGTGCGTTCCACGGAGCCCCTCGCACGGATGCGCAAGCACCTGGCGTGGCTTCAGGGCGAACTCCCAGCGCTCACAGTTGTCACGGTCAACGTCTTGCCAGAGCATCGTGCCGTGATGGAGGGCGAACGTGAGATCGTCCTGACCGAGCAGGCGGAACTTCACATGGCCCTTGGCACGGTGGACCTTCGCCTGCGTCCCCAGAGCTTCTTCCAAACCAACACGGACATGGCACGTGCTCTGTATGCGCACGTCGCGCAGTGGGTGGCGCAGTCCCGGCCACGCACCGTGTGGGACCTGTACTGCGGCGTGGGCGGCTTCGCGCTTCACTGCCTTGCCCGAGGGCGCGCCGTCACGGGGGTGGAGTCCTCGGAGCAGGCAGTGCTGAGCGCCCGCGATGCCGCGTCCGACATGGCCGCTCGCGGCGTGGCAGGGGCCGACGAGGTGCGGTTCGTGGCCGCCGACGCGACGCTGTGGGCGTCGGCACACGATTCGCCAGACGTGGTGATCGTGAACCCGCCGCGCCGCGGCATTGGAGCCGACCTCGCACGGTGGCTGGAGTCGAGTCGTGTCCCTCGAGTCGTCTACTCGAGTTGCAACGCCGTGACCCTTGCACGCGACCTGGCTGCCATGCCGTCGCTCGTGCCCGTCGAGGCGCGACTGTTCGACATGTTTCCGCAGACGGCGCACTTCGAGGCGGTCGTGTTGCTTGAGCGTGCCGCCCGCTAGGGCGTGAAGGGCTCGACCTTGACGATCTCGACCACGATCTCGTTGCCATTGGGGGCCACGTAGGACGTCGTGTCGCCTGCCTTGTGCCCGATGAGGGCCTCGCCGAGCGGAGACTGCGCGCTGAACACGTCGATGTCGGTGCCCTCGGCCACTTCGCGCGACCCCACCAGGAACCGCATGTCTCGGCCGGCCACCTTGGCGCTGACGACGGAGCCGGACTGGACGGTGCCGTCCTTGGCTGGTTCGCCGACGTGCGCCGACTCCAGGATTCCACGCAACTGCTGGATGCGTGCCTCTTGCTTGGCCTGTTCCTCGCGGGCCGCGTGGTAGCCGCCATTCTCCTTGAGGTCGCCCTCTTGGCGGCGCTCATCGATTTCGTTGGCGATGTCGACGCGCCCCACCTTGACGAGGTGGTCGTACTCCTGCTGCAGGCGGTCGAATGCCTCTTGGGTCAGCCAGGTACTGGTCTGCTCGGTCATCATCACTTCCTTGTCGGCGAAGTGGTCAAGCATAACGAAGTCCCTGCCAGGAGGACAATCACTGGCTGTGGAGGGTCCGCCGCTAGTCCGCCTCGCAGTAGTCCACCACTGCCGTCGTGGCCTCCTCGGTGGTGACCATCGTGGTCGTCACTCGCTGCTCCGAACCGTCGGCCGGGTCGAACTGTGCGGACGTGACGCCTACCTCGGCGAAGCGCACATTGAGCGCCTGCAGGTGGCAGGTCACGGGCCCTTCGCCGTAGAGGAATACGTCGTAGGTGACGCTTGCCTCGGTGGGGGAGACGATCGCAAAGCCCACCTCCCGCCATCGCACCGGCTGGTCGGCAATCCACCACGCCCACAGTGCTGACACGCCGATGAGCACGGCGAGGCCGACGCCGACGAGCCACCTGGCGCGCGTCGAGAGGCGCGGCCTGGCCGGGGCGTCATCTTCTAGGAAATCATCAACGCTCATTGTGAGGCAGGATAGTCCCTGGAGGCATCGTGGATCCCAAGTACTACCAAGTTGGCCCTGGATTCTGGGGTTTTTTGGCAACGTTCGTGATGGCGCTCGCGATCATCGTGATCTATTGGTCGCTCACCAAGCACTTGCGCAAGATTCGCAGGGACGCTGAGCGCGAGCAGGTTGAACGCGAGCAGGAGGCGCAGCGGAAGAAGGCGTCAGGCGTTCAGGACCGCGATGGCGGCGGCGACGTAGTGGCAGGCGAATCCGGCGATCGTGAGTGAGTGAAAGATCTCGTGAAAGCCGAAGTAGCGCGCTGACGCGCCCGGCCACTTGAAGCCGTAGAACACCGCCCCCACGGTGTAGCACAGGCCGCCTGCTCCGATGAGCGCGACCACCGTCATTCCGCCAGCCTCATAGAGCGGTTGGATGTAGCCGATGGAGACCCACCCAAGCGCGATATACATCGGCACGTATACCCAGCGGGGTGCATTGAGGAACAGGATGCGGGACAACAGGCCCAAGACCGCGCCAGTCCAGACGATCGACAATGCCACGATGGCGGTATCGCGGTCGAGAAGGATGACGCAGAGGGGGGTGTACGTTCCGGCGATGATGAGGAAGATGTTGGCGTGGTCCATGCGGCGAAGCACCGCTTGTGTTCTGGGAGACCAGTTGCCGCGGTGGTATACGGCCGACGTGCCGAACAGCAACACTGCGGTGAGCGTGAAGATCGCGGAGGAGGCGCGACCCTCGAGCGTGGGCGCAAAGACGACCAGCGCCATGCCAGCGACGAGGGCGAGAGGCGCCGCGCCGAGGTGCAGCCATCCGCGTAGCAACGGCTTGTCGATCGTCGGGAGGGCGTCCTCCGGCGCGGGTGCGCTGCGCCCGGCGTTGGGAGTATTGCCCTCGGCTGGCGTCGGTGTAGTAGCCACAAACCTACGATACCGTAGGTTGGCGAGCGCGCAATTCGCCGTAGCATCAGTTGCGGAGGTTGTGCATGGGGATTCGTGAAGCCGCGTACCGCGGGTACGAGGCGCTACTTACTCGCGACCTCAGAGCGCGCGGTTCCGGGCCGTGTCACATCGGCGTCATCCTTGATGGCAACCGTCGCTGGGCCAAACTCAGCGGCGCCAGCGCCGCCCATGGCCACCAGCGCGGGGCAGACAAGATCACCGAAGTTCTCGAGTGGTCCCAAGAAAGCGGCGTCGAGGTGGTCACGCTGTGGATGCTGTCGACGGACAACCTCGGCCGCGACGGGGCCGAGTTGGGCGCGCTTCTGGAGATCATCGTCGACGCGGTGGAGCGGCTTGCACGTGACGGCCGTTGGCGCCTCCAGCACGTGGGCGACTCCTCGCTACTGCCAGCCGAGATCACTCGTCGTCTGAATGCCGCGGTCGACTCGACCAAGGATGCGTCTGCACTTCATGTCAACGTCGCCGTGGGTTATGGGGGGCGTCACGAGATCGCCGACGCCGTGCGGTCGTTTCTGCTGGCAGGCGTGGCAGCGGGGCACTCGCTCGAGGAGGTCGCCGAGCAGTTCTCTGTGGAACACATCGCGGCGCACCTGTACACCAAGGGTCAGCCTGATCCAGACCTGGTGATCCGCACGTCAGGTGAGCAGCGCCTGAGCGGCTTTCTCATGTGGCAAAGCGCGCACACCGAGTTCTACTTCTGCGACGCGTACTGGCCGGACTTTCGGCGCGTCGACTTCTTGCGTGCCCTGCGTAGCTACGCCCAGCGGGAACGTCGGCGCGGGCGGTAACTCGCCAGGGGCCGGCTCGGATCGAGCCGCGTCGAGGGGGTGGCGGTGCGCCACGCCCGGCCGCGGGGGCGTGAGTTACGAAGCGGTGACGGGCGGCGTGTCTCAGGATGTTGCGCCCGCTCCGGCGTAGCGTCGGCCACGTGGTAGTTCACCCAAGGCGGCCCCATCCGGGACCGTTCTGACCTCATCGCCGCCGGGCGATGGGTGCCCTGCGGCCTGAATCGCCGGGAGACCCCGTGACCCACACCAGCATCGAGACCAGCATCGCTTCGACCACCAACGTGGGGGTGCGCACCTTCGTACTCGACACATCGGTGCTCCTGTCGGATCCGCGGGCGCTCAAGCGTTTCGCCGAGCATTCCGTGGTCTTGCCAGTGGTGGTCATCACGGAACTCGAGGCAAAGCGCCACCACCCGGAGCTTGGCTACTTTGCCCGCTCCGCGTTGCGGGCACTCGATGACCTGCGGGTGCACCACGGCACGCTTGACAAGCCGATCCCCGTGAACGACGCCGGCGGCACCCTGCGAGTCGAACTCAACCACACCGACCCGGCCGTCTTGCCGAGCGGCTTCCGGCTGGGAGACAACGACACCCGCATCCTGTCGGTAGCGGCCAGCCTGCGCGCTGAAGGAAACGTCGTCACAGTGGTGTCCAAGGACTTGCCGATGCGCGTGAAGGCGTCTGCGCTCGGCATGGAGGCCGAGGAGTATCGGGCGGAACTCGCCATCGAGTCCGGCTGGACAGGGATGCGCGAGATCCAACTGAGCGAAGAGCAGATGGCGGGCCTCTGGGACGCCGAGACGATCCCGGCCCCGGCGGAGGTCGAGTGTGGCGAGGACGTCGCCGCTCTCCCCGTTCACACGGGGTTGGTGATGCATTCGGCACGGGGGTCGGCGCTGGGCAGGGTGACGAGCGAAGGCACGGTGAAGTTGGTGCGCGGCGACCTCGAAGTGTTCGGTCTGCACGGGCGGTCTGCGGAGCAGCGCATCGCGCTGGACCTCTTGATGGACGACTCGATCGGCATCGTCTCCATGGGTGGGCGCGCAGGCACCGGCAAGTCGGCGCTCGCGCTGTGCGCTGGCCTCGAGGCAGTGATGGAGCGCCGCCAGCACAAGAAGATCATGGTGTTCAGGCCCCTGTACGCGGTGGGTGGTCAGGAGTTGGGCTACCTTCCCGGTTCAGAGGCAGAGAAGATGAATCCCTGGGCGCAGGCCGTCTTCGACACCTTGGGTGCCGTGGTGAGCTCGGCAGTGGTCGAGGAGGTCATGGCGCGGGGAATGCTTGAGGTGCTGCCGCTGACGCACATCCGCGGGCGCTCATTGCACGACGCCTTCGTGATCGTGGACGAGGCGCAGTCGCTGGAGCGCAACGTGCTGCTCACGATGCTCAGCCGCATTGGGAGCGATTCGCGGGTGGTGCTGACCCACGACGTGGCACAACGCGACAACCTGCGCGTGGGTCGCCACGATGGCGTCGCCGCGGTGATCGAGGCGCTCAAGGGCAACGACCTGTTTGCCCACGTGACGCTGGAGCGTTCAGAGCGCTCCGCGGTGGCGGCGCTTGTCACCGACATGCTGGAGCGGCTGGACCTCTAGGGCGGAGCACGCCGGGGATAACTCGGCCGACGCGTGGGGAGCCTAGCGTTCGCCGGAGTCGTCGATCTCTTGCGCTGGGCAGGCGTCGTCCGGCACCGCAACGTCAAGCCCGTACAGGATGCTGAGCGCACTCAAGTACTCGTCCGACTGCCCCGACTCCGCGAGTTCCTTGGCGCGCACGGTGGGCGTGTGGAGGAGTGACCTGGCGAAGTGCCTGAGCGCCTCCTCTGTGGCGGCGGCCTGGACGTAGCCCGACACGTCGGCACCCGGGCCTGGTCGTACCCGCGCTACCTCCCGCTCCAGCAGGCCGAACACGTGCTCCCGCAACGCGACGATGGCGGGGTCGACGGAGCGACCGGACTCGCCTGTCGAGAAGCGGGCAACCGCGTGGGCGACGATGGCGCGAGCCGATTCGAGTGCCGCCATGGACTCCTCTGGGGCGTGCGACTTGACGTCCTCCAGCCGCACCACATGGACGTCGCGCAACAACTCCACGCCGTCGGCGACATCGCGATGCAAAGCCAGGTCGATGAGGGTCAGGGAGTGAGTGCGCGAGTTCATGGCCTGCGCGACAAGGTTGGGGGTCAGCACGATGGACTCCCCACCCGAGCACGCGAGCACCACGTCGGCCTCTTCGAGCGCGTCGATGAGGCGCTCGGCAGTGACGACAGGAAGCTCGTAGCGCGCGGCGAAGTCGTCGGCGCGTCCAGACGGCGAGTACACGCCTGACACGCGCGCGCCGCGACCGCGCAACACCCCTACGCCAGTCTCCGCGAGTGCTCCGGTGCCCACCACGAGCGCGCTGGCGCCCCGCCAGGCTACGGTCGGGTCGGCAAGGTCGAAGGCGACGGACATGACCGACCGGCCGGACGTGCCCAGTCCCGTGGAGGAAGCGACCACGCGCGACGTGCGCAGCGCCGACTGAAAGAGGCGGTCCAATGCGGGAGACAAGTGACCAGCCTCGCGCGCGTCGATGTGGGCGCGGCGCACCTGGCCGGAGATTTCGCGTTCGCCCACCACCATCGACTCGAGTCCAGCGGACACCGACATGAGGTGCTCGACGGCATCGTCGCCCTCGTAGGCGATGAGCGATGCGTCGATGGCGGCCACGTCGAGAGAGGTCATGGACGACAGCGCGGAGACCACTTCAGCTCGCGCCGCATCGGGGTCCGCGACGTCCAGGTAGACCTCGAAGCGGTTGCACGTGGGCAGCACCACGGCGCCCGTCACGGTGGAGCCAATGACGGTGCTCCCCAGTCGCTCAGCGCCAACGCTCAGCTGTTCCAGGGTGTTCAGGTCTCTGTTGTGGTGGCTCGCCACGAGGGACAGCAGTGCCATCCGTCAATTCTGACATGCCCGCGAGTGGTGGAGAATCATGGCATGACCCTTCCCTCCACTCATCCCCTTGTTGCCGGCCGCGCCGCGGCGTCGCCCTTGGTGCGCGCCTTGCGGGGGGATCGCCCTGAGCACACCCCCGTCTGGTTCATGCGCCAGGCGGGTCGCTCGCTGCCTGAGTATCGGGAGCTGCGCCAGGGCACAACGATGCTTGAGGCGTGCCTGGACCCCGCGCTCGTGGCCGAGATCACGGCGCAGCCGGTGAGGCGGCACGGCGTGGATGCTGGCATCCTCTTTTCCGACATCGTGGTGCCGCTGCTGCTCGCTGGCGTGGACGTGACGATCGAGCCGGGCGTGGGGCCGGTATTCGCCAAGCCCGTGACCACAGCGACCGACGTCGCGGAGCTGCCCCGCTTGGGCGTCACGGGGGACAGGGGAGACTTTGACCGCGCGCTCGACGTGGTGCGTTCCGCCGTGGCGGCCTCGCTGGAGCTGTTGGGCGACGTGCCGCTGATCGGCTTCGCTGGTGCCCCGTTCACTCTCGCCGCGTACATGGTCGACGGGAGGCCCTCTCGCGATCACCTGGCCGCAAGGCGGCTCATGATCGCCGACCCAGAGGTGTGGCACGCGCTCATGGCCTGGGCGGCCGACGCCGCGGGGCTGTTCCTGCGGGCGCAGGTGCTCGCGGGGGCAAGCGCCGTTCAGTTGTTCGACTCGTGGGCCGGTTCGCTGCCCCGCGAGCGCTACGCCGCGCATTGTGCCCCCGCATCGGCGCGTGCGTTTGAGCATGTCGCCGACCTCGATGTGCCAAGAATTCACTTTGGCACCCACACGGGGCACCTCTTGGAAGCGATGCACGGCGTCGGGGCCACGGCCATGGGCATTGACGTGACGGTTCCGCTCGACGAGGCGGCGGCGAGGCTCCCCGGCGTGCCGCTGCAAGGCAACATCGACCCTGCCGTGTTGGGCGCACCGTGGGAGGCGATCGAGGCGCACGTGCGCGATGTCGTGAGACGTGGGCGCGCCGCACCCGCTCACGTGGTCAACCTGGGTCACGGAGTCCCGCCAGACGCGGACCCGACCGTGCTCACGCGCATCGTGGAGCTGGTGCATGAACTCTGAGTCGCCCAAGCGCTGGGTGGTGATCGGCGGCGGCATTGCCGGGTTGCTTGCCGCGCGGCGACTCGCGGCCGCTGGACACGACGTCACCCTGCTTGAGGCAGACGGGGAGCTCGGCGGCAGGTTGCGTCACATCGAGGTGGCCGGACACACCCTTGACGCGGGGGCCGAGTCCTTCGCGACGCGCGGCGACGCTGTGCAGACGCTGTGCGAGGAACTCGGGCTGGCCGACGCGATCGTGTCGCCCACCGCGGCGCCCGCGTGGGTGATCAGTCCCGGTCGCGCGTATCCGCTGCCAGCGACCGGCTGGCTCGGGATTCCCTTGAGGCCCTTCGCTCGCGATGTGCGCCGCGTGCTCGGATGGTGGGGATCGCTGCGCGCATGCCTCGACCTTGCGCTCCCCACGCGGGGCATCGGCGACGATGCCACGGTGGGCGAGGTCGCGTCCGCGCGGCTGGGCAAACGCGCCACGGAACGGCTCCTGGCGCCTGTCATGTCTGGCGTGTACTCCCGACCACTCGATGACCTACCGCTCGACGCGATCGCGCCCGGTCTCGCGGCCGACGTGCGCGCACGCGGTGGGCTGATCAGGGCGGCGCGCTCGCGGCGCTCGCTGGGCACGCCAGGCGCGGCAGTGCGCGGGCTTGTCGGCGGGGTGGCGACGCTCGCGAAGGCGGCCGCCGCGGAGGCCGAGGAGCGCGGCGCGACGCTCCGCACCGGCGTCGAGGTCACCGGCCTTCAGCCGCCGGTAGCGGATGGCGTGTCGAGACGAACGACGGCGCCATCGACACCGACGCGGTGGCCGTGGCCGTCCCCCGACACCGGGCGGCCGCTCTCATGGAGACTCCCGAGACCGACGCTCGCCACGTCGCCATCGTGGTGATGGTGCTGGACGCGCCGGAGCTCGATGCGGCACCCCGCGGCACGGGAGTGCTGGTGAGGCCAGGCGTCACGCGTGCAAAGGCGCTCACGCACGCGAGCGCCAAATGGCCGTGGCTCGCACAGTCCCTGCCCCAGGGGCGCCACGTGGTGAGGCTCTCCTACGCGGTCACGCCGGGAGAGGACGTCCGCTCGCACGCCCTCGCCGATGCCTCCCGCCTGCTGGGTGTCGTGCTGTCCGAGAGCCAGGTGGCTGGCATCGCGCAGGTCGAGTGGCCGGACGCGAGCCCCGCAGCCGTGGACGACACGCATCCGCTGCGTGGGCTCCACCTCGTCGGCTCTGCGGTGGGTCTGAGTGGGCTGGCGGCGATTGTCGCGGCCGATGCCGCCGCCGATTTCTCGTGAGGGGCCCGGCGGGGAGACACTGTCGTCATGACTGATCAGCCAGAAGGCTTCACCCTGTTCTCCGTTCTTGACGGATTCCTTGACGCACCAGACGAAGAACTCGCGGAGATCGTGGAGCAGACCGATGCCGCGGTAGCCGACCTGGCCGACCACGACGTCACCCTGCGTGGCATGTACGACGTGTCGGGAATGCGAGCCGACGGCGCCATCATGCTGTGGCTCCACGGCCCGCGCTTGGAGGACCTGCAGTTGGCGTTGCGCGAGCTGCGTTCCACCACGCTGCTCGCGGACACGACGCTGACGTGGTCGGCGGCAGGAGTGCACAGGCCAGCCGAGTTCAATCGCGCGCACGTGCCAGGGTTTCTGCGCGGCGAGCGAGCTCGCGATTGGCTTACGGTCTACCCGTTTGTGCGCTCCTACGAGTGGTACCTGCTGCCGGAAGAGGAGCGCTCGCAGATGCTGCGCGAGCACGGGGTTGCGGGCGCGAAGTTCAAGGGCGTCGTCGCGAACACCGTCGCGGCCTTCGCGCTCGGCGACTACGAGTGGTTGCTACCGATGGAGGCCGACGACGTCACCGACCTGGTCGACATGATGCGTGACCTGCGGTACACCCAGGCTCGGCTCCACGTGCGTCATGAGTTGCCGTTCTACACGGGCAGGCGCGTCACCACAGCGGAGGCGGTCGAGGTCCTGGCGGCATGACAGACTCCACGTCCGCGCTCGCGGCCGCCCAGCGCACCGTCCCTCCCGCCGCGTACGACTGCATCCTGCTCGCGGGGTTCGGCGGGCCAGAGGGCCAAGAAGACGTGATCCCGTATTTGCGCAACGTCACGCGCGGCCGCGGGGTGCCTGACGAGCGACTCGAAGAGGTCGCGCACCACTATCGCCACTTCGGCGGGGTCAGCCCCATCAACCAGCAGAACCGCGACCTCAAGGCCGCGCTCGAGTCCGAGATTGCCTCGCGTGGCCTGGGCCTGCCGGTGTATTGGGGCAACCGCTTCTGGGCGCCATACTTCACGGACGCACTCAAGGAGCTTCACGCCGATGGTCACCGGCGCGTGCTCGTGCTGGTCACCACGGCGTTCTCCAGCTACTCCGGTTGCCGCGCCTACAGGGAGGACCTCGCCGCCGCGCTTGTGGAGGCTGGGCTCGAGGGTGAGCTGGTACTCGACAAGGTGCGCCAGTACTTCGACCACCCCGGCTTCGTGAAGCCCAACATCGACGCCGTGCGCGACGGACTGCGCGCCCTCGCGGCCGACGGCAAAGGCGCCAAGCCGCACGTCATGTTCTCCACCCACTCCATTCCGTCGGCCGCCGCAGATGCGTCCGGCCCGCGGGAGACGCTCCCAGACGGAACACCCGTGCTGGCAGGGGGAGGCGAGGAGTGGCACGCAGGAGGTGGCTGGTATGCCACGCAGCAGCGCGCCGTCGCGGCACTCGTCATGGACGCCGTCGCCGACGAGTTCGCTGGCGTGGACTGGTCGCTCGTCTACCAGTCGCGCTCGGGGGACCCGAGCGTGCCGTGGCTCGAGCCGGACATCAACCTCGCGATCGAGGCGCTACCAGCCGACGTGAGCGGCCTGGTGATCTGTCCCGTTGGCTTTGTGAGCGACCACATGGAGGTCGCGTGGGACCTGGACAACGAGGCGCTTGAGACGTGCGAGGGTCGCGGTCTCGCGGCCGTACGGGTGCCGACAGTGGGCGTTGACCCGCGCTTTGTCGCGGGTCTCGTCGACTTGGTGCAGGAGCGTCACGTCGCCGACGGCGGGGAGCCGTTCGCGCGCGAGGCCCTGACGGACTTGGGGCCTTGGCAAGACGTCTGCCCCGCCGACTGCTGCGTGGGGCGCGCACCCAAGCCGACGATCGCGTCGGCATAGCCCTCGGTCGGCATGGCCCTCGGTCGGCCGGGAGCCGGCCGGTCCCGCCGGTCAGGAGCCTGCGGCCTCCTCGAAAGCCCTACGCGGGTCGTGCAGCCTGCCCATCGACACCAGGTCCCTGCGGAAGAACGCCGCCGCAGTCCAGTCGAGGGCGATGCGGGCCTTGCGGTTGAAGGTCGGGATCTGCATGAGGTGGTACGTGCGGTGCATGAACCACGCAGGCCAGCCCTTCAGCTTGATCCCCAGGGCATTGGCTACGCCCTTGTTCAGTCCGAGGGACGCGACGAGCCCCAGGTGCTTGTGGCTGTACTGCCTCAGCGGGCGCTCGTGCAGGTGGCGGGCCACGTTCTTGCCGAGATGGCGGGCCTGGCGCACCGCGTGCTGCGCGCTCGGGGCGCAATAGGCCGGTTGCTCCTTGGTGAGATCAGGAACCTGGGCGCAGTCTCCTGCCGCCCACGCCCCTGGCACCACGTCGCCTTCCTCGGTGGTGACCTGGAGCGTCGGCGAGCAGATGACGTGCCCCTTGGGGCCGAGTGGCAGGTCCGACTTGCCCATGAGCGGCGACGGCTTGACGCCGGCAGTCCACACCACGGTGTCGGCCTCGAATGAGTCACCATTGGATAGCTCGACGTAGCCCTCGACGCAGGACTCGAGCTTGGTCTCCATGAGCACTTCAGTGCCGCGCGCCCTCATCTGCTTGGCCGCGTACTCGCCCATTTCCGGTCCCAGCTCTGGCAGGATGCGGCCCATCGCCTCGACCATGATGAAGCGCAGTTCCTTGGGGTCGATCTCTGGGTAGTACCGCAACGCCGCCTTCGCCATGTCCTCCGTCTCCGCGAACGCCTCGATGCCGGCGAAGCCGCCGCCGACGAACACGAACGTGAGCAGTCGCTTGCGCAAGCGTGGGTCCCCAGTGCTGGCCGCCCTCGCGATGCGCCCTAGCACGCGGTTGCGCAGGTTGATGGCCTCCTCGACGTACTTGAACCCGATGGCGAATTCCTTGAGGCCCGGGATGGGCAGCGTGCGCGCTACGGAGCCGAGCGCCAGGATCACCTCGTCGTACTCGACGTGGAGGGTGTCTCCAAAGTCAGTCGCGGCGTCGACCACGCGATCTGCATGGCGGATCTGCGTCACCCTGCCCTGAATGACCTTGACCCCGCTCAGTTCCTTCCGCAACGGCACCACGGCGTGGCGCGGCTCGATCGATCCGGCCGCCACCTCTGGCAGAAACGGCTGATAGGTCATGTATGGGCGGCGGTCCAGCACGGTGATGTCGACGTCCTTGCGAGCCTTGCGTTGCAGCATGAGCGTGGCGTACAGGCCGACGTAGCCGCCGCCGAGGACAAGAATGCGAGTGCGAGTGCGGGTCATGGTGTGCCTCCGGAGTGGTCAACCGCGAGGCGGCTCCCCCTGTTCCGCTGGAGCGGGGTCAGTTCTCGCCCGTCATCGTCGTGACGTCGAGCAAGGTGTCTAGTTGTTCGTCGGTGACCTCGCCGCGCTCCACAAAGCCCAGCGCCACGACGGCTTCGCGCACGGTGACGCCTTGCTTGACGGCGTGCTTGGCGATCTTCGCGGCGTTTTCGTAGCCGACGACGCGGTTGAGCGGGGTGACGATGCTGGGGGAGGCCTCTGCCAAGAATCGGGCGCGTTCGACGTTGGCGGTGATGCCGGCCACCGTCTTGTCGGCGAGCACCCGTGTGGAGTTCGCCAGCAGGTTCATCGACTCGAGCACGCCGAGCGCCATCACGGGGATCTGCACGTTGAGTTCGAAGGCACCGGAGGCTCCGGCCCACGCGACGGTGGCGTCGTTGCCCACCACCCGCGCACACACCATGAGCACCGCCTCCGGCACCACGGGGTTGACCTTGCCCGGCATGATCGAGGAGCCGGGTTGCAGATCGGGCAGCGCGATCTCGCCCAGGCCGGTGTTGGGACCTGAGCCCATCCACCGCAGGTCGTTGCAGATCTTGGTGAGGCTCACGGCGACGGTGCGCATGGCACCAGACACCTCGACAAGGGCGTCGCGCGCAGACTGCGCCTCGAAGTGGTTGCGGGCCTCCGTGATGGGCAGCCCCGAATCCTCTGCCAGCAGGGCGATGACACGCTGAGGGAAGCCCGTGGGGGTGTTGATTCCGGTACCGACGGCCGTACCGCCCTGGGGCACCTCTGCGAGGCGCGGCAACGCCGCCTGGAGGCGCTCGATGCCCAGCCGCACGGCTGCGGCGTAGCCGCCGAACTCCTGCCCGAGCGTGACAGGGGTGGCGTCCATGAGGTGAGTGCGGCCCGACTTCACCACATCTGCAAACTCGGCAGCCTTCGCCTCGAGGGACGACGCGAGGTGGTCGAGAGCGGGGACGAGGTCGTTCACTAGCGCCGACGTCGCGGCCACATGCACCGACGTGGGGAACACGTCGTTCGAGGATTGAGAGGCGTTGACGTGGTCGTTGGGGTGGACGTCCGACCCCAAGGCGCGCGTTGCGAGCGTCGCAATCACCTCGTTCATGTTCATGTTGGAGCTGGTGCCTGACCCCGTCTGGAAGACGTCGACGGGGAACTCGCCGTCATGCCCGCCCTCCGCCACCGCGTCGGCCGCGGCGACAATGGCGTCGGCGATCCCTGCGTCGAGCACGCCCAACTCCGCGTTGGCGCGCGCGGCCGCCTTCTTGACGCGAGCCAGGGCCTCGATGTGGCGCCGAGTCAGCGTGATCCCGGAGATGGGGAAGTTCTCGACGGCGCGCTGAGTCTGGGCGCTGTACAGGGCGTTGGCGGGGACACGAACCTCGCCCATGGTGTCGTGTTCGATCCGGAAGTCCATGAGCCACATTGTGTCAGCCGATCCGGGTTTGCGGCCGTGGGGGCGGCGCGCCAGGTAGAACGTCCCGGACACCTCCCGTTACACTGGTGGTGGCTTCCCAGCCACAACCGTCGAAGGCGACTCCAACACCCAAGCACCTGCCGGGTTGAGAATGTCGACTCCGGTGTGGGTTCTAGCGCGGTGCGTACATCCGCTCTTCATGTGCATTCGTCAAGCGAACTAAGGGGAACTATGGCGTTGATCGACGTCCCACCGAACAGACTGCTTGCTGCCATCCAAGAAGGCGAAGAAGCGTCAGCTCTCGAACTGATCAACCTCGCGTCGTCCCGCGATGCCTCCATCCGTGAGAGCGTTGCCGCGCGTCCAGACGCTCCCATCAGCGCCTTGATTGTGCTCGCCCAAGACTCGAAGTCGAAGGTGCGTGTCGCGCTCGCCAGCAACCAGGCGGTGGCCCGCGTCGAATCCGTACTCGGAATGCTCGTGGCCGACAAGGACGCCGACGTCGGGATCGCGCTCGCGACGAATCCCGCTGCTCCGACGGAGACGGTTCGGCGACTGCTCGACCACGGCAAGAAGAGCGTGCGCAACGCCGCTGCTGAGCGCCTCGCTTAGGCCACTCGCTTGCGGGCCTTAGTCCCCGTCAAGTTCCGCTGACCACGGCGGATTTGCTCCCGCGCGTGACACCGTGATGGCCGCAATGCGGGCACACCGCTCGAGAACCTCTGCTATGACGTTCCCTGGCGCCGCCGCCAAGGCGTCGCGTCGGTGGGCGCCCAAGAGGTCGGCCTCCCAGAGGCCGTCGATCAGCCCCGCCATGTAGGAATCCCCTGCCCCCACCGTGTCGACCACGTCGACTCGCACGGAGGGCACCTCAATGACCTGCCCGGCTGCGACCGCCACCGAGCCTTCGCCGCCACGCGTGACCACCACGAGCGCCGTCGCGGCAGACGCCCATTGCCTGGCCACCTCAAGAGGGTCAACCCCCGGCATGAGCCAGTCGAGGTCCTCGTCAGACACCTTGACCACGTCGGCGAGCTCCACGAACGCCTCGATGCGGGCGAGCGCGTCGTGCGGATCGCCCATCAGTGTCGGCCGCGCGTTCGGGTCGTAGGTGATCGTGGAGTCGACACGCGCGTCGCGCAGGAGCCTCATCACGTCGCTACCGCCCGGCTCAAGGACCGCAGCGATGGAGCCTGTGTGCACCGCCACCGGACCGGGGCGCGTGACCGGGTCGGCCGGGAGCGCCCATGCGAGGTCGAAGTCGTAGGTCGCCACGCCGTGCGCGTCGATGTGGGCGGTCGCCACTGAGGTGCTTGGCGCGGGCGTGCCTCCCGCCACCGTCACTCGCGAGGCCTCGAGGTGCGAGCGCACCAGGCGGCCGTGCACGTCATTGCCCAGCGCAGTGAGCAGCTCGGCGTCTCGCCCCAGGCGGCCCAGGCCCAGAGCCACGTTCGCGGGGGATCCGCCCGGATGAGTCTCGGTGGAGCCGTCCGGCTGGATCACCACGTCGACGAGTGCCTCTCCGACGATGAGTGCGTGGCTACTCGTCATTGTCGCTCCCCGTGGCTTGGGCAATGGTGTCTTCTGCGCCTGACAGCAGGCTCTCGCAGCGGCGTGCGAGCGCCTCGCCGCGCTCCCACAACGACATCGACTCGTCGAGTGTGGCGGCGCCCGCCTCGAGCCGCGCCACGATCTCGATCAACTCGTCGCGCGCCTGCTCGTACGACATGTGGTCTGCTTGCGGAGTGGATTTTGTCACGTGCACACGGTATCGCGTCATAATGCGGGACTTCGGTCCTCTCAAGTGGTACCAGGCGGACGATGCGGGCAAATCTTCCGTCGATGCTCACAATGAGGTGACACATGGCTAACGATCACTCGCGCGCGGCACTCCCCGGACCGCTCGACCCGAGTCTGTCAGACAACGATCTCGCCCAGTTGGCGCGATCGGAACAGGCCACCGTACGTGCGGCAGCTGCCGCGCACCCAAACATGCCGCTGACGCTCATTCTCCAGTTGGCGCGCGATGACGCGCACGTGGTGCGAGCGGGCGTCGCACGCAACCCGCGAACGGATATCCCTGAGGACATTCTGCGCGAGCTTGCCACCGACAACGCAGCGGAAGTGGTGTTCGCGCTCATCGCGAACGAGTCCGTCCCCGACTCCGTGATCTCACGCGTGATGAAGGGCAAACACAGGGATGCCTACGGTCCCGCGAAGGCGCGGCTTTCCAAGCACGGCACCAAGTCGGGATTCTTGGGCAGCATCGCCTCCCTGCGCGGATAGCCGCCCGTCTCACGCCGGCGGTGACACGTCGGTGACGCGCGCGCCCAGAGCGCCGCTGGCGACGCGCACCGAGACGTCGTCCCCCACGGACACGTCACCTGGCGACGTGATCACCTTTCCAGCGGAATCGCGCACGACGGCATAGCCGCGATCGAGCGTCGATTGCGGACTCAGCGCGCGCAACGACGCCGCGGCAGATGCGAACTCGCCGCGGGATCTTGCGACCGTGGCAACGGCCGCGGCGCGCAGGCTGGCGCGTGCGTGGCGAAGCCTGTCGCGGTGTGGCTCGAGCATGCGCACCGGTTGCGCGAGCACAGGCCGCGCGCGCAAATCAGTGATCCGCTCGCGCTCGCGGCGCACGCGCGTCGACATGGCGGCGACCATGAGGGCACGCGCCCCTGCAAGGCGTTCCGCCTCGGCGGCGGCATCGGGAACAACGCGCTTGCCTGCATCGGTGGGGGTGGAGGCGCGAAAGTCGGCGACGAGGTCGAGCAGCGGACTGTCCATCTCGTGCCCGATCGCGCTCACGAGCGGCGTCATCACGGCCGCGGCGACGCGCACCAACTTCTCGTCGCTGAACGCCAGCAAGTCTTCCAAGGAGCCTCCGCCGCGCGCCACCACGATGACATCGACATCCTCCACGGCGTCGAGTTCCTGCAACGCGGCGGCCACGTCGGCCACGGCACGCGGGCCTTGCACCGTCACACGCCTGATCTCGAATCGGGCGGCGGGCCAGCGGGCCGTGGCATTCGTGACGACGTCGTGTTCCGCGTCTCCCTGCGTCGCCACCACGAGGCCGATGCGGCGGGGAATCATCGGTAGGGGCACCTTGCGCTCGGCAGCGAAGAGGCCCTCGCCTGCGAGTGCGGCCTTGAGAGCCTCGATGCGCGCCAGCAGGTCGCCAAGACCCACTGAACGCACCTGGTCTCCCACCATCTGGAGGTCGCCGCCCCGCGCCCACCACTGCGGCTTCGCGTGGATGACCACGCGCGCGCCGTCCTCGAGCGCCACGCCCAATTCCTCGACCTCCGACGCAGGCAGCGTGGCCTTGAGCGACATGTTCTCTTCGGTATCACGCAGGGTGAGGAACACCAGATGGCGCCAGCGCTTCACGTTGAGCACCTGACCCTCGACCCACACGGGGCTCATGCGCGCGATGTATTCGCCGATCTTGGGGCTGAGGTGGCGCACGGGCCACGGCCGCTCGGCCGACGTGTCGGCCGCCGTGCCTGCGAGGGAGGCCGGGGCATCGGGAAGCATGCGCGGTGCGCGTTCGTTGTCCCCTTGAGCGTCGGCCACCGTCCAAGACTGCCACGTAGGATGGAGAACATGCCCCCCAGTAACACCCAGCGAGTCCTGCTTGCCGCCCCACGAGGCTATTGCGCCGGTGTGGACAGGGCGGTGATCGCCGTCGAGAAGGCTCTCGAGCTGCACGGCGCCCCCATCTACGTGCGTAAGGAGATCGTCCACAACAAGTACGTGGTGGAGACGCTGACAGAGCGCGGTGCCATCTTTGTGTCAGAGACGGACGAGGTTCCCGAGGGCGCCCGCGTGGTGTTCTCTGCTCATGGCGTCTCGCCTGCGGTGCGAGATGCAGCGGCGGCGCGTCAACTCACCACGATCGACGCCACGTGCCCGCTCGTGACCAAGGTGCACAAGGAGGCCGTGCGCTTCGCCCGCGACAACCAGACCATCTTGTTGATTGGCCACACCGGACACGAAGAGGTGGAAGGCACGGCTGGCGAGGCCCCTGAGAACACGATCGTGGTCAACTCGCCAGACGACGTTGACGGCCTCGAGGTACCGGATCCCACCAACGTCGTGTGGCTGTCGCAGACGACCCTGTCGGTGGACGAGACCATGGAGACGGTGCGGCGCTTGCGCGTCAAGTTCCCCGAACTTCAGGATCCGCCTAGCGATGACATTTGTTACGCGACACAGAACCGTCAGGTGGCCGTCAAGAAGATCGCGCCGCAAGTGGAACTCATGATCGTGGTCGGCTCCGCAAATTCGTCCAATTCCGTGCGGCTCGTCGAGGTGGCGCTTCAGTCGGGGGCCAATGCCTCCCACCGAATCGACCGCGCTCGCGAGCTACAGGACGAGTGGTTTGACGGCGTCTCAACTGTGGGCGTCACTTCCGGCGCGTCGGTGCCCGAGATCCTGGTGCGCGACGTGCTCGATGCGTTGGCCTCCCGCGGCTACGAGACGGTGGAAGAGGTGCGGACGGCCACGGAGGACCTGATGTTCTCACTTCCGCGAGAGATTCGAGCCGACCTCAAGCAACGCGAGGCGGCAGCGAGCGCCTAGCACCTGGGCGTCCTTGCTCGACAGCCCACGGGGCCCGCAGCGCGCTAGTCCTCGTGTGACGGGTCGGCTTCGCCAGGCTCGGCAACGAGTTCGCGCGCTTGGGGAAGCCGCGGAGCATTGCCAACGAGCGGGGTGGGCTCCTCGACCGTGAGTTGCTGGAGTGCGGCGAACTCGCGTGCCTTCGGGAGCACCCTTCGCTCCATCGATCCCACGAGGTCGTTGTAGGTGCGCCCGGCCGTGTCGATTGCCTTGCCCACCTTGGTCAGGTGCTCGCCCATCTTGGAGAGCCGATCGTAGAGCTCCCTGCCGGTGTCGAGCACCTTCTGCGCGTCCTTGGCGAGGGCGTCCTCCCGCCACGCGTGCGCCACGGTGCGCAGCATCGCCACCAACACCGTGGGCGTGGCGATGATGACCCCGCGGTCGTAGGCCCATGCCAGCAAGTTTGGATCCTGCTCGGTGGCTACTTGGAGGAAGGATTCTGCGGGCAGAAAGAGCACTGAGAAGTCCACCTTGGAGTTGAACTGCTCGCGGTAGGTCTTCGAACCCAGCTCCGTCACTCGCTTGCGCACGTTCTCCACGTGGCGCGCGGCGTGTACCTCCGTGCTCCCAGGATCGGCCTCCATGTCCAGCAGCGCATCCAGGGGCGTCTTGGCGTCGACCACGATGCGTCTGCCGCCGGACAGTGTGACGATCATGTCCGGTCGCAGTCGTGAACCCTCGTCGTCTGTGCCCGATGTCTGTTCGTCAAAGTCAACGCCGTTGACGAGGCCAGCGACCTCCACCACCCGGCGCAAGTGGAGCTCGCCCCAACGACCACGCACCTCTGGCCTACGCAGGGCACTGCGCAGCGACTCGGTCTGCTTGCCCAGTTGCTCCGAACTGTCCAACATGCGCCTGATCTGCTCGGCGAGCGTCGCTTGTGTCTCGGCGCGCGCCTTGTCCGCCTCCGTGGTTTGGCGTTGCACCTCCGCGAGCGCCTTGGCGATCGGTTCCACCATCGTCTTGACGGATTGTTCCCGCTTGGCCAGCTCGGCGTCGGCGACGTGTCGCTCGCGAGTGAGCCGCTCTTGAGCCACCGCCAGAAGCTGCTCTTGGCTGGCTTTGAGCGTCTCGGACGAAAGGGCCTGGAACTCGCGGCGGAGAGTGTCTTGATCGCCCCGAATCTGAAGCACGTACTTCTCGTGTGCCTCGTTCAGCGCGGCCTCGCGCTGGGCGGCTGACTCGGTCGCCTCCACGACCCGGCGCTCAAGGTCGACCGCCCGAGACCGCTCGACATCGAGGGCGGCGCGGGCCTGGGCGACAAGGGCGTCGGCATCGCGGGTGGCCGACGCATTGCGCAGCACCCCCAGCAAGTAGCCGATAATGATTCCTGCCGCGCCCACAATTGCGGGGATCAGATACTCCATGCACCCACCTTGGCACGCTGGGCAGACAATGCGAGCCTTTTGGGTTGCCGTGGGCACCTTGAGCGTGGAGTGTGATCTACGTCATATGCCACGCCGATTGGATATCGGAATCGATGCGTGGGCGTAACGTGTTCGTTACGTCATGTTCTCTAATATGGAAACATCGCGAGGAAACTCCTCGTGGACTTCGCGCACGCTTGCGCCCCTCAACTCGAGAGTCGTCATGCGTCGCGAGTAAAGAAAGGAGTCCGAGTATGCAGCTCGGCACTATTGGTAAGGGCATTGCGCTGGCAGCAGCCGCGACACTGGCCCTGGCCGCGTGCTCGTCCAGCAGCGACCCGGAGGTCACCACCAGCTCGACTGGCGGCGGTACCACCGACGGAACTGCGATTGTGCGCGCGAACG
>NZ_JADQBF010000075.1 GCF_016278775.1 Demequina sp. | reverse complement strand
GCTCAATGGTAGAGCCTCAGTCTTCCAAACTGATGGTGCGGGTTCGATTCCCGTCGCCCGCTCCACGCGTCGCCGCGTCAGGCGACTACGCGAGCCGGCTACATCAGCCCGATGACCAGTCCCGCCACCGCAAGTGCCACCGTGTCGTGTGCCGCGTCTATCAGAGTCACCAGGGGCCTGCGAATGGCAAAGCCATTGTGAAGCGCGTGCGCTCCTCCGCGAAAGACGAGCCCCACCATCGCGCCGAACACGAGACCCTGCCACGCCCCTGAAACGTCCGCGGCCGCCATGAGCACCGCGAGAAGAATCACCCCGAGCAGGTTCGCCGCGGCGGTCCCCCCAAACGCAGTTCCCATATCGGCTTCGCGCATCTGCTCGTCGGTGATGCCTGCCGCTCTCTTCCACGGGTTGAAGAAACCCTGCGGGGAGTACCAGAACCACCCCAGGCCGAAAGACAAGGCGAACGCCAACGCGACGGCCCACCAGTTGATGGCACCGAGTTCGAACCACTCCACAGCACCCTCCTATCTGACGGCCCGACTCTCGACGGCGTTCGCGATGTCCTCCAGGTCGTCGACGAGAGCCTGCTTGGTGGCCTTCGCGCCAAGTTTACCGAACACCGTCCACGCCACACGCTTGGCGGCGGAGGTCGCCTCCGTCTCGGCGCTGAACTCCACGCGCAGGCGGGTCCCCAGGGACGAAGGGTGGAGCGAGTACTCGGTGCGGTACAGCGTGCCATGCGATTCGGCCTCGTGGACCGCGCGCCTGGGCGGGTCCGCAAGAGTAATCGTGAGTGTCTCGCGCTCGGTCTTGCCGAAGAGGCGCCGGTCTTCGATCCACGACACCCCCACGTCGTACCCCTGTCCAGAGACGCGCTCGATGCGCTCGACCGAGCGAAGCACCTTGGGCGTGCGGTCGAGGTCGGTGAGCACCGCCCATACTTCGGCCGCCTCCGCGAGGATCTCGCGTTGCGCCTCCACCTTGTGTGCTGCCATCGGCCACCTCATTGTGATGCGTCGACAAAAAGAAGAATCGCTGAACAATCTAGCCCTGCTTGCGCCCCCAGAGAAGGGGGCAGCTCCAACTGGGACGTCTCCAGAAACGCCAGCCAGATGCCCAAACCGCCACAAACCGCGCGAGTTGCGCGGGTGGTCACACGAGCGGCGGCACCACGACACCGGACCAAACCCGCTCAACGACGTGCCGCGGCCCACGGGGACGCCTCGCCGACAGTGGCGCGCCCCTTGGACTCCGTTCGACTAGTCCTGCCGTCTGCCAAGGGAGTCGAGGTACGACTGAATCACCGCCATCCCCGTTGCATGGGCCTGCGCTTCGCGGGCCTTCACCGGCGCCAGAATCGCCTCGATGCGCTCTGGGTACCTGGCGGCGAGCTCGGCCGTCATCGACGTGGTCTCCAGCGTCTGCTCGATGCGGTAAAGCACGCCGCCATCAACAACCGTCGTGCTGCGCACGGTAGTGGCGACAGTGTTGAACGCCTCGTGCCGGTCGGTGAAGGTGTAGCCAGGCACGATATGGAGCAGTTCGGACTCCGACACGAGGTGGGTGCCACGATCGGTTATCCACTTGCGTTCGATCACACAGCCCGCGGTCTGCCACACCCCAGAGACCACGGTCAGCGACAAGAGCCTGTGATCGAATGCGACGTGAGCCTCACGGTCGCCGAACCATCCCCACAACGTGTCAAGATCCGTGGCGAACACGTGCTCATACATGCGCGTCGTGCGAAACCACTCGGTCACGTCAACCCCCTCCAACGCGAGGGCGCTTGCCCAACGCGTGCGTGCCCGCTAGCCTACCGATGAACCCTTGGAGGCATTCAGATGAGCAGTGTGAGCACCGTCGCCGTTGCGACCGCTCCCGCCGTCATGCCCAAGGGTGTCATGTGCAGCTGTGCCTGCTGCTGTCTCTAGAGCGCTTACCAGCCCCGCGCCCGCACAGGGTGCCAGCCGTGAGCGCTCGCCCCGGTATCACATCTCGATACGTGTGTGTTTGCACGCATAGACCCCTTTCCACCACCCCACGCAAAGGAAAACCATGGCCCGCATTTACGATGACGCGACCAAGCTCATCGGCAACACTCCCCTCGTCCGCATCAACGCCCTCAACGAAGGTTCGAGCGCCACCGTGCTCGCCAAGCTTGAGTTCTACAACCCCGCCAACTCGGTGAAGGACCGCCTTGGCGTCGCGATTGTCGACGCCGCCGAGGCGTCTGGCGAGCTCAAGCCAGGCGGCACCATCGTCGAGGCGACGTCAGGCAACACCGGTATCGCGCTCGCCATGGTGGGCGCAGCCCGCGGCTACAACGTCGTGCTCACGATGCCAGAGACGATGTCGAAGGAGCGTCGCGCACTCTTGCGTGCCTTCGGCGCCGAGTTGATCCTCACCCCCGGGCCAGGCGGCATGCAGGGAGCGGTCGACGCGGCCGACGAGGTGGCAGCTCAGCGTCCTGGTTCCGTTCTCGCCCGCCAGTTTGCCAATGAAGCGAACCCGGAAATTCACCGCAAGACCACCGCGGTCGAGATTTGGGACGACACAGACGGCGCGGTCGACATCGTCATCGCCGGTATCGGCACTGGCGGAACCATTACCGGTGTGGGTGAGGTGCTCAAGGCCAAGAAGCCGAGCGTCCAGATCATCGGCGTCGAGCCTGCGGAGAGCCCCATCCTCAACGGCGGTGCGCCAGGCCCCCACAAGATCCAGGGCATCGGCGCAAACTTTGTGCCAGAGGTGCTCAACACCGCGATCTACGACGAGATCATCGACGTCGACTCCGAGACCGCAGTGGCAACGGCCCGCGCGGCCGCTCGCAAGGAGGGGCTGCTCGTCGGGATCTCGTCCGGCGCGGCAATCCACGCGGCCACGGAGGTGGCGAAGCGTCCAGAGAACGCGGGCAAGACGATCGTGGTGATTATCCCGTCGTTCGGCGAGCGGTATCTCAGCTCGATCCTCTACGCCGACCTGATGGACTGATAGCGAACATCCACGGCCCACACGCCACCCGGAGGCATCACATGACTGAACGCATGACCCCTTGGGCCCTCGCCCGCGAAGACGTGGCGACGGCCAACCGTCGCGACCCCGCGTGCCCTGGACCTTGGGTGGTCTCGCTCAGTTACCAGGGCGTTCACGCCATGTGGTACTACCGGGTGGCGCACCGTTGGTGGCGCAAAGGTCACCGCTCCTGGGCGCGACTGCTCTCGCAATTCGCGCGCCGCCGCACGGGAATTGAGATTCACCCGGGGGCCCTGATAGGCCGTCGAGTCTTCATTGATCACGGCATGGGAGTCGTGATCGGCGAGACCGCGGTGGTGGGCAACGACGTGTTGCTGTTCCACGGCGTAACGCTCGGCGGAACGACCATGAGCCACGGCAAGCGACACCCGACAGTGGGCGACCGCGTCGTGGTGGGCGCAGGGGCGAAGATCCTGGGTCCGGTGTACGTCGGCTGCGACGCGAGGATCGGCGCCAACGCCGTGGTGGTGAAGGATGTGCCAAACGGGGCGACGGCCGTGGGCATTCCTGCGGTCATTCGCGAGCACCCCAACTACCTGGAGGCGCACACCGCGGCCTCAAGCGTTGACGACGGCGCTGCTCACGTGCGCGTCGAACACGACGAGCAGCGCGAGCCCGCCATGTACTACATCTAGAGCGTGCCGTTCTAGCGTCGCGTCGCGCTACGAGATCATTGCGCGCAACATCCATGCTTGCTTGGCGTGAGACAACAGGCGCTCGGTGATGAGGTCTGCAGTGCCCGAGTGCCCCATCTCGGGGGCCTTCGTCATGACTGCTCCTTCACTTGCGTGGTGAAGGGCGGGCTGGGTGCCTGTCCATCTATCCTACAAACGTCCGCCGATGCGAGTTCCGGGTGTGACACCCGCCAGGAATGGCGGACCAAGGATCGAGGTTGAGTATCTGTATGAGCACTGACGACGTGATCGACACCACCGGCGACGCTTGTCCCTTGCCGCGCGCTGATCAAGCCCCCACGGACGACGCCCTCGCCGACATTCTGGCGCAGGCGCACTCCGTCGCGGTCGTCGGAGCCTCGCCAGACCCCATGCGCACGTCACACGCCATTGCGACGTGGCTCATGAACAACACACCATACGAGCTGTACTTGGTCAATCCCCACGGCGGGGACGCCGACATCGAGGGGCATGGCTTCTACGCGTCGTTGTCTGAACTTCCCGTAGCGCCCGACATTGTGGTGGTCTTCCGCCGCGCCGCAGAGGTCCCGCCCATTGCCAATGCGGCAGTCGAGGCGGACGCCAGCGTCTTGTGGCTCCAACTCGGCATCGAGAACCCCGTCGCTGCGGCGAGCGCCAAGGCTGCGGGCCTGGGTGTGGTGCAGAACCGCTGCATCAAGGTCGAGTACGCCCGCCTGCGAGAGCGCATCGAGGCAACGCCCGCGTCCTAGTACGCTGCGGTGCCCTCACCGGCGTGGCGCGCTGCGTTGCCCGGTGGCATGATCTAGCCATGACTGTGCCCGCTGGATACCGCCTCGTAGACATGCCCTTCTCGCGACGCGACGAGATGCTGTCCGTTGACGAGTGGGCGTTCGCCATGACACACCCAGAAGGAACTCAGACGGCAGTCGAGGCGGGCATCGATTGGGACCGCTGCCGCGGCATCGAGGCTGTCGATAGTCGGGCGTCCTCGGCAAGCGAAGTCGCCGCCGTCCACTCGTCCTATGGCTACTCGATGCGCGTTCCAGGAGGCACCGTGCCGACGTCTGGACTGACGTGGGTAGGGGTCCAGCCCGCGCATCGAAGGCGCGGTTTGCTGCGGGCGATGATCGACGACCACTTCGCGCGTTCTCTGGCGAGAGGCGAGGTCGTGAGCACGCTCGTGGCCGCCGAGACGAAGATCTACCAGCGGTTCGGCTACGGACTCGCGTGCCCGTCTTACAAGATGACGATGCCCAGAGGCGCGACATTCCGCGAGGTCGCAGGCTCCGACGATCTGCGCGTGCGGTTCGAAGACGCCGATGTGGCGCGCCATGCCCCCGTCGTGCGCGCAATACTGGCGCGGGATCCCCGGCCGGGCGCGATGGTCGAGATGGGCGAGGCGCTGATGGCGTCGCAGTTCGCGGACCCCGAGGCCCTCCGGGAGGGCCAAGAGCGCAAACGGATCGTGATCGTGGAGGACGAGCACGGCCCCGCCGCGTTCGCCCTGTTTCGGCGCAAGCTCAGCTGGGGCGATACTGGCGCTAACGGCACCGGGTCGACCGAGCAGTGGGCGGCCGTCACCCCCGCCGCATCGCGGCGGTTGTGGTCGGTCCTGGCCGACCTTGACCTCTTGACCTCGTTCAGCGCGACGTGCCTTCCGCTCGACGATCCGGCTGTCTTGCTCGCGGACGACGTGCGCGCACTGGGGCTCAAGGCACAGGACCACGTGTGGTTGCGGATCCTCGACCTCCCGGCAGCGCTCACGGCACGGACATACGGCGCGGACCTGGACGTCGCAGTTCAGGTGACTGACAACGTCGTCCCCCAGAACGACGCCGTGTGGCACATGACTGTCGAAGCGGGCATCGCGAGGGTGACTCGCGCCGCAGACGGCGCACAGGCGGACCTCAGGATCAGCATGCAAGACCTATCGGCCGCCTATCTGGGCGGTACCACGATCGACTCCCTGAAAGGGGCAGGGCTGGTTGAGGAGGCGACCGCTGGCGCCGCGACCACACTCAGCAGTGCGTTCCGCTCGCCGATGGCGCCGCGGAGTTCGTTCTCGTTCTAGGCCCGGTCGCGACCGGCTTCGTAGGCCGCGAGTTGGTCGATCCGTCGCTGGTGGCGCTCGTCGCCAGAGAACGGTTCTGCAAGGAACGCCTCGACCAGCTCCACGGACTCTTCTAGCGAGTGCTGACGCCACCCAATCGCGACCACGTTGGCGTCGTTGTGAGCCCGACCCAACTTCGCGGTGTCGATGCTCCACGCGAGTGCCGCTCGCACGCCGGGAACCTTGTTGGCCGCGATCTGTTCGCCGTTTCCGGATCCTCCCAGGACGATTCCCAACGAGCCCGGCTCGGCCACGACGGCCTCGCCCGCGGAGAAGCAGAACGACGGATAGTCGTCTAGCGGGTCATACTCGAAGGCGCCGTGGTCGACAACGTCGTGCCCCTCGGCGGCAAGGTGAGTGAGCAGATGCTCCTTGAACTCGTAACCCGCGTGGTCCGCGGCAAGGTGGATGCGCATCGTCACATCATGCCAGTCGCCTCCGGCGCCCGGCGACCCCCACGCGAGCCGCCACGATCCTAGGCCCCCGGCACGGGCGGAAGTCGCTTGAGCATCTTGAACGAGGTGGTGGTGTAGCCCAGCGAGTCGTACAGCGCCTTGGCCCCTGTGTTGAAGCCGAAGACGCTCAGGCCGACGCTCGTGGCGCCGTGAGCTGCGGCCAACTTCTCGCCGAGTAGCAGCGCCGCGCGCGCATAGCCCTTGCCGCGCTGAGCCTCATCGACGAACACATCCCACACCCACCATTCCTCCGTGGTACCCGTCGCGGAGGGGCCGATCCACAAGTAGCCAACAGGGGCACCGTCGTCGGCGCGAATCTCCAAGAGGTGATGTCCGGGCAGCGGTGAACCGCCTGGGAAGTAGGTCTCGATGTCTCGCTCGGCGCCCAGCCGCGCCTCTTCATCGTCACGCCCGAGCGCAATCAAGTCGGCGGCGTACTCCCTCGTCGCATGACTCAAGAACCAGTCGTATCGCGCCGCAGGCATCTCTTCAAGCGTCACGGTCATGGCGCCACGATAGTCCTCGCCAGGAGCGAAACCTTGGCGTGGCGGGCTCTCCTGACACCTAGGGTGGGCACATGACTCAGCGCGGCATCGATCCCTCGACCCTTTCCGACACGATTCGGCCACACGACGACTTCTTCCGGTACGTCAACGGGCCGTGGCTTGAGACTCACAAGATTCCCGACGACCGGGCCGCGGACGGCGCGTTCTACGCGCTTCACGACCAAGCTGAGAAGCAAGTCCGCGCCATCATCGAAGAGTCACCTCGCGACGCACTCACCGGCGCGCTCTACGCGAGTTTCATGGAAACCGACACCGTCGACGCCCTTGGCGCCAGGCCGATCGAACCCGATCTCGCTGCCGTGGACGCCGCCGCCACCCACGAAGAACTCGCCGCCACGATCGGCGCCCTGCAGAGGTCGGGAGTGGGAGGCGTCGTCGGCTACGAGGTGTTCGCCGACAAGTCAGAGCCAGACCGCAACGTCGTCTACCTCTTCCAGTCTGGCATCGGCCTTCCAGACGAGGCGTTCTACCGCGAAGACGCGCACGCCGAGGTGCGCGAGAAGTACGTGGCTCACCTGGGGCGCATGTCGGAGTTGACGGGAGTCGACTTCGACCCGTCGACCATTCTCGCGTTGGAGACCGCCATCGCGGCGCATCACTGGGACGTCGTGAAGTCCCGTGAGGCCGACTTGACCCACAACCCCACCACCCTTGCCACGCTGGAAGAAACGGCCGGCGGATTTCCGTGGCGCCTGTGGGCCAACGCCATCGGCATGCCTGACGCCGCTCACGACATTCTCATCGCGTACGAACCCAGCTTCTTCGAGGGACTGAGCAGTGTCTTCCCTGTGACCAGCCTTGATCACTGGAAGCAGTGGCTGCGGTGGCGCATCGTCGCGTCGCGCTCCGCGTACCTGAGCCAAGAGATCTCGCGAGCGAACTTCGAGTTCTACGGCACCGTGCTGTCAGGAGCCCCTCAGCAGCGCGAACGCTGGAAGCGTGGCGTCCAGTTCGTCGAGGGCTGCGTGGGCGAGCTCGTGGGTCAGTTGTACGTCGCCCGCCACTTCCCCCCTGAGTACAAGGAGGAGATGGACCTGTTGGTGGCGCACCTGATCGCCGCCTACCGCGAGTCCATCACGTCACTCGAGTGGATGACACCTGAGACGCGCCAACGCGCCCTCACCAAACTGGACCAGTTCACCCCCAAGATCGGCTATCCGGAGAAGTGGCGCGACTACTCGGCGCTCGAGGCAAGCGCCGACGACCTCGTGGGTAACGTGCGGGCGTCTTCCCGCTTCGACCACGATTGGGAATGGTCGAAGATCGGCAAGCCCGTTGACCGCACCGAATGGCTGATGACTCCTCAGACGGTCAACGCGTACTACCTGCAGACCGCCAACGAGATCGTGTTCCCTGCCGCGATCCTGCAGCCGCCGTTCTTCAATCCGGAGGCCGACGCCGCGGTCAACTTTGGCGGCATCGGCGCCGTGATCGGCCATGAGATCGGCCACGGCTTCGACGACCAAGGTTCCAAGTACGACGGCACTGGCCGCCTGGACAACTGGTGGACGGAGGCTGACCGTGAGGCGTTCACGGAGCGCGCCAAGGTGCTCATCGACCAATACGACGGCTACTCCCCCGAACAGTTGGGTGACGAATACACGGTCAACGGCGCCTTGACGGTCGGCGAGAACATCGGCGACCTCGCCGGTGTGGAAATCGCCCTCAAGGCACTCAAGATCGCCGCAGGCCAGCCCCTCGAGGAGGTACCACTCGTCGACGGTTTCACGGCCGTGCAGCGCTACTTCATCGCGTATGCGCTCACTGAGCGCACCAAGCGCAGGGACGAGGCGCTCATGACGCAGATCACCACGGACCCGCACTCTCCAGAGGAGTTCAGAATCAACGGCGTGGTGCGCAACATGGACGCCTGGTATTCCGCGTTTGGGGTGGGCGAGGACGACGCCTTGTGGCTTGAGCCCGAGCGCCGCGTGAGGATCTGGTGACGGCTCCGGACGCCTAGGACAGGCTCGCTAGCGACGGACCGCGGAATCGGCGAGCAGAGCTCGCAACGACTTCTCTCGGCGAACAAGCTCGCTCGGACGCCCACGGCCAGCGCTGTCTGGTCGGGACGAGCGGCGCACTCGCGCCCCAGATAGCGCCGCGACTCGCTCGTCGATGTACATCGGCAACAGTGTCAACGCCGCGAGGGTGCCAACCTCGTCGCTTGCCGCGCCCCGCGCGTCGGCCGTGTCCCTGGTGGCGCTGCCAGTGATGCGCAATGCCGGGGCAGCGGCGGCCGGAACGGGGTCGGAGCCGGGCACCGCCGGTGCCGCCAGGTCCGGCCGACAACCGAGGCGACCGGACTGACTACGAGCCCCGGCACCGTGGTCTGACGTCACGCACGGCGTCGAGGACGTCACGGCTGGCGGGGCCGTCGCCACCCACGCCGACGCGACGGAGGTCGAGCCTCCCGGCGTAGTGACGCGCACGCTCACCCACCCCGGCTCCACGGCACCGGGCGCGACGCGCAGGTGGTCACTCGCCGCATCGATCTCGAAGACCCCGTCGCCGTCGAGGTCCCACGCGTAAGTGACCTCGCCGGGTCCGTGCGAGCCCCGCGCGGTCAGTGCCACTTTCGTGCCCAGCGCCACGTAGGGGCCGCCCGCCCACGCGTGGGGTGCGTTCGCCGCATTCTCGAGGACGGCGACCAGCCGTTCCCACACGGTCGATTGTGTGAGCACCGCGAGATCTGCACCTGCACCGTGTGGGCCCGCCGCCGTCGCTTCGCCCTGCGCCACCGCTGGCGGCACGTCAACCTCATGAGCGTTGACGGACACCGGGCGTCCCTGCTGGGATCCGCTCCACACCGGCGCCGCGTCGGTCAGACTCAGCGCGGCATCCCCGATGAAGATGGACTGGGCGGACGCGTTCCATCTGGCCTGGAGTTGCACGGACGATGCTGGCAACCACGGCGAGTCCGACGTAGTGCTGAGCGCCGCGAGCGCCTCGCCGGGATCTGCGGCGTACGCGATCACCCGTCGTTCCACGCGAATCCCGTCGCCCGCCACGCGTTGCTCGATCACCGACACCCGAGCACCACCCCAAAGCGCAGGCTCGGCCAGCGCAGACTCGACAGCGGACCGAGCGGCATCGCGCTCGTCAACAACCAGCGCGAGATCGCGAGCTGGGCTGTGGCTACCTGTCGCCCCGAAGTCTCCGAACGTCGCCGCGTACTGCGCGATGCTCTCGTGCCCCTCGGGCTTGAGGTGGTACCACTCATCGCGTTCGGTGGTCTCAAGAAACTCATACATCCACCGATCGGGATTCGCGAAGCCAGGGCGGGCGTCCGGCTCGTGGCCGTCGAACATCAGCGGCACCTCATCCATGAGCGTGACGAAGCCCTTGCCAAACCTCGCATTGGCTTCAGCGACCGCGTCACGCTGCGCCTCGAGGCCCTCTTGAGACAGCGCCGCCAGTTGCTCTGCCACGGGATAGGTGCTGACTCCCGACAGCCCTGCGGAGGTGATGCGCAGATCGTCGCTGACCTCGAGGCCTGGGTAGGCGGCGTAGCCCACCTTCGTGTTCCCCTCCGACGCCCTGGAAATCTCTTCGAAGACCCCGAGAAGGTCGTCCGCGAACTGCTCCGTCGCGTAGTTCCTGGCAGCCCCAATGGCGTCCGCACACGTATCGGCGTTGGCCACGATGAGGCACTCGCGGGCGATGTCCGGGAAGCGCACGTCGTTCCCGCCCACCGTCATCAGCACCAGATCGACGTCGGGGTTGACCGCCGCCGACTGCGCGGTGAGCCAGCGCTCGCATGCGACCGACACGCGCGCCGAGCCGTCTGGTAGCGGCGATCGATTCACCGTCGACACGAAGTACTCCTCGGTGTCCGGCTCCGGTGTGCACCGAGGTTCAGTGGTCGCCCACTCGACATAGAACTGGTCGTCGCGCGGCGCGTCGGCCGGTTCCGCCTCCGGGTAGGTGACAACCCTGGTGTCCCTCATGGAGCGATCGTTGATCATCGCGCCAGTGGAAGCGGCCGAGCACGCGCGGTTGAGCAGGGTGACCGCATAGCCCTGACCCTCCATGATGCGCGCGTATTGCTCGCCCCATGTGCCCGTGCTGCGCATGCATCGCTCTGGCCCGTAGTAGGCGGCGTTTCCGGCATCGTCGCGCGCGCCGTTTCCGGCCGTGTACGAGTCGCCCATGAGGAGTACCGTCAGGGGCTGCGACTGCTGTGGGGCGACAGAGGCGTTCACCACACGCGAGATCTCGTCGTGTTCTGAGGCGCTCGAAGAGAAGGCGGCTGAGCCGCCCAGAATGCCGAACAACGCCACTACCGCGGCGCCGCCGACAGCATAGTTAGCCCGCAACGCCCTAACCCCCGAGTCAGGGGCCCAATGGGCCCACTTCGACGGTAAGAAATTGCCCCCAGAAGCGGTAGCCCCATTTATGGGGTATTTCCGATTGGTGTGGATAATCTCACATCAGGCACAAGAACAGCCCGTCATCCCTGGTAAGTAGGCATTCTTGGCGCACCGTGGACACGATCCGCGCAAGCAGAACCCTCGTAGAACCACACGGTGCGCACCGCGACGACTCGCCAACGCGCTGCCCGACGGGTCAAGCGCCGCCGCACACCTCGTGACACACTATGGGCCGTGAATGCTGCAATTGCCATGCCGTCGATTGCCTTCTTCGAGCCCCGCATCCCCGAGAACACGGGTGCCGCCATACGGCTCTCTGCGTGCACGGGAGCCCCGTTGCGGCTTATCGAACCGCTCGGATTCTCTCTCGAGGAGTCGCGGCTCAGGCGCGCGGGCCTGGACTATCACGACCTGGCGACGGTCACAGTGCACGCCTCGTTTGCCGCCCTGTGCGACGAGTTGCCTGATGCCCGAGTCTTCGCGTTCACTGGCCAGGCGCGGGCGCGCTTCACCGACGTGGAGTATGCGGCCGGAGACGTGTTGCTCTTCGGTCCAGAGCCCGCGGGTCTGCCCGATGAGGTTCTCGCAGACCCCCGAATCACCGCGGCCGTTCGGATCCCGATGCTGCCGCAGCGGCGCTCGCTCAACCTGTCCAATGCGGCAGCCATCGCGATCTACGAGGCGGCCAGGCAGTTGGGGTTCACCGGTCAGGTCTAGAGCGGCCCCTCCGACCGCCCGGTCAGCGCATCTTGCTGATGCGCTCCGCGACAAGTCCGAGCGCAAGGATCACGCCACCGACAAAGGCGAAACTGACCCACTTTGGCACGAGCGCATCGTGCGCCGCGATCTGACCCACCGCGAGCACGACGGCCGTGAGCGCCGTCGCGAGCAGCGGAGCGAACCAGCGACGAGCGACGCCGACGATGGCGAGCACGAGCGCGGCGAACACGAGCGCGAGGGGGCGCGCGAGCGTCTGTGGCTGGGCGAACAGCGCCAAGTACGAGGGCACCAGTGCCACACCCAGGCCCGGCGCGAGAGCCTCGTAACTTCTCTTGCCAGTGTCCTTGCGCATCCACCACAAGCCCAGGCCGATGAGGGTGCCAGCTGGCACGGCCGTGTAGGCCTCCCACGTTTCGACGCCGACGCTTCCCAGGAGCAGCACCGTCGCGACCGACAACCCACCCAGCGCGACCCATCGTGCCCACCGCATGCCGAGAACCGACAGCCCGTACCACGCCGCGCATGCGAGCAACACGACCATGGCGGCGAGCGCGAGGTCCATGGTGGCGATCGTGCCCGTCACCGTGGCCATCGCGACGATGACGGGGGCGACCTGCGTGTCGAGCCGCGCCGCGACAGCCGCAATCGGCATCGCGAACGCCGTCCCTGAGGCGATCACAGCGGCGTGCCCCGCGTCGAGACCCCACTCGACGCACGTGAGCCACACCGCTGCGGTGCCGGCGAGCGGCGCCACTACGAGCGCGGGCGACCACGTGACCTGGAGCACGCGGTGCGATCGCACGGCGATCCACAACGCCGACGCGGTGAGCAGTCCTAGCGACACGGCGGCCGACCAACGCGCGGTGGAACTCCACAGCACCGCGGCGGCACCCAAGACCGGGCCGACGGCGGGATGCAGTCCCCAGCGCGAGCGCCACCTGATCGCCATCTCGCTGGCCATGAGTGCGGCCGCCGCGAGCCCGATCCATCCGAACGGCGCGGGAACCAGTCCGGCCATCACCAAGAGTGCCGGCGCCATCACCCACGCGGCCCGTGCACGCACCGGGGGCAAGGACAGGGCCGCGGCGACGGCCGCCGCCTCGGCGACCCACCACATCGGGTTGACGTAGTCGATGCCCCCGCTGTGGAGCCTTGCCAACGTGGACGCGGAGAGCCACACCACAACGGGCACAATGGCCGACGCAAAGACCGTGACAGGCAACAGGCCCCACCGCGCGAGCCGTCGCCTTTCGCCCGTCAGCAGCAGGACCGCCCACGCGCCCACCGTCGCGGTCACCACGGCTGACCACAAGGCCCACCCTGCGTTGGCAGGGAGCACGGCCGCCGGAATGGCGAGAGTGCCCACGGTGATCGCTTGCCCGAGCGCCACGCGCGGGTAGCGCCACGCCACACCCGCCAACGCGGCGACAGCGACGGCGACGGACCACAACGCGGGCGAGCGACCGGCGGATCCCGCGGCGACGTGCCCCAAGACCACGAGCGACGAGGCGGTAACCATCGTGGCACCGGCAATGATTGTCACCATCCGCGACGAGCGCCAAGGTCGCAGGAGAGTCACGAGGAATGCCGCGCCCGCCGCGCCAACAGATGCAGCCGCGACAACGCCAACGGCACCAGTGCCCGTGGCCTCGACGAGCCACGCAAGCCCGCTGATCGCGCCTGCGACGAGCGCTGGACCGGCAATCCCTGCTGACACGCGGCCGCGCGCATCGGCGTCACCAGAACTCCATAGCCTGGCCGCCACCGGCGCGACGATCACGGCGGCCGCCGCAATGGCGACACCTCGGAAGGCGTCGAAGCCTTCGACACTCAAGCCGTCGATGAAGGCAAGGTTGGCGATCGCAGCGACCACGGTGAGCGCCCCGGCGAAGGCGCCGACCACGGCCGCGGGGGCCGCTCCCCACGCCATCGGCTCTCCGATGCGTCGTGGCACGATGCGCGCCATCGCGAGCACCGCGACGGTCGCGACCGCCGCCGCGAGAGCGGCGTCCCACGCGGCGTGAGTGAGCGACCAGGTCACGGCGCTGGCTCCCGCGGTGAGCACCAAGGCAATGCCCGCGCCTGCCGTGGTGGGCACGCGCAACGCGGCACCCGCCAATGCGACCACGGCGAAGAGGATCGACCCGATTGCGGCCCACCCCAGAGCCCGGTCCCCTGCCACCTCCGTCCACCGTACGGAGGCGACCGCACCAGCCCCATGCAGTCCTCCCAGCGTCGCGACGATTGCGGCTGCGTGGCGCGCGACCGCTCTCACGTCGCGGTGCCACCACGCTGCGGCGAACCATTGGACGATCGCGGCGAGGGTGAGCGCGACGCCCACCCACCCGAACGGTTCGGGGGCGTAAGACACGGTCAGAAGCGCGAGCGACACCGTACCGAGCCCTGCTCCCACCACAGGGAGGCCCCTGTAGGCGGTGACCGGGAGTGGGCGGGGCCACCGGTCCAACAGCAGGAAGGATGCAGACGCGCCCATGATGGCCGCGCTCGCCCACCAACCGCTCACCATGGACTCAAGCGAGCCGGGCCCTGTCAGGTCGAAGAGCGAAGGTGCCACCACGGCGAAGAGGAGCCACACGGCCACCAACCCGGCCGCCACCGCCAATGGCACCAGCCCGATAAGCCCTGGGACTGCCCACTCGCGTGGAGCGCGCCGCAACGCGGCGACGGCGCCCACTCCGATGGCCACGCCCGCCAGGAAGACGCTGCCCCACGGGACGCTCCACATCGACACCATGCCCATCGCCGACCACGTCACGGCAAACGCCAGGGCCCCTGCTCCCACCGTCGGGCGCCATGTCGCGACGCCTGCACACACGGCGAGCGCGACGACGGCCTGCGTGGCCACGATCAGCAGTGGGGAGGCGGCGACATACGGTGCGACCACGGCGGTTGCCGTGGCCAGGAAGGCGACCGCGATGCCGGAGTTCTGTGCCACCGCACGGTGCAAGGGGACGGTCCAGGCGCGCGCCGCAAGAATCACCAGCACCGCGCCGAGCGCGCCGGTGATCGAGTGGACGGACAGCGCCGTCACGACGCCATCGGTGCGCGCTGCTCCCTCGATGGCCCCTGCCTCCACGGCCAAGGCGAGCGCCCCGGAAGACGCGAGGCCCACGGCGTGAAGTCCCACGCGAGCGAGCACGACCGCTACCGCAGCTGCGACAAGCACCGCCACAGGGAAGGTGAACGGCTCGACGCCTGCCGGCCCAGTCCGTGCCGCATAGACGGCCACGCCTGCAAACGTCGCCGACACGATGGCGAGCGAGCCGCCGATTGTCGGGAAGTGATTGCGGTGTGAGAGCCAACCAAGCCACGCGAACACCGCGGAAAAGCCGATGAGTACGATCATGCGGGCTACCGGCCCGTAGTCGGTCCAGGATGCCGCCACAAAGATGATGCCCGCCAGAATCACGAGTGCCGCCCCGGCCACGCCAAGCAATGTGGCCGCTGACAGCGTCCGGGCGGTCCGCATGGAGGCGTCGCCTGATCGGGTCGCCGTCGTGGCGCCCGAGCCGGCGGCCCCCGTAGCACCAGACGCGGCCTCCGTGACTCCAGACGCGGCCTCCGTTGCGGATCGCGATGGGGGCGCAGCGGCCGGGTTCGCAAACACCGTCGCGCCCGAGGGGGGCCCTTGGTAGGCGGTCGGCGCCGCCGACATCGCGGGCTCGTCAGGGGCGGATGCCTCCGCCCGCGTGCGTGGCGCGCCAGCGAGCACCCCGTTGCGGTAGTCGATCCACCGCTGCTCAGCCTCCTGCAACTCGCCCAGTTTCCGGGCGATCTCGTGGAGTTGCCGGTTCGCGGCTTCGGCGTCTCTCGCCCACCGCGACTGCGGGTCCAGGCCGCACTCGGAACACACCGACTCACCGGCGACGAGCGTGTGACCGCAGTCAGGGCACCAAGACGCCGACCCCCCTGTGGGTTGCATTCCCATGGAGGCACCTTAGCGCCCCCGACTCCTAGGCGAAGCCGGAAGGGGTGCGCCTGTGCAAAGCGCGCGAACCGCTCCCGGTGCGGGCACCGTCCAGCGAGCCCTTGCAGGGTGTTCGAGCGACGGCCCCTAGTGGAGTTGCTGAGCGGCCAACCGGACGTAGAGTCCCTCGGCGGCCAGCAGGTCGGCATGGCTCCCCGACTCGACAATGCGCCCGCCGTCGACCACATGAATGACGTCGGCATCCGCCACCGTGGAAAGCCTGTGCGCCACCACCAGGGTGGTGCGCCCCTTGGCGGCCCGATCGAGCGCGACCTGCACCACACGTTCGCTCACAGTGTCGAGTGCGCTCGTCGCCTCGTCGAGCAGCAGCACCGGCGGATCCTTGAGCAGCACCCTGGCGATCGCGATGCGCTGCTTCTCGCCCCCAGACAGGCGATACCCGCGCTCCCCGACCACCGTGTCGTAGCCGTCCTCGAAGCCCTGGATCGCGTCGTGAATGTTGGCCGCCGTGCACGCCCGCTCCAGCTCGTCGTCGGTGGCGTCGGGCTTGGCGTAACGGAGGTTCTCGGCGATCGTGGCGTGGAACAGGTAGGTCTCTTGAGTCACGACGCCCACCTGCTCGACCACGGACTCCGCGACGAGGGCGCGCACGTCCTCGCCTGCGAAGCGCACCTCGCCTGACGACGCCTCGTGCAGCCTGGCGGCGAGGTACACGATGGTGGTCTTTCCCGCGCCGGAAGGGCCGACGAAGGCGTGAGTCTCCCCTGGCCTTGCCGCGAAGGAGACCCCGTCCAGCGTCGGCGTGGAATCCTCCCGAGCGTCGGGGTAGCGGAAGCTGACGTTGCGAAACTCGATGGCACCCAAGGGCCCGGGCGCCTCCAGCACGTCGCGAGCGTCCGGCCTGTCGGCGATCGCGGGCGTGAGGTCCAGGTACTCGAAGATCCTGGCGAACAGGGCCCGCGACGTCTGCACCTCAAGTGCGACCCGCATGAGCGCCATCAAGGGGAACAACAGTCGCGCCTGGATGGTGGTGAAGGCGACGATGGTGCCTGCCGTGATCGCTGAGCCCCCGTCTTGGCCATTGCGTGCCAGCAGCCAACCGGAGGCCAGGTAGATGACGGCGGGAACAGACGACATGATGACGGTCACGAGCCCGAAGAACCACTGCCCGCTCATCGCCTGCTGAACCTGCAAGCGGATGAGATTGCGGTTTTCCGCCGCATACCTGGCGGATTCGAGTCGCTGACGGTTGTAGACCTTGCTCAGCAAGATCCCGCTGACCGACAGGGTCTCTTGAGTGATCGAGGTCATCTCTGACAGCGACTCCTGGGTCTTGGCGGCGATGCGTTGACGCACCAGGCCCACACGCCTTTGCGCCACCACGAGCGCCGGCATGAGGATCACCGCCAGCAGCGTGAGCCGCCAATCGAGCACGATCATGGCCGCCAGCGACGCGATCACCGTGGCCGTGTTTCCCACGATGCTCGACACGAACGTCGTGAGCACTCCCGCCACTCCGCCCACGTCGTTCTGCAACCGCGACTGGATCACGCCCGTCTTGGTGCGGGTGAAGAACGCCAACTCCATGCGCTGGAGGCCGTCGAACAGGGTCACGCGCAGGTCTCCCGTCACCCTGTTCCCCACGTTCGAGGTCACCCAGGTCTGCCACACGCCCAACCCGGCCGACGCGATGAAGATGACGATCATGAGCGTCACCAGTTCGGTCAGCAGGCCCAGCCTGGGGGCCGTCACGCCGCCGAGGCCATCCGACGGGAACAACGCCCGGTCGAAGATGCGCTGCACGATGAGCGGCGGAACCACGGTCGCCGCCGACGTGGTGAGCACCAGTGCGGCCGTGAGGATCAGTTGCGCTCGGTAGGGACCAAAGAGCGCGCCGACGCGCCTCCACAGGTGCGGGACGTCGGGCGCGGCGGCGTTTTCTGCGCGCAACGCGTCCGGGTCTGCGCCCCCCGTCAAGCCTCGCCCGCGCATACCTCCGCCTGTCGCGGCGCGGCGGGAGCCCGCAGGCGGGTGGGACATGAGCACAGCCTAAACGCGAGAAATCCTGTACCGGCGCGCGATTCGCCGCTGGCGTAGCGGCGAAGGAGTCGCGTCACGGTGCAACCCGCCGCACGCGCAGTACAGCGGTCACACACATTCGGTCACCCGTTGCTGGCCAATCGCGGCGCCCGACACATGCCTGGATGCAAAGTGGCAAAGGTCCCTGGCACGTGACAAGAGTGCAGTTCTACTGTGGAGCCACGCGGAGGCACCGCATCTCGGCAGGCCCTGGGAGGCGCCATGAGTACGTCAACCGTTCTCGTGCGGCGAATCGCCGCACTCTTCGTCGGCGTGAGCCTCGCGGTCTCGCTAAGTGCTTGCGGTGCAGACGAGTCGCCGGGCGCTACCTCTTCCGACGGCGACGACTCCTCCGCTCTGGAGCAAGAGACCGCCGCCACGGAAGCTACCTCAGAGCCGGAAGACGCTTCCGGTGACCTCCCCGACCCTTGCGCGTGGCTGAGCCCTAGCGACCTCGAGTCGGCCGTCGGTACGACGTTTGGGGACGGAGCGATCAATGCGGACCTCTCTACCGACTTCCAGAACATCTGTGAATGGTCGGCGGCCGACGGGAGCTTCCTCATTGTCCAAGTGCTCGTCACGGAGGATGCGGCGACCGTGTCTACCCAACGCGAGTCTGCCGAAGATTTCCTTGGTGAGACCACCGACGTGTCCGTCGAAGGGGCGACAGCCGCCTACACGGTCGCCGGTGGCTCGATCCTCGGCATGGCCATGGGTGACTTCTTTGTGCAGGTGGCCGTGATGAGTACGTCGACCGACGACGTCACGGCTCAGACTGTGGCCCTCGCGGAGATCATCGCCGCGAACGCCTAGCCACAACGCACCCGTATCACTGCAGCATCGGCTCCCACGCGACGTGCCGCTAGGGTGGGGCGCGGCGAGCAGACCCGTTCGCGTAGTCGGAGGTTCCCATGAGCGCCAGGTTCGAAGAACTCGACTGGAGCCCCACTCCCATCGGCGACGTCAGCCTGCGCAGGCGGCTCGACCCCGTCACGGGCGAGGACGTGTTCGAGGTCAAGCTGGACGACGAGTGGCTGATGTCCAGCCAGTTCACTGCGGCCGAGATCGCCCTGGCGCATCTGGGGCTGGCCCGCCTTGAGTCGCCCGATGCAGGCGATTCGACTACCCGGGCCGCCGGCTCCCCCGCACCCCTGGACGTCGTGGTCGGCGGTCTTGGCTTGGGATACACGGCTCAAGCGGCCCTCGAGCACTCCCGCGTGGGCGAACTGCTCGTTGTCGAGTTGCTAGAACCCGTGATCGGCTGGCATGAACGCGGCCTGGTCCCTGTGGGACCCGCACTCACGTCGGACCCTCGCTGTCGCTTCGTCCAAGGCGACTTCTTCGCGATGTCTTACCACGACGGCTACGACCCCTCGCAAGCGGGTCGCCTTATTGACGCGGTGCTGCTCGACATCGACCACTCCCCCACACATGTGCTGGACGACGGCAGCGCGGGGTTCTACGGCGTCGAGGGCATGACGGCGGTCGCGTCACACATGCGCTCTGGCGGCGTGTACGCCATGTGGTCAAACGACCCTCCTGAGCCCGAGTACATGAGCATCCTTGCCGAGGTGTTCGCCGATGTGAGCGCCGATGTCATCACGTTCCCCAACCCCCTGCAGCAGCGCGAGGCGACGGCCACCGTGTACGTCGCCACCAAGGGGTAGCGCGCCGAAGACCACACGACAGGAACAGGGCGTGGCCGCCAGTGGTTGCACCCTGCATGAGAGCCATCACCTACTCCGAGTTCGGCACGCCGGACGTCCTGACCCTCACCGATCTGCCGGAGCCGCGCCCTGGTCCCGATTCCGTAGTGGTCGAGATGCGGGCCGCTGGCATCAACCCCGTGGACTGGAAGGCGCGCCAGGGTTTCCTTGAAGGGTTGATCGACACGGTGTTCCCCGCTGTTCCCGGCTGGGACATCGCTGGCGTGGTGGCGAAGGTGGGCGCCGATGCCCCCGAATTCGAGGTGGGCGACGAGGTCTACGGCTACGCGCGCAAGGACGTGCTAGGCGGCGGCACGTTGGCAGAGCGGGTCGCGGTCCCGGTGCGCGCCCTCGCACACAAGCCCCAGACCGCGTCCTTCGAACAGGCGGCTGCCGTGCCGCTCGTGGGACTGACGGCCTTGCGCAGCGTGCGCCGCTCCCACGTGGGCGAGGGTGATCGGGTGCTCATCCACAACGGCTCTGGCGGCGCGGGCGGGTTCGCCATCCAGTTGGCGCGCCTGGCGGGAGCAACGGTGGTGGCCACCGCCTCCGAGCGCAATCACGAGTACTTGCGCACCTTGGGAGCCACCCCCATCACATACGGAGACGGCCTCGCAGAGCGGGCGCTTGCCGCGACGCCTGAGGGCTTCGACGTGGTCCTTGACTTCGCGGGCGACGGTTCGCTCGATGCCTCTGAACCCGCGATGCGGGAGGGCGCGCGCGTGGTCTCTGTCGCCGACGGACGTGGCGCCCGACGCCTGGGCGGAGTCGTCGTGTGGGTGCGGCCGGACGCCCCAGGACTTGTCGAACTGGCCGAGTTGATCGACGCGGGAAGCCTCACTGTTGACGTGGCGCGCACCTATGCCCTAGAAGACGCCGCCGACGCCTACCGCGAGCTTGAGGCCGGCCATGTGCGAGGCAAACTCGTGATCACGCCGTGAGCCACGCGCCAGCACCGCCGCACTCAGCCCCGCACGTGCTTGCGGAGCTTCTTCATCGCCCACTCGTCGTGGCTCGACGTCGCCGAGACGCAGTACGCCCCGAGTGACGTGGTGCCGGTCCACGGGTAGAACTTCTTGGTGAACAGCTCCTCGCCCGTGCGGGCCGTGATGAGTGCGCGCACGCGCGCACGGGACTCCGCGACCATCTCGAGTGCCTGATCGAGCGTCGTCTGAGCATGGCGGTCCCTGAAGCCGACGTTCATCCCTGCGTAGTTGGTCCACGTGTAGCCCTCCGGCAGGAACGACGCGGCGTCTCCCGCGAGGTTGGACTCTGCCCAGTTCAGCAAGAGAAGGTGCCACTCATGGAGGTGCACCAGCACGTCGCGCACGTTGCGGTCGCGATCCTCGAACGCAAACTCGGCGACTCGCTGCTCTTCGCTCATCGAGTCAATGAGGGCCATCAACTTGGCGAAGCTTGCCTCGCTCGCGTCGAGCAACTCGCCTTGCGATTGCGGTCGTGCCATGGTCGTCTCCCCTCACGGCGCGTCCCTGCGCCGCAGCGTGCCCGGGCTGGTGCGTCGGAGCCTACTCCTTGGTCGTGCGCGTGAACTGAGCCCGCTGCTCAGGCGATTGGTCGTTGCGCCCGTTGATGGATCGCGAACGCGACACGATCTTCCTGAGGAACGTGTCGTCTTGGACCAGCTCGGTGACGTGGTGCTTCACCACACGCTCCGGCATGTAGCGCGCGCCCTTGTTGCGGTACTTGGCCTTGATCCAGCCGGAGATGAAGACGCCCGCGGCGGGTCCCGCCGCAAAGAGGGCGAATGCCAGCCCGGATGAGCCTTCCGATGAACTACTCACGACGCTCTCCTGACTGCCACGTTCGGTTCCGCACTAGCGCCACGCCTGGTCCGCGCCTCACATCGCTGTCTCATCATCCGCCCATCGCCAGCACGGCAATGGCCAAGGGCCACGTGACCACCGAGATGGCCGCGGCCGTCCCCCAAGCCACCCACGCCGCCTTTGCCCTGTTGATCGGCACGCTGCCCATGGTCGCGCCGGTGCGCCCATTGACCGCGATGTAGTGGGTGATCTGACGCCCGCCCCTGGTCTCCACGAAGCCATAGAGCCACACGGGAAGCAGCACGGCCGTCCAGCGGCTGCCCTTGACGTTGACCTGTTCGGACTTCCACGCCACGCCCCTGTCGTAGGGGGTGATGGTCCGTTGAGCACCCGCGCGGGCGAGCGTCATGAAGTGATTGGCCGCATAGGACTCCGCGGCGTCGACGTCCATGTCGCGCCGCTCGGACGTGTACTCGGAACCCAAGAAGTTGCTGTTGAAGCGCACCATGCTCTTCACGTCGAACGGCAGCACCGCGTTGATGATGTTGTTGGTGCTGGCGGTCGAGTGAATATTCGCCTTGTCGGAAGAGGTCTCCACAATGAGGTCGTCGATCTCCATCGACAGTTGCCGCATCACGGTGTAGCGATCGGCGTGGTACTCGGTCCTCTTGTCGTTGACGCGCACCGTGCGGCGCAGCACCTCGCCCTCGCCATCGAGTCGCACGTCCACGTTGCCGTCGACAGTCATGTACGGCATGTAGACGCCCATGACGTTCTCTGGCGTAAACGTGCTTGAGAATCCTGGGTGAGCAAACGTCTTGCGCTGGTTGACGAAGCCGCTGATGTTTGCCATCGCCTGCTCTTTGGTGATGGAGAAGGGCAGGATGCCGTCGGGGACAGCTCCATTCGGGATGCGGTTGTTGAGCGACAGCTCGTGCTTGCACCAGTGGCAGCGAGCGCGCAGGTTGTGATCCGTGTCAATGACCACCTCCGAGCCGCACCCCGTGCACTTCATGGTGACGAGCGCCGCGTCGTCAATGATGTCGACGGCCGCACTGGACACGGTGGTGCCGCGCAATTCGCCGATGCCCTCGCTGAGTTTCATGGCCTCGTCGAGGCTCTGCTCCATCCAGGTGTAGCGGCAATAGGCGCACTGGAACTCGGCCTTGTCCGCGCGATAGTTGACCTCGCTGGCGCCGCACTGCGGGCACCTGACGACGCCGTCGGCTGCGCCCTGAGGCGTGGCGAGTTCGACGTATTCCGGCGCGTCCTCAGGTGCAATGTCAGGAATGGGCAGCGCCGACACGGGTTCCTGCGCCGCCTGGTCGGGCGCCGACGCGGGGTTGGGAGCCGCCTGGTCGGGCGCTACGTGGTCGGGCGCCGACGCATCCAAAGGCTCTGGTACGAAGTCCGGCGGAGGCTTCTCGGCAGTCATGACGCGGCGAGCCTAGAGCCCGAGGACCTTCTTCTTGAGTGCCTCGAAATCGTCCTCGTTGATGAGGCCGTCGTCGAGCATCTGCTTGTACTGGGCCAATTGCACCGCGGGGTCTGCCGGCGCCGCCTGCGCGGCAGTGCCGGTGGTACCGGGAGCGCCGGTGGCGCCTTCGGGCGTGGGCTGGACCAGGTTGCCGATGGCTCCCATCCCCATGCCCATCATCGCGAGGCCAGTGCCCCCGCCACCTGACTCGCCTGCCGACTCGACTCCGCGGGCCACCGACTGCTTGAGGAACGTGTCGGCGCGACCGCCACTCAGGGCGTCGGCCTTCCTCACGTCGGACAGCAGCGCGGTGGTGTCCTCGTCGTATTCGACGGAGACGATCGTGGCCTTCGTGATGGTGAGCCCGCGTTCGGATGACCACTGGTAGTTGGACTCGACCTCTTCTGCGAGCGACCGGGCGAAGCCGACGGAGTCCGACTGGATGCGCGTGATGCGGTGGTTCTTGTCATCGTCGTTGACGTAGCGCGAGAACGCGCCAGCCATCGAGCCGACCACCTCGGCGAACAGTTGCTCAGACACGGCGTTGTCGGTCTCCGTGATGTCGAACACCCTGGCTGATGCCGTGATGTAACTCGCGGGCACCAGCGTCTTCACAAAGAGGATGGGGTCCACGACCTTGAGCACATACGTGCCGCGTGTGACCGCGCCCGCTTGGGCGTTGAGGTAGGCGTCGTCCCAGTAGATGGGCCCCTGCGTCCCGAACTTGTTGTTGGGGATCTCCTTGAGGTTGACGTAGAACGCGAGCTGTTGGCTACCAGGCCGGCCGCCGAACTTGAAGCGCTCCCAAGACGTCTTGAGGGTGGAACTGAACACGCCGCCGCCGCTGAACACCGACTTGGAGTTCTGGTCCTCGCTGTCCCACTTGTAGGCGCCCGGTTCTCCCACCACTGAGGTGATGGCGCCGTCTTGGAAGGTGAGCAGGCCGTAGCCCTCCGGCACGATGATGACGGAGCCGTTGGTGATGATGTTCTCGCTGGCCCTGGTGTTCTGGCCGCGGCCAGCATTGGTGCCTTGAGTGACGGCTGGGAACACGATGGCGGTGTCGCTCAGCCCGCGCGGCGGGACGAGGAAGTCAAGGAACTGGTCGCCGAAGGTCCCCTTGAGGGAGTCCCAACCGGCACCTACGACGATCTGAATGAACCCCACGACGACTCCTGTCTTGTTGGCCCCGATTTTCCCGGCGCCGCATCGCTGCGCTACGTGACGCGCGGCCACCTTGTGTCTGGGAAAACCTATCAGTGGACGGGTGTTGGGGCCAGGGGTGGTGTGCTGCCCGGCAACTAGACGCTTGTGGCCACAGAGTCGCGATTCGCGGCCCCCGAGTCGGCGTTCCCGCGCGTCACCACCCACCCCGCGAGCGCGAACGCCACGCCTGGCACACACAGCGCGAGGCCCACCCACGTGGGTGCCACGTAGCCCCAGCCAGCCGCAATCACCACGCCGCCGAGGAATGCGCCCAGCGAGTTGCCGATGTTCAGCGCCGCGTGGTTGACGGCTGCAGCCATGGTCTGGGCGTCGCCGGCGACGTCCATGAGGCGCGTTTGGATGGCCGGGGAGATCGCCGATGCCGCGAGCCCCACCATGAAGAGTCCAAGCAGCAGCCCCGGCAGGGTGCTTGCGAGGAGGGCGAGCGTGAGGAGCGAGATCGCGAGCGCGCCGAACAGCCAGAAAACGGCTCTGAGCGCGCCGCGGTCGGCCATCCGGCCGCCAACGATGTTGCCGATGGTGGTGCCGATGCCGAGCACGATGAGCGCGGCTGGCACGATGCGTTCGGGAGCGCCTGCCACCTCCGTCGCTAGGGGCGAGACGTAGGTGTATACAGCGAACAACCCGCCGAACCCGAGGGCGCCCGTGAGCAGCGCAAACCACACCGCCGGCCGCGTGAAGGCCCCGAGTTCGCGGCGGAAGGTTGCGTGAGGATCGCCGTCGTGTTCTGGCACGAAGGCGAGGATCGCGGCGGTACACACAGCGAAGATCGCCGCGACCGCCAGGTAGCCGACGCGCCACGAGGTGTGCTGACCAAGAAACGTGATGGCGGGCACGCCGACGACGTTGGCGATGGTCAGTCCTGTCAGGACGTAGGCGACGGCGCGACCGCGCGATCCCTTGCCAAGGAGGTCCGCTGCCACGAGGGCCGCCACCCCAAAGTACGCGCCGTGCGGGAGGCCAGCGAGGAAGCGGAAGATCACGACGGTCTCGAAGGTGGGCGCCACGGCCGACGCGATGGTGCCAACGGTGAACGCGACGGTCAGCCACGCGAGTAGCTTCTTGCGCGGAAAGCGGGCGGCGATCGCTGCGATGGTGGGCGCGCCCACCACCACGCCAGCCGCATAGGCGGAGACGACGATGCCGGCCTTGGCGAGCGCCTCCTCTTGGCTCGACGCGTAGAGCCCGGGCAGCAGATCGCGCGCAATATCGGGCAGCAGGCCCATCGCGACAAACTCAGTGGTGCCGATGCCGAATCCGCCGAGCGCGAGCGACAGGAGCGCGAGCCTGGTGCGCGCGGGGGTGAGTTGGGTCATCATCTGTGCGGTGCCATCCGTCGAGGTGAGCGAGGGTGCGCTCATCATCGAGCCCGGACTGTTCCCCACCATCGTACGGTGACGCCTCGTGCAGCGAGAATCCCCGCGCCCCGTCCGCCGGGCCGCCGCCTAACCCCTGACACCCCTCCAGCCGCCCGCGAGGGCCCGGAGGGCGGGCGCCACTCCCGAGACGCCGCGCCCGGGATGGCGCGGGTACGAACCGGGCACCACCATCGCCAAGAGGAAGCCCAAAACGAGCGCTGGCGGCAGAAGGAACATCGCGAGCAACGCGAACTCTTGCGGGATGTCGTTGCCAGTCACCGTCGCTCCCACGGTCATCACGATCATGACGACCACGAACGCCACGAAGCAGCCGGCTGCGTGAATCAGCCCCACGGCGAGCGCGCCGAACCGGCTGAGGTGGTGGTCGAGCACAGCGCCGATGGGCGCGCACCACACCAAAGGCACAATCACGAGCGCCGCGAAGGTAGTGGCAAGGGCTTCTGCGAATGACGGCGGTGCCGGCGCTGACGAGCCCGCAGACCAAGCCGAGTCTGCGGACCAGGCCAGCGCCAATAGCACCGCGGCGCCCGCAAGCCACGCGAGCACCACTGCCCCCCGTGCTAAAGAGACGCGTCGGGGGCGTTGCCAGACGTCAGCGTCGGCCATGCCCCTCAACGTACGTAGGGTGAGCGCGCCGCGACATGGGCCCTAGGTCCCGCCAGCGCCCGCATGCCAGCGCGCCAACACGCACGCAACCCCCTACTTCCCGCCAGCACGCACACGAGCTTCGAGCTCGCCGGGACTGACCTTCACTGGTGCGCCGTGCCCTGGCAGCACCCAGCTCGCCTCAACCCCTGCCAGCCGCGCGAGCGAATCGAGCGCGCGGTGGGTTCGTCGGTGAAGGGTGCGGGTTGTAGGCCCACCTTCCCCGTCAGCACATGGCGCGTGGTCAAGGCGTCTCCGACGCACACCGCGTCGGCGACCGCAAAGTGCACGGCGACGCTGCCCGGCGAGTGCCCTGGCATGCCGATCACCACGGGCGCACCGGGCAGCGGCAGCACGTCGCCGTCGTTGACCTCGTGAACCTCGGTCAGATACCGGGTGCGGGCGCCTCCTTTGCGGAGGGCGTAGGCGAAGAAGCGCAGCAAGGCCCCCACCTTCACGCGGCCCATGGAAGCCTTCGGCTTGTCTCCGCCCTTGGCGCGGTCGGCATCGGCTGCGTGAACGTAGACGGGTATCCCCGCCTCGACGCGTAGGCGTTCGGCGAAGCCCAGGTGGTCGCTGTCGCCGTGCGTGAGAATGATGCCGCGCACGTCAGCGAGGGTGCGCCCCATCGCGACGAGCTCCGCCTGGAAGTCGCGCCAATGGCCGGGCAGACCCGCGTCAACCACAGTGATGCCCTCGTCCGTGTCGACGAGGTACGCGGCGACGATGTCATTGCCAATGCGGTGAAGGTGGGCACCGATCTTCATGGGGGTTCCTTTCGCGAGGGGTGGCGCACGGGGTGGCCGCGCCACCCCGCATCGGACTCCGATGCTGGACATGGCTAATGTACGTAGGTATCATGGCTACTGTCAATAGCCATAAGTCGTCATATCAGGAGGCCACCCGTGCCGACGCCCCCCCGCACCTCGCTCGACGCCATCGTCACGGCGGGCCGCGCGATTCTCGAAACACATGGCTTAGCAGGCCTGACGATGCAGGCGACCGCGCGTGCTGTGGGCGTGAAGGCCCCCTCCCTCTACAAACACGTCGCGGACCGGGATGCGCTGGTCGGCTTGATTGCCGATGCGGCGGCACTCGATCTGGCGGAGCGACTGGCGGCTCAGGACGGCCTCGCGGGCCTCGCACGTGAACTGCGCGCTTGGGCTCGCGCGCACCAGGAGGCGTATCGCCTCGCGTTCTCCGGACGCGGCTCCGAGCAGGCTCTCGCCACGGCGGCTGCTCCCGTCCTGGCGACCACGCGCGCGCTCGTGGGCGAGGAGTCCGCGCTCGACGCCGCGCGCCTCGTCACCGCGTGGGCGACGGGGTTTCTCTCGATGGAGCTTGCGGGCGCATTCCGACTGGGAGGCAGTGTCGACGACGCGTTCGAGTACGGGCTCGACCGGCTCACGGCGGCGCTGTCTCGGTAGCGCGGCATTCATCACGCCGCGCATCACGCCGCGACCTCGTACCTGGCTCGCCCGCCAAGGCGCGGAGTGCGCAAGGCGTCGATCGAGCGTGGCGGGACAAACCACACCTCACCGTCTCGCACTCGTATCCCCCACTCCTCGCGATGGACACGATGGTGACATCGCGTACAGAGCAGCACCCCGTTGTTGAGGTCCGTCGGCCCACGATCCCTGTCCCACCATCTGATGTGGTGGGCCTCGCACCACGAGGGCGGCGCATGACACCACGAGCACCCTCCGTCACGTTCCACGAGCGCGAGCCGCTGCGCAGGACTGAACAGCCTGCGCGCACGCCCCCAGTCGAGCACCTCGCTCTTGCCCCCCAGTACCACCGGGATGATCTCGGCATCGGCCGCGCCCTGTCGCAGCGCGGATGCCGACACGGGCTGCGCGACACCGTCCACCTCGCCCACACCGCGCCCCGCCTCAAGCTCCGCGCGCGTCATCCGGACCATGACGGTGGTCTTCACACCACTGGTGGGCTGGTCGCAGTCGAGGGCGTGGCGGCACAGGCCCACCAAGATGTCGGCCCGCATCTGTCCCGGGCTGCGAGTGTCGGAAGAAGGGTCATCCCTCCGTTGCTGCATCGCCCACCGCACGTTCGCATCGAGCACCGCGCGCACCGGCGCCGCATCCAAGGGCGTGAGCCTGGCGGTGAGGGTGACCATGCCGTCGGCGTCGTCCCGAAGCGACGCGTAGCGCTCGCCGTGCTGACGCTCCTCGCGCCGCTCCCATGCCTTGGGATCGGCCGACGCCTGCGCCCGCCAGAACAGTGCGCGCACCTGGTGCACGGCAAGCCCCGGAGCCTTGGCGAGAGCCTTGAGAAAGAGGTCGCGGGTGCGTTCGACGTCCGGCAGACCAGCGAGCGCCCGCTCGGCAACGCTGACCACCTCGACCGATATCTCACCCGCGTGCACCGCTCGCGCGAGCTCCGCCCGGAACTGGGCCACCGGTGAGGGCGGCGCCACAGGGGTGGGCTCCGCAACGGCACCCGCCCCAGCGTCAGGCCCAACCAATTCGTCGGCACCCGCCCCAGCGTCGGCACCGACGTCGGCCAACAGCGTCCCTGCGGTGATGAGCCGCTGCGCCTCGGCCACACTGCCGCCCGTGGCCCGCGCAATCAGCTCCCCCGCGGACCGGAAGCCCTCGCGCGCCGCCAGCCCGGCCGAGCCGTCGTCCGGTGTAGAGAGGCCGTCGACCTGGGCGGCCACCTGCGCAAAACCCACATCAACCGCGCGGCTCAGCGCCGCGAAGTCACGCGACAACGCCAGCAATTCCTCACGGGAGAGCCCCGCCAGGCTCACCCCGTCGCGCGCGCAGACGGCATCGGCCGCAGTGCGGATGGGGGCGGTGGTCAACGTCATGAAACCAGTCAATCACTACCCACTGACATCTAACGTCGCCAAACGATATCTAGGTGCATAAAACGGCCGACGCCGACGCGCGCGCCAGCCACGACGGCCTCACCTCCCGGATACTTCAGGGCTAAAGTAGTCCAGGTGACTAGGGAGGACGCGCGCCACGAGCAGGCAGAGCCCGCAGCGCCCCCCACCACCCCAACATC
>NZ_JADQBF010000021.1 GCF_016278775.1 Demequina sp. | reverse complement strand
CCGTTGGCGACCGGGTCATGTACTCGAAGTACGGCGGCACCGAGGTCAAGCACGGAGGTCAGGAATACCTGATCCTGTCCGTGCGTGACCTGCTCGCCGTCGTCGAGTAAGCCTCGCTACGCAGACGAAAGCCCCGGGGACCTCACGGTTGCCGGGGCTTTCGCTTTCTCCGTGTGAGCCTGCCGCCCTGAGGGGGGCTAGGCGGCTAGCGCGACGGAGATGGATCAGAAGCGGGACGTCAACTCGCCTGCTTCAAACGGCCGGCGAGGATCGCATGGCGTTCGTCCTCGCTCAGCCCTCCCCACACGCCGAACGGTTCACGCGCGGCCAGGGAGCGTTCTCTGCATAACTCAAGAACGGGGCATCGGTTGCAATACTGCTTGGCGGCTTCTGCGCGTCGGCGTCGCGCGGCACCGCGTTCACCCTCAGGGTGAAAGAACAGGTTCGGGTCGGCGTCTCGACACGAGCCCTCGTACTGCCACTCCCATTGGGCTTGAGTGGGGGCTGGCAGGGTGGCGATCGTCTCCATCGTGCTCCTTGCTCGGCGGTTGAAACTCTCGTCTGCGTTGACTGGACTCCGCCCTAGACCTGGCATCAAGGACAGAATCACCGTAAACCGGACGAAAGGGACAGTCAAGAGTGTCCGGCGTACTGCTGACCTCCATGACTGTTTGTACTCTCATGATGTGGGGTTGTGAACCCCCATATTGGGGGTCATTTCCTACTTCCTCCCTGGGTGAACACCGGACAAATGCCACCCAGGGTATGTCTGTGGGGCGATCCCTCGATCGTTCGCCGAGCCCTAGACTTGGCCCCATGGCAACCAGCGAGCACGACCCCTTCGGGTTCACCGGTCTGACGTACGACGACGTTCTCTTGCTTCCGGGGGAGAGTGACGTCACGCCCTCGGAGGTGTCCACCGCAACACGACTTACTCGCGGCATCGACATCGCCATGCCGCTGCTCAGCGCGGCCATGGACACTGTGACAGAGGCGCGGCTCGCGATCGCACTAGCCCGGCTCGGTGGCATCGGCGTGCTGCATCGCAACCTCTCGATCGACGATCAAGCGCAGCAAGTCGTCACCGTGAAGCGCTCAGAGTCCGGCATGATCACGGATCCGGTGACCATCCGCCCTGACGCGAGCCTCGCGGACCTCGACGCACTCTGTGCCCGCTATCGGGTGTCCGGTCTGCCAGTCGTGGATGAGGACGGCACACTGCTCGGCATCATCACCAACCGTGACATGCGATTCGTGGCACCGAGCGACTACGCTGGCCGAGTCGTGCGCGACCAGATGACGCCCATGCCGCTCATCACTGCACCAGAAGGCGTGTCCAATGCGGCCGCATCTGAACTGCTCGCCAAGCACCGTGTCGAGAAGCTGCCGCTCGTCGACAAGCACGGCAAGCTCACGGGCCTCATCACCGTCAAAGATTTCGTCAAGACGGAGAAGTATCCTCTGGCCACCAAGGACGACGAGGGGCGCCTGCGGGTCGCCGCAGCCGTGGGCTTCTTCGGCGACGCGTGGGAGCGGGCAACAACCCTGGTCGACGCGGAGGTCGACGCACTTGTAGTGGACACCGCCCACGGCCACGCGCAGGCGATGATCGACATGATCAAGCGCCTCAAGGCCGATCCAGCCACCTCGCACGTACAGGTGATCGGCGGCAACGTCGCCACGCGCGCGGGTGCGGAGGCCCTTGTGGAAGCGGGAGTGGACGCCATCAAGGTGGGAGTGGGCCCTGGGTCGATCTGCACGACGCGCATCGTGGCAGGCGTGGGTGTTCCTCAAATCACTGCCGTCTATGAGGCGTCACTCGCGGCGCGCGCAGCGGGCGTGCCGATCATCGCCGACGGCGGTCTCCAGCACTCCGGCGACATCGCCAAGGCGCTGGTGGCGGGGGCGTCGTCCGTCATGATTGGGTCGCTCTTTGCCGGTTGCGCCGAGACGCCGGGAGACCTGGTGCTGGTCAACGGCAAGCAGTTCAAGAGCTACCGCGGGATGGGTTCGATGGGGGCCATGGCGTCACGCGGGCGCCGCTCGTACTCGAAGGACCGCTATTTCCAGGCCGATGCGCCTAGCGACGACGACCTCATTCCAGAGGGCATTGAAGGGCGTGTGCCGTACAAGGGGCCGCTGAGTTCCGTGGTGCGGCAGTTGGTCGGTGGACTTGGGCAGTCGATGTTCTACGTGGGAGCGCGCACCATCCCCGAGCTGCAATCCAAGGGCAAGTTCGTGCGGATCACGCCGGCCGGGCTCAAAGAGAGCCACCCGCACGACGTTCAGATCACGGTCGAGGCGCCCAACTATGCGGGCCCCAACTAGCGGTGGAACTCACCTGGCATGCGTTGGCCATCCTGGCTGTGGTCGCGCTCGCTGCCGGGTTTCTTGACACGCTTGCCGGCGGAGGGGGCCTGCTGACGCTGCCTGCTTTGCTACTCGCAGGGGTGCCGCCGCTCGCGGCGCTCGGCACCAACAAGCTGCAGGGCTCTTTTGGCACAGGCATGGCCACCTACCAGGTGCTGCGGCGAAGAAGGGTGTCGTGGGCGGACGTCAGATGGCCGATGCTGCTCGCCTTCGTCGGTTCCGTCGCGGGTTCGATGGGGATTCAGTTTGTCGACGCGGATGGCCTGCGGATCCTCATTCCCGTGGTGTTGGCGCTGATCGCGGCCTACTTCCTGTTGGTCCCCCGTGCTCACCACCCGCCAGCACAGCCGCGCATGGGGGAGGGTGCATTCCGGGGGGCGGTGGTGCCCGCGATCGGCGCGTACGACGGGGCGTTCGGCCCTGGCACTGGATCGCTCTTCGCGCTCACCGGAGTGGCTCTTCGCGCCCAGACGCTCGTGCAGTCAACCGCTGTGGCGAAGACCCTGAACTTCGCGACCAACGTGGCGTCGCTGGCTGTCTTCTTGGCGGTGGGTCAGGTGGTGTTGGTCGCAGGTGCGGCGATGATCGGCGGCCAACTCGTGGGCTCGTACGTGGCGTCTCACGTGCTGTTTCGCGTCAAGCCGTTGGTACTACGAGTGCTCATTGTGGTGATGTCGCTCGGCATGCTCGTGCGGGTGCTGATGGACTAGACGTCCTGCGCCTGGTCGCGGGCGGCATGCGCGGCCGCCTCGGCGCCCGCGAACAGGGCCTCGATGGCCCCAAACGCCGCACCACTGTCGATCTCAGCGCCGAGAGCATGATGCTGGACGATCAGCCCGGGAATCAACGCGAAGAGCGCCGTGGCCAACCCGTCGGCATCCGTCGACACGGGTAGGTGACCGGCGTCCCGCCAGCGCACCACGAGTACCCGCACCCGCGCGCGCAACTCCCCGTAGTTGTGTTGCAACATCGCCGCGACGCGGGCATCCCGCGTGGCCTCTTGCCACACGCTCAAAGCCACCACGGAGCGGTCCTCGCCGTCGGGGTGCAGGTTCTCGTGGATGCGCTCGAAGACCACCCGCATCACCGCGACCGGCGAGGCCTCGTCGCGTATCGCGACCGCTTCGTCGGCCGCGTCGAGCACTCGACCCAGCACCCAGTCGCCCGCGGCCAAGATGAGGTCTGCCTTCGAGGGGAAGTAGCGGTAGACCGAACCGGCAGAGACCCCCGACTCGGCGATGACCTGCGCCATCGACGTCGAGTGAAACCCCTGTCGCGCGAAGCACCGCAGCGCGGACCACAAGATGTGGTCGCGCCTGGACGCAAAGGCCTCGTCGGTGAGCTTCGGCATACACGCACGGTAGCAAAAATGAACGTTCGTCTTGACAAGGCGCGGCTCGGGCTTGCATCCTGAACCCATGACGAACGAACGTTCACTTTTAATTGAGCCCACGCACGACGACGCCGGGCACGAGGTGGGGCCGACGGCCTCGCCGCTCCCGACACCATGGCGGCGTGTCGCGGTCACCGGTCTGCTCGTGGCCGCCTTCGCGTCGATCGCCCTCGTGGGGTTCGCGTGGCCCGCCGCGCACAGCGCCCCCCGCGACGTGCCCGTGGCGGTAGTCGCGCCCCCAACTGCGGTGGACTCGCTACAGCAGAGCGTAGAGATGCGGCGGCCTGGAGCCTTCGAACTCGCTGCGGTGGGCACCCGCGCAGAGGCGACGCGCTCCCTAGAGAACGGCGAAGTGGCTGGCGTCATCATGCTGGGGCCCGAGGGGGTGGAGGTCCTCGTCGCGTCGGCCGCATCACCGATGCTGGCACAGGTGGTGACGGGACTGGCCGATGCGTTAGCCGGGGAGCGGGCCGCGCAGGCAGGCATTGAAGGCCCCAGCGCGGCGGTCACGGACCTGGCGCCCACCTCGCAAGACGACCCCCGCGGGGCAGGTCTCGCGTCGGCCATCTTGCCGCTGTCCTTTGGCGGGGTGGTGCTCGGAGGGCTAGCGTTGTTTTCCATCGCGGGGATGATGCGCCAACTGGCGCTGGTGCTCGTGACACCCGTGGTGACGGGCGCGGCCGTGGTGGGCATCGTGCACGGATGGCTGGGTTCTCTCAGCGGCAACGTCCTTGCCGAGTGGGGCACCATGGCACTCGCTATGACAGGAATCGCGACCGCGGTGCTCGGGCTGGGGATTCTCGTGGGGCGCGCGGGGTTCTCGGTGGTCGCGGTCTCAGTGATGTTGCTGGGCAACCCGCTTGCAGGAATAGCCGGCGGTCCGCAGACGGTACCTCCGGGGTGGGCCGAATTGGGTCAGGCGCTACCGCCGGGCGCGCTGCTCAGGGCGCTCAGGTCCCTCAGCGCCTTTGACGGCGCGGGCTCAGGTGCGGCATACCTCGCACTGACGATATGGCTGGTGTCCGGGCTCGGTTTGCTGGCGATCGCCGCGTCCCGACGACCCTAGAACAGCGCAGGAGTGTCCGCGTCATCGGCTTCTGCCGCGGCGTTGGCGACGGGCCACTCCGGGCTGGGGAGGTCATCCGTGGTGCCCTTCGAGATGAGCCACGCGCGGAACCGGTTGGCCCACGCGCTGTGGGCCGCCGCCTGCTGGTCGTGCAGATCCTGGAGCGCGACGGTGCTGAGCGACGGGTACCGCTCCGCAATCGCGGGGACCAGGTCAAGAGTCGCCAGCACATCGGCATCGGCCGCGTGGAGATCGTCTGCCACGACCTGAACCCTGTACGTGCCGCACATGTCGATCAGCTTGCGCTTTCCCTTGCGGTACTTGTCGAGGTGACGGTCGAGCACGAGCGGATCGATGATGGGCCTGATTCCCTGCGGCAGGCGTTGCGCCAAGGTGCGCAGTCCGTGGCGCGCAAGTTCCGCCTCAAGGATGGTGAGGTCGTATTGGACATTGAAGCCGACGACCGGAATCCCCGCACCCAGGGCATCGGCGAGGGCTGCGGCGATCTCTTCCAGAGCGTCGGCCGGTGTGGCGCCTTCTGATTGCGCCTTCTCGGTGGTGATGCCGTGCACCTCCGTGGCGCGCGCAGGAATCTCGATGCCTGGATCGATGAGCCACTCGCGCACGTCAACAGCCGCACCCTGGCGGCGAATCACCGCGGCCGTGACAATCCGATCGTTGTGGGGCGAGATGCCAGTTGTCTCCGTATCAAAGCCCAGCATCGGGCCGTCTATCCAACTCATGAGTCCACCTTGTCACGGGGGTGAGACGCGGGTCGCTAGGCGCGGCGGGTGCTACGGGTAGAGCCCCCGTTGGCGATGCGCCTCGGTGACCCGGCGCACCGCGAGGGCGGTGGCGGCCTGCCTGTAGGTGAGTGCGTGGGCGCCGGCGTACTCGACCACGTCGTGCCACGCCGTCGTGAGCCGCTCCTCGAGGCGGTCATTCACCTCGCGCTCGCTCCACTGGTAGGCCTGGTGAGCCTGCACCCACTCGAAGTAGCTGACGATCACGCCTCCGGCATTGGCGAGGATGTCCGGCACGACCACCACGTCGCGCTGCAGGAGGATGGCGTCGGCGTCCTTGGTGGTCGGACCGTTCGCGCCCTCGACCACAAAGCGCGCCTGGACCCGCTCGGCATTGTCCGCCGTGAGCACGCCCTCGATCGCTGCGGGCACCAGGACGTCCACGTCCAGGGTGAGCAGGTCGGCGGGATCCAAGGGCTCCGCTCCCGGGAAGCCTGCGACGGAACCGGTGCGCTCCGCGTGGGCGCTCAGGCGAGCGATGTCCAAGCCGTCACGTGCGTAGACCGCCCCGTCCACATCGCTGACGGCGCGCACGATGACTCCCGCCGCTGCCAGGAAGCGGGCGGCATCGTGCCCCACCTTGCCGAAGCCCTGCACAGCGGCGGTGGTGCCCTCGGGCTCGAAGCCATGCGCCGCCAAGGCCAGGAGGGCGATGTGTGCCACCCCTCGCGACGTGGCAGTGGCGCGACCGCGCGAGCCGCCGAGTCCCACTGGCTTTCCCGTGACGACGCCCTGCACGGTGTGACCGACGAGCGCAGAGTAGGTATCCATCATCCAGGCCATCGTCTGCTCGTCTGTGCCGATGTCGGGAGCAGGGATGTCCACCTCCGGCCCGATAATCGGGGCGATTTCCGAGGTGTAGCGCCTGGTGACGCGCTCCAGTTCGCCGACGCTGTGGTCCCTGGGCTCAATTGCGACGCCGCCCTTGGCACCTCCGTAGGGGACGTCGACGAGCGCGCACTTCCAGGTCATCCACATGGCCAGAGCGCGGATCTCGTCGAGATCCACATTGGCGGCGAATCGCAGTCCACCCTTCGCCGGGCCTCTTGAGAAGTTGTGCTGGACGCGATACCCGGAGTACACGTGAACGCTGCCATCGTCCCTGCGGAGGGGAACGCTCACCTGCATCTCGCGCCGCGCGGTCGCGAGCATCTGGTGCATGCCATCGTCGTAGCCGAGGTGCTCGACCGTCGCGGCCAATTGTGCCAAGGCGTCGGCGAGCGGACCTTGAGCCGGGGGACTGGACCACGCCATCGCGACCTCCTGGTGCTGTTGTCTTGACTGTAGCCGCGAGCGGGAACACAGGGGAGGTGCGCTCTGTCGACCGCTAGGCTGGAGGCGTGAGCAACGAGATTGAGATTGGTCGCGGCAAGCGCGGGCGCAGGGCGTATTCCTTCGACGATGTGGCGATCGTGCCTTCGCGCCGCACGCGCGATCCCCAGAACGTGTCCCTGGCGTGGCAGATTGACGCGTTCCGTTTTGACGTCCCCGTGATCGCCGCACCCATGGACTCGGTGATGTCGCCGGCCACCGCCATCGCGCTGGGCAAGATGGGCGGGCTCGGGGTGCTCGACCTTGAGGGACTGTGGACGCGCTACGAGGACCCGACGTCGTTGCTGGCCGAGATTGCGTCCTTGCCCTCCGAGGCCGCGACGGCTCGCATGCAAGAGATCTATCGCGAGCCCATCAAGGCCGAGTTCATTGCGGCGCGGCTGGGTGAGATGCGCGAGGCGGGCGTGACCGTGGCGGGGGCGCTTTCGCCCCACAACACTCAAGAGCACTACTCCGCAGTGCTGAGCGCGGGCGTGGACCTGTTCGTCATTCGCGGCACGACCGTGTCCGCCGAACACGTGTCTGCCGACGGGGAGCCGCTCAACCTCAAGAAGTTCATCTACGAGCTGGACGTTCCCGTCATCGTGGGCGGCGCGGCGACCTATCAGGCGGCCCTGCACCTCATGCGCACTGGCGCGGCGGGGGTGCTGGTCGGCTTCGGCGGCGGCGCGGCCCACACCACACGCACGTCGCTAGGCATTCACGCGCCGATGGCCACGGCGGTCGCCGACGTTGCTGCGGCCAGGCGGGACTACCTGGACGAGTCCGGCGGCCGCTACGTGCACGTCATCGCCGACGGCGGGCTGGGCCGCTCTGGCGACATGGTCAAGGCCATTGCGTGCGGCGCGGACGCGTTCATGCTGGGCGCCGCGCTGGCGCGTGCAGAGGAGGCGCCAGGGCGCGGATTCCACTGGGGGTCAGAGGCACACCACCCCGAGCTCCCGCGCGGTGAACGCGTACACGTGGGTTCAGTCGGAACGCTCGACGAGATCATGTTCGGCCCCGGCGCGCGTGCCGACGGCACCACCAACATCATGGGCGCGCTGCGTCGGTCGATGGCGACCACTGGCTATTCGGATCTCAAGGAGTTCCAGCGGGTCGACGTGGTGGTCAGCCCGTACCAGGCGGGCTAGGCATCGCCAGGCGACTGGGGCCCCACCGCGGTGTCTTCCCCTCCTGATCAAGTTGACTCGCGCTCTCGCGGCGGCTGTACTTTCACCATGGATGACCCTGCGAGTCCCCTGCTGCTCTTGCCACCTTGGCCGTCGCTGGAGGTATCCCGATGACCGAGCAGATGTGGGCGAGTGTGGGGATCGTGCTGTTGTTCATCCTCATCGGTGGGCTCTTCGCTGGAACGGAGCTCGCGCTCGTGTCCTTGCGCGAGAGCCAACTCGATCAGTTGGCCAAGCGCGGCAAGCGAGGCGCCCACGTGGCGCGGGTGGCGCGCGATCCCAATCGATTCCTTGCGGCCGTACAGATCGGTGTCACTGTCGCAGGCTTCATCTCCGCCGCGTATGGCGCCTCGACGTTGGCCCCCGCTCTTGCTCCGTCGTTGGAGACGGCTGGGCTTGGTCACGAAGCCGCCCTGACGGTGGCGACGATCCTGCTGACGCTCGTGGTGGCGTACCTCTCGCTCGTGTTGGCGGAACTCGTACCAAAACGCTTCGCGTTGCAGCGCGCGCAGGGCCTTGCCATGGCCGTGACTCCAGCCCTCGACCGCTTTGCAACCGCCATGCGACCGGTCATCTGGCTGTTGTCGGTGTCAACTGACGCGGTGGTGCGCCTATTGGGCGGGGACCCGAAGGTCAGGGCCGAGTCGATGTCCGGTGAGGAGCTGAGGGGTCTCGTGGATTCCCATGAAGGGCTTCCCGACGACGCGCGACGTATCGTGAGCGACGTTCTGGGCGTTAGTGAGCGCATGATGGCCGAGGTGTTGCGCCACCGCGCAGACGTCGAGTTTGTCGATGCGCGGACGCCCGCCGCCGAGGTGAGCGCGCGAGTGGCGACGCTGCCCTACTCGCGCTATCCCGTCATCGCCGACACCATGGACGATGTGGTCGGCTTCCTCCACGTGAGGGACCTGCTCACTGCCGCACCGCAGCAGCCAGCGGGCGCCCTCGCGAGGCCAATTCTTTACGTCCCTTCGACCGCGTTCGTCATGCCGGTACTCGCTGAGATGCGTGCGGGCAGACACCACATCGCGGTAGTGGTCGACGAGCACGGAGGCACCGATGGCATCGTGACCTTCGAGGACCTCCTCGAGGAGTTGGTGGGTGAGATCGCCGACGAGTACGACCCTCCGCCACCCGCGCACCTCGAGGCCGACGGTGACACGCTGGACGCGGGGCTCACCATCGAGGACTTCGCGGAGCGCACTGGCGTCTCGCTTCCCGATGGTCCCTATGAAACCGTTGCCGGCTTCATGATCGCCAGGCTCGGGCGGCTGGCGCGGGTCGGTGACGAGGTGATCGTCGAGAGCCGTGGCGAGTACGAGGGCGAGCATGAGGGCGAGGACGAGCGCCCGCTCACGTCCGTGGTGATCACGGTGTCCGAGGTCGATGGGCGGCGGATACGCCTGGTAAGGGTGGCCAACGCGCGCGAGGTCGAGCCCGACAGTCGTTAGGTCATCGATGCGTGTGGCGCGCGTGCGAGGCGTCGGCGTCTTCCTCTGCCAGGGTCGCGTTGACTGCTGCCCCAGCCATCGTGCCCGCGCCCATCGACATGGGGACGTTCGCGTGAGGGGTGACCACGTTGCCAGCGGCCCAGATGCGGGGGTGCGAGGTCTTGCCCGTTTGGTCGATCGTGAGGAAGGAACCTGAAGGGGACTCGTCTCGTTCCAGGTCAAGACCGGCCAGCATCGCGTCGTGAGGGGACACGGTTCCGCCCGCGAAGAGCGCGTCGAGCGGCACGCGCTCCCCGGCGCTGGTCGTGGCGTACTCCAAGACGCGCGCTGGGCCTTCCAAGGAGGTCAGGCCCGCGTCGATCACCGTGATCTCCCTAGCCTCGAGGCGGGCGCGGGTGGATGCGTCGAGGGCGCTCGCGTTGGACGCGAAGACGGCGACCCGGTCGCTGAGCTGGCGGAGGAGGAATGGCAGGTGTGCCTGGAGGGGCGATGTGATCAGCACGCCGAGGCGTTGGTCGCGCACCTCCCACCCGTGGCAGTAGGGGCAGTGAAGGACGGTATGTCCCCAACGTTCGGCGAGCCCATTGATGTGGGGGAGTTGGTCCCGTGCTCCGGTGGCGAGCACGAGCGCGCGGGTGGAGAGCGCGGCGCCTTCCAGGATCACCTCGAGTCCGTGCGCGGCGCCCGTCACCTCGTGGGCCGCCGCCAACTGGTACTCGACCCCATGGGAGGCGATCTCGGCGCGGCCGCGTTCGAGCAGAGTCGCCGGGTCGACGCCCTCGTTGCCCAACACGCCGTGCATGTGGGAGGCGAAGCGGTTGCGGGGTCGGGCGGCGTCGAGCACAAGCGTGCTCCTACGGGAGCGGCCGAGCATGAGCGCGGCGGAGAGCCCAGCTGGACCTCCGCCAAGGACGATGGCGTCGTACACGTGGCGAGGGGACATGCCAGTAGGCTGTAGTCCGACATGCCGCTGTGGCAAGGGAACTTGCGGAAATGGCAAGGAGTGGTGATGGGGAGCGTCGCCTCGCACGTGGGCCCCCGGCTCAGGGCCCTGCGCCACGCGCGCGGCTTGACCCTCGAGGAGTTGGCCGCGCGTGCTCAGTTGTCGCCCAGCACGCTGTCGCGTCTCGAATCCGGCAAACGCCAGGCGACTCTCGAATTGCTGCTCCCGCTGACACGACAACTGGGGGTACGCATCGACGACCTCTTGCCCGAGGCGGATGTCGACCCTAGGGTGCGCAGGCCCGTCATCAAGCGAGACGGGCTCGTGATCGCGCCGCTCTCCCCCGAGGGCTCCGCGCTCGCGACCTACAGGATCACCTACCCTCCCGCAGGCGAGGAGCCGTCACTCAAGGTGCACGAGGGTCATCAGTGGCTCTACGTGCTGAGCGGCCGCTTGCGGCTGAGGCTGGGCGAGCAGGAGTTTGTGCTCGCCGAGGGAGAGGCCGCCGAGTTCGACACCGGCACCCCGCACGCCATCACGTCGGCAGGAAGGCGCCCCGTGCAGGCGCTCGCGATCTTCGGCGTGGATGGCGCACGGGTCCACACCCACGTGGCAACCGACCCCGAGCGCAACGGAATCTAGTCGAACTACGGGCGCGGGCGGGAAGAGCCGTGAAACGCCGAAGCCCCGGGTCGCTGCACCACCCGGGGCCCCGTCGCGTAGGAAGGGAAAGAAACCTACTCGTTGTCACCGCCAGTAGCGGCAACAGCGTCAACATCATCATCAACCACACCAGCGGCATCTGGCCAGACCCAATTCGCGACCTCGGGCTGGTCCTCGCCGTACTCGCGGGCGTAGCGGCGGGCCTCGAGGCGCATGTCGAACAGCTTCTGACGCAGCGAGGCGGCACGGGTGCCCAGGCCGGGGACACGGTCGATGACGTCCATGACCAGGTGGTAGCGGTCGATGTCGTTCATCATGGCCATGTCGAACGGCGTGGTGGTGGTGCCCTCCTCCTTGAAGCCGCGCACGTGCAGGTTGTCGTGCCCGCTGCGGCGGTAGGTGAGCCGGTGGATGAGCCACGGATAGCCGTGGTAGTTGAAGATGATCGGCTTGTCGGTGGTGAACAGCTGGTCGAAGTCCCTGTCGGGCATCCCGTGCGGGTGCTCCTTTTCCGGCTGCAACCGCATCAGGTCCACCACGTTGATCATCCGCACCTTGAGCTCGGGCAGTTCACGCCGGATGATGTCGATCGCGGCGAGCACCTCAAGCGTGGGCACGTCGCCTGCGGCGGCCATGACCACGTCGGGCTCTTCGCCCAGCGGCACGTTGGACGCGAAGTCCCAGATGCCAATACCGCGGGTGCAGTGGTCGATCGCCTGGTCCATGGTGAGCCACGACGCCTGCGGCTGCTTGCCGGCGACCACCACGTTGACGTAGTCGCGTGAACGCAGGCAGTGGTCGTAGGTGGACAGCAGGGTGTTGGCGTCCGGCGGCAAGTACACCCTCACCACCTCGGCCTTCTTGTTGACCACGTGGTCGATGAAGCCGGGGTCTTGGTGGCTGAAGCCGTTGTGGTCTTGGCGCCACACGTGGCTGGACAGCAGGTAGTTGAGCGACGCCACGGGGCGGCGCCACGGCAGTTCGCTCGACACCTTGAGCCACTTGGCGTGCTGGTTGAACATCGAGTCAATGATGTGGATGAACGCCTCGTAGGACGTGAACACGCCGTGGCGGCCGGTGAGCAGGTAGCCCTCGAGCCAGCCCTGGCATTGGTGCTCCGACAGCACCTCCATGACGCGGCCCTCGTGGCCCATGTTCTCGTCGTCGAATTCACTGCGCGCGTTCCACACCTTGTTGGTGACGTCCAGCACGGCCTGAATCCGGTTGGACGCGAGCTCGTCTGGCGCGAAGATGCGGAAGTTGTCGGGGTTGGCTTCCATGACGCCCTTGAAGTACCCGCCGAGCACGCGTGTGGCCTCGGCCATTCCTGCTCCTGGCGTGGGCACGTCGACCGCGTACTTGCGGAAGTCCGGCAGGCGCAGGTCCTGCAGCAGGATGCCGCCGTTGGCTTGGGGCGCGGCCGACATGCGCAGGTCGCCCTTGGGTGCCAGGGAGGTGACCTCCTTGAGCGGTGCGCCCGCCTCGTCGAACAGCTCTTCTGGCCGGTAGGACTTCATCCAGTCCTCGAGGACGTGCAGGTGCTCCTCGGTGTCCCGCGCGCTCGACAGCGGCACCTGATGTGCACGCCATGAGCCCTCGGTGATCTTGCCGTCGATCTTGGGCGGGCAGGTCCAACCCTTGGGGGTGCGCATCACAATCATGGGCCACATGGGACGCTCCATGTCGGGGTTGCGCTGGGCCTCCGCCTTGATCTCGGCGATCTCGTCCATCACGGTGTCGAGCACCTCGGCAAAGCGGGCGTGGAACGACTCGGGTGATTCGTCGTCAAAGCCGCCGACGAACACGTGGGGCTTGTGGCCGTAGCCGCGCATCAGTTGGTCGAGTTCCTCGTCCGAGATGCGGGCCAGCACCGTGGGATTGGCGATCTTGTAGCCGTTGAGGTGCAGGATCGGCAGCACCACGCCGTCGGTGGCGGGGTTGATGAACTTGTTGGAGTGCCACGACGTCGCGAGCGGTCCCGTCTCGGCCTCGCCATCACCGACGACTGCGGCGACCAGCAGGTCCGGGTTGTCGAAGGCCGCTCCGTACGCGTGGCTCAGCGCGTAGCCGAGCTCGCCACCCTCGTGGATAGAGCCGGGCGTCTCGGGAGCCACGTGCGACGGGATGCCGCCGGGGAACGAGAATTGCTTGAACATGCGCGCCAAGCCTTCCTCGTCGTAGGAGATGTCCGGGTACGTGGTGGTGTAGGTCCCATCGAGGAAGCTGCACGCGACCAGGCCGGGCCCGCCGTGACCTGGGCCGATGATGTACATGGTGGGTTGCTTGCGCGCCTTGATCATGCGATTGAGGTGCGCGTAGATGAAGTTGAGGCCAGGGGTAGTTCCCCAGTGACCCACCAGGCGGGCCTTCACGTGATCGCGGTGCAGTGGCTCGCGGAGCAGGGGGTTGTCGAGCAGGTATATCTGGCCGACGCTCATGTAGTTGGTGGCCCGCCACCAACGGTCGATTCCCGAGATTTCGTCTGACGTCGCAGATTCTGTGGAGCGAGGAGCCCAGGGGTGGGGCGACACGGCGTTCTCCCTTCGTGTGGGGTCCTTTCAGCATCCCACGGCAGGGGCATCGCCGTCAGGTAGTAGGTCCCTGAGCAGGGCCCACGGTGTAAGCGACAGTGTGGGTGGGAAGCCGATGTGCACCGGTGGCGCACCGTGTCATACATTGAAACTGGCCTCCCACGACACCAGCAAAGGAGCACGCGTGAGCGCACTCGAGATCGACGGCCTCTCCAAGTACTACGGGCAGTTGCGAGCGTTGAACGAGGTCTCTTTCGACGTGCCGGCCGGGGAGATCTTTGGTTTTGTGGGCTCCAACGGGGCTGGCAAGACCACTGCGATGCGCATCATCCTGGGCGTGCTCAGGGCCGATGCGGGTGCGGTCAGGTGGCAGGGCGCTCCGGTGGATGCTGACGTGCGCAGGCGCATCGGCTACATGCCAGAGGAGCGTGGCCTCTACCCCCGCATGAAGGTGGGCGACCAGTTGATCTATCTGGCCCGCCTGCACGGGCTCAGCCGCGAACGCGCCACCGCCGCGATGGAGCGATGGACAGAGGTGCTGGGAGTCGCTGAACGCCGCAGAGATGAGGTCGAGAAGTTGTCGCTTGGAAATCAGCAGCGCGTGCAGCTCGCCTCCGCGCTGGTGCACGAGCCTGACATCCTGGTGCTCGACGAGCCGTTCTCTGGTCTGGATCCTGTCGCCGTTGACGTGATGAGTGAGGTGCTGCGCTCTCAGGCCGACCGCGGCGTTCCGGTGATCTTCTCTTCCCATCAGCTCGAGCTGGTGGAGCGTCTCAGTGACCGAGTGGGAATCGTGTCGCGCGGCACCATGGTCGCGTCTGGCGCGATCGACGACTTGCGCGCGACGCCGACGAGCCGGTGGAGCCTCGCGCTTGCGCGGATGAGTGAGGCTCCCGTCGCGCCGCCAGGCGTGACCATCACCGAGGCGGGCCCTGCCCGCTGGATCGTCGAGGCCGCATCGGCTGATGCCGCCCACGCCGTGCTCGCAGCGGCCGTCCAACAGGGCACGGTGACCGAGTTCTCTCCCTTGCGCCCCACGCTGACCGATCTGTTCCGCGACGTGGTGAATGCCCCTCAGGAGGTGGCGTCAGCATGATGTGGTTGATTGCCAAGCGAGAGTTCCGCGCCCGCGCCCTGGCCAAGGCAAGCCTCATCTCGACGGGGGTCATCATCGTGGTCGTCGTAGCAGCGGCCCTGATCCTCAAGCCGTTCATCGTGGACCGTGACAGCGAGCCGGACCTCCTGCACGTCGACTCCGCGACCGCGGGCGCGTTGGTGCCCTACCTGGAGACCGCCGCGGAGGCCCAGGATGTTGACGCCGTGTTCGAGCAGGTTGACGCACCAGCGGAGCCAGCGCTCGCGGACGGCGTCGCGGGTCTGATCGTGGGCCCCATCGAGTCCCCAGAACTGTTCGTCGACGGCGGCAACGACGCCCTCACCTCCGTGCTCACCGCAGCCACGCAGGCCGCCGTGCTCGACTCGCAGATCACCGGCCTTGGCGGCGACCCCGCGGCAGTGTCTGCGGCGCTCGCACAGGCAATGCCGACGGTGACAGACCTGGGGGAGGGGGGTGGCGACGGCGACGGATTTGACTCGGGAGAGTTCTTCGCGGGTTTCGTCGTGATCCTCGTGTTGTTCTTCGTGCTCGTCCAGAGCTCATCGGTCATCATGATGGGGGTGGTGGAGGAGAAGTCCTCACGGGTGGTCGAGATCCTCCTCGCGACCGTCCGGCCATCGACTCTTCTGGGCGGCAAGATCATGGGTGTTGCCCTCTACACGCTCGTGCAGGCTGCGGGAATGGTGCTGCCGCTGCTGTTCGCTGTGTGGCACCTGGAGTTCTTGGGAGCCCTCGAGGTCGGCGTGGGCCAGTTGCTCGTGAACTTCGGCGTGTGGTTCGTGCTGGGCTTCGCGCTATTCACGGTGCTGTTCGGCGGACTCGCCGCGCTCGTGTCGCGCCAGGAGGACATCGGCTCGGTGTCGACGCCCATGATGCTGCTCATGATGGTGCCGCTGTATCTCGCGATCTACCTGGTGCCGAGCAGCCCCGATGGCACCGTGACCACCGTGCTCACCCAGGTGCCGTTCTTCGCACCGTTTCTGGTCCCCATGCGCTCCGCGTTCGGCGCGATCACCACCGCCGAGACCCTGCTGGCCGTCGCGCTGTGCCTGATCGCCATCCCCCTGCTCACATGGCTGGCGGGGCGCGTATACGCAGGGGCGGTGCTCAACACGGGTGGACGGGTCAAGCTGAAGGACGCGCTGCGCCGGTCCTAGTGCCCCAGCTCTTCTGACAATTCGAGCCACCGCTCCTCGAGCTGCGCGGCCTCGGCGTCGAGCACTGGCAGCCGCGCGGCGAGCGCGGCCAGGCCCGGGTAGTCGGTCGGGTCGTGGCTCGTCATCTTCGCATTCAGTTCCGCCTTCTGCTGAAGCACCTTCTTGAGCCGACGTTCTACGGCCGCCACTTCCTTCTGAGTCGCCCGCAGATCGGCGCCACCGAGGCCCTCGCCCGAGGCGGACGACGCCGGTGACGCGGCGGGAGACCCGACCCCTGCGTCGGCCGCGTCAGGACCGAACGTGCCCACCCCGCCGCCTGACCTGGCCATGTTCTGCGCCAACGAGATGTACTCGTCCACGCCGCCTGGCAGGTGTCTCAGGCCGCCGTCCATGACCGCGTACTGCTGGTCGGTGACGCGTTCCATGAGGTAGCGGTCGTGACTGACCACAATGAGGGTCCCCGGCCACGAATCGAGAAGATCCTCGAGCGCGGCAAGCATGTCGGTGTCGAGGTCGTTGGTGGGCTCGTCCAACACCAACACGTTGGGCTGGCTGAGCAACACCACGAGGATTTGCAGACGCCGACGCTGGCCACCAGACAGCGCGCTCACCTGGGTCTTGAGTTGGGCGGGATTGAAGCCGACCCGCTCCAGCAACTGGCCGGGGGTCAGTTCTGTGCCGTCCGCGAGCTTGACGGAGGTGTACTGCTTGAGGACGGTCGCGACTCGCTGGCCCGCCCACTCGTCGAGTTCCACCAAGTGCTGCGACAGCGCGGCGACCTTCACCGTCATTCCGCGCTTCACGTGCCCCTGCGTGGCCTCGAGTTCACCCGTGATGAGCTTCAGCAGTGTCGACTTGCCCGCGCCATTGGGGCCAAGGATGCCGGTGCGCTCGCCAGGACCAATGAGCCACGTGACGTCGCGCAGCACCTCTCGCGGCGGTGGTCCAGGATAGGTGACGTGCGCGCTGACGAGGCTCACCACCTCCTTGCCAAGGCGCGACGCTGCCATGCGCTGCAGCTTGATGGGGTCGCGCACCTCTGGAACGTCGGCGATGAGTTCGTTTGCTGCGTCGATGCGGAACTTGGGCTTGGTGGTGCGTGCGGGTGCGCCCCGGCGCAGCCATGCCAGTTCCTTGCGCAACAGGTTCTGCCGACGCTGCTCCGTGACGGCCGTGATCCGGTTCCGCTCCACGCGCTGCAGCACGTATGCGGCGTAGCCGCCCTCGTATTGCTCGACGCCCGCGTCGACCACCTCCCACGTGTGGGTGGTCACCTCGTCGAGGAACCATCTGTCGTGAGTGACGACCAGGAGCGCCCCTCGGTTCGCCGCCCACCGACGCTTCACGTGCGAGGCCAGCCACGCCACTCCGTCGATGTCCAAGTGGTTGGTCGGCTCGTCCAGCACCAGCACGTCGTCGTCAGCCACCAAGGTGCGAGCCAAGGCCACGCGACGACGCTGGCCACCAGAAAGCGAGCCCACCTCGGCGTCGGCCTCAAGGTCAGCGACCAGGCCGGACATGATGTCGCGCACGCGCGGGTCGCCTGCCCACTCGTGGGTGGCCGCATCGCCGACGATCGCGTCTAGTACGGTAGCGCCAGGCGTGAAGGCGTCGCCTTGGTCGACGACGCCGACGCGCACTCCCGTCGCGCGGGTCACTCGGCCGGTGTGGGCAGGGCTGATGCCAGCCAGTACGGAGACGAGCGTGGACTTGCCAGCGCCGTTGGCGCCCACGACGCCGATGCGGTCGCCCTCATCGAGCCCCAGCGTCACGCCGTCGAGGACTGGCCCGGTGCCGAAATCGACGCCGAGACCCTCTGCGCCGATCAGATGTGCCACCCGCCAAGGGTAGACGGCCATCCGGGTCGCTCTCGACCGCTGAGGGTAACGGTGCGCGGGCGCGGGGTGGGGACGCGGATAGCCTGAGCAAATGCGATGCGACGTGGTGAGGTTCGTGGCGTTCGAGGACCTGGGCGTGTGGGAGGACGAGCTGACCGCGCACGGCTTCGCGGTGCGCTACCTCGATGTAGGGATTGACGACGTCGGCCCGGCAGCAAGCGCCGACCTTGCGGTGGTGCTGGGTGCCCCGATCGACGCGGACGACGACGCCCGCTACCCGTACCTCGCCGATGTGCGTGAGGTCCTGGCCACCCGTGCGGCGTCTGGTGTGCCCACCATCGGCATCTGCCTGGGTGCGCAGCTCATGGCGATGGTGCTCGGAGGGGCTGTTGAACGCGGTCAGCGCGAACTCGGTTGGTCACGGCTGGAGCCGACCGCGGCGGCGGCGAGCACCCCGTGGGCCCCGCTTGCCTCCGCGCCCGTCTTGCACTGGCACGCGGACGCGATTCGACTCCCGCAGGGAGCGACGAGTCTTGCCTCCACCCCCGCCACCCGCCACCAGGCCTTTGTGTACGGCAGACAGGTGGGATTCCAGTGCCATCCAGAGGCGGACCCTGAGGCGATCGAGCGGTGGCTCATCGGGCACACGGCCGACCTGACGGCGTGGGGCATCGACGTGCACGGCCTCCGCGCTCAAGCCCGCGAGTGGGGAGATGAGGCGGTGGCAGCGAGCATCCGCTCGCTGCGCGCGTGGCTCGACGCTAGTGGTTTCGCGTGACCGGGATCTCGTCGGTGCCGGCTGGCACGTGGTGGTCCCGTCTCCATGCGGGGGAGGTACGTATCACCACGGCTGGCCACAGCGGGGCACTCATGAGGATGCGGGCTGCAGCGTCCGCCTTGATGCCCGCTACCTCATCGAAGACGTCTTCGAGCATCCCGGCGAGGTGACGATGCATGGCGTGGTCGTCCTCTTCTCCGTCGAGGTCGATGGTGTACGTGGCGTAGCCTGCCGCGCGCATGAGGTCTTCGCGGGCCATCGCGTCGTCCTGTGACTCGGGCGCCTCCAGCGGAACGTGGATGATCGCGAGTGCCACGCCGTCTCGCAAGGGATCCACCAGTGATGCGCGGTGCAGGTCAAAGAAGTCCGGGTCGTCGAACTCCGCCTCGGAAGCGAGCGCCACGGCGAGGGTTCCCTCCTCGCGCTTGACCATGGCGATGGCGTGGCCGAGAGCCGAATCCGGGTCCGAATGCGCGACTCGCAACCGCTGGGGCCCGTAGGGGTCATCGCGGACAATGGAGCTCATCGGGGTGGTTCCGTGGTCCTCGACCGCAATGCCGCAAGGCTTCTTGCACACAAAGGTGGGTTGGTGGCGACGCTTGTGCGCGGCGCGATCAACGTGGACCAGCACCAAGGAGTGGAGTGGACTTCCGCGCCAGCGGCACAGCGCCGCCTGGCCGCGAGACTCACGAACTTGGCGCCACCACGCATCCATCTCGCGAATCACGATGTCTGCAGGCTCTCTGCCAGCGTGCGTGACCCAACTGGAGATGGGGGCGTTCATATGCGGGGTCTCCTTCTGCTCGAGCGCGCCACCGATGTGTCGGCCTTGTGGACTGCACCCTAGCGCCTAGCGGAGGCTCGCGCGCAGCTCCACCAAGGGCCATAGCGGTGGCAGGCTGAGGACTCTGGCCTCTGCGTCGGCTTTGATCTGCACAATCTCGTCAAGGACATCTTCCATCAAGAGCGCGAGTCGGGTGTGGTCTTCAAGGGAGAAGTCCTCCCAGTCGCATTCGAACGTGTAGCTGGTGAAGCCGGAGGCGCGCACCACAGCCTCTCTGTCCTCCGCCTCCTCTGCGGAATGCCCGGAAGGCACGATCATGAAGGGAATGACGACGCCGCTGTCACGCGGGCTGAGCAGCCGAGAGTTGTGGAGGTGGAACAGGTCCGCGTCCATGAACTCTGCCTCGGTGAACACGGGGACGAGCACGGTGCGCTCAATGCCAGACGCCCGAGCGATCGCCTCCGCGAGGGTGGACGTCCCGCCGGTGTGTTCGACCTGCAACTCCTCCGGGCCGAACTCGTCGTGGTTGATCACGTCGCACATGGGCCTCAGCCCGTGCGCCGCGAGTGCGTGGAGGCCGCAGGTCTGCGAAGACAAGAAGGTGGGACGTTGGCGGCGCTTGTGGAGCGCCCTGTCGGTGTGGGCGACGATGGCGGCGAAGACAGCGTCTGCCAAGAAGGGGCAAGAGCCTGGTGTCGCGCCAGCGAGCCTGACCGAGTCGTCGATCCACTCGTGGAGCGCATGAATCATTGCGGCGTTGGGCTCACGCGATGCGTGTGCCACCCAACTTGATGTGGTCGCCATGATGTCCTCTCGCGTCCCTCATTGCCGCGTGCTTTCGAAGGTGAAGCCCGCTTGCGTTTTCGTTCTCCCCATCGGCCGAAAGCGGCTGGTGGTGAGGAACTTTCGCCAAGAACGCGCGGAGAGTCGTCCCCGTGTATGGAGGCGCGTGCCGTCCAGGTCCCTAAGACACTGCGGCGATCGATTGGAGGGCGATCTCGCGCTCCTCGTTCGTCGGAACCACCCACACTTCGATGGGGGATTCGTCGGCGCTGATGAGCGTCGCCTGCTTCTTGCGCCCGGCGTTGCGCTCTGGATCGATGATGATGCCCAACTCGCTCAGCCCCACGAGTGACTGGAGTCGAACGATGTCGTCATTCTCGCCCACGCCTGCGGTGAACACGATCGCGTCCAGGTGCCCGAGCTGAGCGTAGTACTGACCCACGTAGCCCCGAATGCGCCTGCAGTAGATCTCGAGCGCCAACTGAGCGTCGTGCGAGCCGTCATCTGCGGCCTGTTCGACGTCGCGCATGTCGCTGTATCCGGTGAGACCGAGCATCCCAGACTGGCTGTTGAAGAGGTGGTCGATCTCGTCGATAGACATTCCAGCGGAGCGCCTCAGGTGGAAGACGACCGCGGGGTCGATGTCGCCTGTGCGGGAGCCCATGACAAGCCCGGCAAGGGGGGTCATGCCCATCGATGTGTCGATAGCGCGCCCTGCCCGCATGGCACACACGGACGCACCGTTGCCCAGGTGGAGGGCAATCATGTTGATCTCATTGGGCCGCTTGCCCATGACCCTGGGGGCCTCGTGCGAAATGTACGCGTAGCTGGTGCCGTGGAAGCCGTACTTGCGAATCGAGTGCTCTTTGGCGATGTTCTTGTCGATCGCGTAGGTGTATGCCGCCTCCGACATCGTCTGGAAGAACGCCGTGTCGAAGATGGCGACGTGGGGGATGTCTGGGAAGGCTTTGCGCGCGGCACTGATGCCGGCGACGTGCCCGGGGTTGTGCAGCGGCGCGAGGTTCGACAGCAGAGCGATCCGGCGCTCCACGTCGTCGTCGATGATGGTAGGGGCGGAAAACTCCTCGCCTCCTTGGACGACGCGGTGGCCGACCGCCGTGATCTTGGTGAGATCAACGCCAGAGTCAGAATCTCCGAGGCGTTCAATGACCTCGCGAATGGCAAGGGCGTGGTCGGTGACTCGCTCGACGATTCCAGAAGCCAAGGGTGCGTCAACGGTGGTGTCGACCACTTGGTACTTGACGGAACTCGAGCCACAGTTGAGGACCAGAGCCATTCCGATGTAGTTCACAGCCACGTGTTCATCCCTCCGCCGCGCGGTCCGCGGTCAATTGCTGCGCCTGGATGGCCGTGATGGCCACCGTGTTGACGATGTCTTGAACGAGCGCACCGCGGCTGAGGTCGTTCACGGGCTTGCGAAGTCCTTGCAGGACGGGGCCCACGGCGACGGCGCCCGCGCTACGCTGCACGGCCTTGTAGGTGTTATTGCCGGTGTTGAGATCGGGGAAGATCAGCACGGTGGCACGTCCCGCGACGAGGGAGTTGGGCGCCTTCGACTTGGCGACGGAAGGTTCGACTGCGGCGTCGTACTGGATGGGCCCGTCGACGAGTAGATCCGGACGACGCTCGCGCACCAAGCGGGTCGCTTCGCGCACCTTGTCCACGTCCGAACCGGTACCGGACTCGCCAGTGGAGTACGACAGCATCGCGACCTTGGGCTCAATGTTGAACTGCCTCGCCGTCTCTGCGGACGAGATGGCGATGTCGGCGAGTTGTTCGGCCGTGGGGTCTGGATTCACTGCGCAGTCGCCGTAGACCAGCACGCGATCGGCCAGGCACATGAGGAAGACAGACGAGACGACCGATACGCCCGGCAGTGTCTTGATGATCTGGAATGAGGGAACGATGGTGTGCGCGGTCGTGTGAGCGGCTCCGGACACCATGCCGTCTGCCAGCCCGAGATGGACCATCATGGTGCCGAAGTAACTGACATCCTGGACCCGGTCGCGCGCAGCCTCTTGAGTCATTCCCTTGTGCTTGCGCAACTCGTAGTAGTCGGCGGCAAAGCGATCGACATACTCGGGATCGCTAGGCGAGATGAGTTGCGCCTCAGACAGGTCGATGCCCAGCTCTCCCGCGCGGGTAGTGATCGCTGCCGGGTCACCCAAGATCGTGAGGTCGACGACGTTGCGGGTGAGCAAGGTGCCAGCGGCGCGCAGGATGCGGTCATCCTCGCCTTCCGGGAGCACGATACGCCGAAGGTCGGTGCGGGCCCTGTCGAGCAACGCGTACTCGAACATCAAAGGCGTGACCACGTCGGTACCTGCGAGATTGAGCCGATCAAGTAGTTGCGCGCCATCGACGGTGCTCTCAAACATGTTGAGCGCCATGTCGACCTTGAGCACGGATTCCCGAGACAAACGGCCGCGCGTGTTCCAGCATCGTTGCGCCGTAGCGAACGTGCCCAAGTCGGTGGCGATGATGGGGAGCGTGGGGCCCAGCCCGTCAATCAGGCGCTGGACAGAGGGGGGCGGGCGGAAGCCGCCGTTGACCACGATGCCTGCAAGGGCGGGGAAGCCAGAGGCCGAGTGCGCGGTCAGCGCAGCCAGCAAGGTATCGGCCCTGTCGCCAGGGGCGATGATGAGGGCACCCTCCTCTAGACGGTCGAGCAGGTGCTCCACCGTCATGGCGGCAATCGAGATGGTGCGCACCTCGCGAGAGAGGAGAGCTTCGTCTCCCGCAATCATCTCCCCGTCGATCGCGTCGCACAGGGCGCGAAGCGTCGGCGCGTACAGCAGTGGCTCTTCTGGGAGCGCGGCAACCCCAATGTCTTCTGGGAGCGCAGCCTTGATGGCCTCGAGGTCCACCGGGTCACACCGGTTGGCGAACGCCGCAACCACCTTCGCGTGGTTCTCGTCCATCTGTACGCGAGCTTGCGCAATCATCTCGGCGATGTCGGACGGTGACCGGTCAGCGCCGCGCACCACGAGCGCTACCGGCGCGCCCAGGTTCGCCGCGACCTTCGCATTCAGTTCGAATTCTGCGGGTGCTGCAACGTCGGTGTAGTCCGTGCCGACGATCACCACGACGTCACACTTGCGTGCCACCTCGTGATACCGGGTCACAATGCGCGACAGTGCCGCGTCGGGGTCGGCGTGGATGTCCTCGTACGTGACGCCGACGCATTCGTCGTAGTCGAGGTCAACGCCGTCGTGCCCCAGCAGCAATCGCAGCACGTAGTCTGACCCGGTCGAGACGCGTGCCACGGGCCTGAAGATTCCCACCTTGGTGACGGTGCGCGCGAGTAGCGCTGTGATGCCGAGGGCGATCGTCGACTTTCCCGTATCGCCCTCTACCGATGCAATGTAGATGCTGCGTGTCACGCCTCAAGCATTCCACGTCTTGACCGGGACCTTGTGACCGGGTACGTGTGGAGTCGCAAGACCATCGTCACCAGCGGGTCCCTGGCACTACCGTGAGCCGCTAACGCAGTGGTGAGGGGAATCCGTGTCGGGAGCTGAGGGACAGGCGAGACGATGGCGAACCCGCGCCAGCGTTTCCCTGGTGCGCATGGCCGACGCCCGCACTGGTTCCCGCCAGAGTGAGGCCGCGCAGGCGCGGTGGACCGCGCATGACTTTGCGCTGTTCTCTGCTGTGCTTGCTAGCGGTTACCTGGTGTTTTTCGCGGTGTATGACGAGTTGTGGCTCCGGTCGCTTGTCGTGGTGACGTCCGTGGCCATCGTGGCTCACCTTCTGGCCGTGGCGTGCGCGCGCCGGGGTTACCAGCTGGCGACCGTGCTCGTGAGTCTCGTGACCGCCATCAGCCAGATCATCTTGGGGGTCTCGGTGCTGGGGTGGGAAGCTGGCCTCCACCTGTATCTCATCGCCACCGGGGTGCTCGTGTTTGTGGCGTTCACTGACCGCCAGGCGGCATGGCGCTGGTTCTTCATCGTGCTTGCAGGATCCGCCTTCATCGTGTGCCAGACGGCTGTCGAACCGTCGCACGGCAGTCTTGTCCCGGCGGGAGTGCGCGCGACACTGTTCTCCTTCAATGCGGTATTGACGGCCCTGCTCGTCTTTGCGCTGGCCGCGCTGTCGCACTATCGGGCGCTTCAGGCCCGTTCCGAATCCGCGAGGCTTGCCGCGCGCGCCGAGTACTTGGCCAACACGGATGCGCTCACGGGGTTGTCGAACAGACGCCCCGTCGTCGAGCTTCTCGATGAGGTCAGCGCTCCAGGCAACGATGGATACTCGGTGGCGATCGCCGACATCGACCGCTTCAAGAGCCTCAACGACACCCACGGCCACCAGTGCGGGGACACCGTTCTTGCACGCCTGTCAGACGTGTTGAAGAGTCGCCTACGCGCAGCCGACACCGTTGGTCGTTGGGGAGGAGATGAGTTCATCGTGGTGTTGCCGCGCACGACCCTTGAACACGCGGTCAGGCTCATGGATCGGTTGCGGGTATCCGTCGAGAGCCAGCAAGTCCCGTGCCGCGACCACACGCATGCGGTGACCGTCTCGATCGGTGTTGCCGACGGCATCGGCGACGCGCGGCCGCACCACGTGGTGAAGCGCGCCGACGATGCGCTCTACGATGCGAAGACAGAGGGTCGCAACGCCGTGCGCTCGCGGCCTTTCGAGTCCAGCAACCCTGATGCGTCTGTCAAGGAGTTTCCCAGTGCTGACCGTCCCGAGCGGGCCTAGCAGCCCCCCACGCTCCGCGGCCACGCCGGGGTGGTTAGCGATCGGTACTGCGGCGCTGCTCGGCGTTTCCGCGCTCGCCGTTGGCGCGCTACTCGGGACGTGGCAGTGGGACCGGGCGCACCAACAGGCGTCCGCCATCGAGGCCGACCCGCCCGCGCCGTTGGCCGACGTGATGCGACCCGCGGAGTCGGGGCGAGGCGAGGGCCGTCTTGTGGAGGTGGAGGGGATGTGGGTCGAGGCAGACGTCGCGCTCGTCGCTGGCAAGGAGATTGACGGCGCGGATGCTGTGCTGCTTGTCATGCCTCTCGAGGTGCCAGCCACCGCAACCGGCACCGGCAGTGCCGCTACGTTGCCGGTGCTGCGCGGATGGAGGCCTGCGAACGACGTGACCGATGTGCCCCGCTCCGGCGTCAGTGCGGCCGTATCTGGCTATGTGAGAGGGGGAGAGGGCTCAGCGCCCACGCCCGACCGTCAACCGATCGATGGTGCGGTGTGGGTGGGATCCATGGCAACGGGCGTGCTCGCTCAAGAATGGCCGAGCCCGATGTATACGTACCTGGTGGTGTCCGACACCCCTGCGCCTGGCTGGAACGCGATGCCCCCGCCGCCCGACCGCAGCCGCCTTGATGTGCGTTCGCTGACGTACGCGGCAGAGTGGTGGATCTTCGGGGTCTTCGGCGCGCTCCTGGCGGCGCGGTACATCAGGGACAATGTTCAGGCATCGCACACCAAGGAGGAATCATGACAGCGGAGCCACTCGACGGCCGTCTCGCTCGGTACAGAGTCATGGCGATCATCACAGGAACCTTCCTGGTGATCGTGTTCCTCGGGTTGCTGCGCTACCTTCCTGCGGTGACCGCTCCTGAGTGGCTCGACACGGCATTCGGCGTGGTCGCCCAACTCCACGGCTTCATCTACATCGTGTACCTCATCGTGAGCTTCATGCTGTGGTCCAAGACGTCGTGGAAGATGTCGAGACTGTTCGTCATGGCGCTCGGCGGCGTCGTGCCGTTGCTGTCGTTCTATCTGGAACGCCGGGTGACCCGCGACGTCGCCGCTAGCCTTAGCCAGTGACTACCGCGCATCGTCCCGTCCTCGTCGTCGACTGTGGCGCCCAATACGCGCAACTGATCGCGCGCCGCGTACGCGAGGCAAACCTGTATTCAGAGATCGTCCCCCACGCCATGAGCGCGGCCGACATGCTCGCGAAGGATCCGGCGGCCATCATCCTGTCGGGGGGCCCCTCGTCCGTGTACGAGGAGGGTGCGCCCGCCGTCGATCCCTCGATCTACGACGCTGGCGTGCCGGTGTTGGGGATTTGCTACGGCTTTCAACTGATGGCGCAGGCGCTCGGGGGAATGGTCGCGAAGACAGGTCTGCGCGAGTACGGTCGCACCGTCGCAGCCGTGTCCGACGCGGGCACGACGCTCTCTGGTAGCCCTCCAGAGCAGACCGTGTGGATGAGTCACGGCGACTCCGTGCAGCAGGCTCCCCCTGGCTTCACCGTGCTGGCCTCGACGGAGGGTGCCCCCGTCGCGGCGTTCGAAGACACCGGCAGGCGCCTCGCTGGAGTGCAGTGGCACCCAGAGGTGAGGCACTCGCCGCTAGGCCAGGCCGCGCTGGAGAACTTCCTGTACCGCGTCGCTGGCCTCACTCCAGACTGGACCAGTTCCAGCGTGATCGACGAGCAGGTGGAGCGCATTCGCGCCCAGGTGGGGTCTGGGCACGTGATCTGCGGGCTGTCAGGGGGCGTCGACTCCGCCGTGGCCGCGGCAATCGTTCAGAAGGCCGTGGGCGACCAGTTGACGTGCGTATTCGTTGACCACGGGCTGCTGCGCGAGGGAGAGGCTGAGCAGGTCGAGCGCGACTTTGTAGCGGCGACCGGTGTGCGGCTGGTGGTCGCAGACGAGCGCGACCGCTTCCTCGACGCCCTCGCGGGAGTCATCGACCCAGAGGCGAAGCGCAAGATCATCGGCCGCGAATTCATCCGCGCCTTCGAGGCCGAGGCGCGCGCGTTGGTGCATGACGCGGGCCTTGGAGAAGAGGTGCGCTTCCTGGTGCAGGGCACGCTCTACCCCGACGTGGTCGAGTCAGGCGGCGGAGAAGGCGCGGCAAACATCAAGAGCCACCACAACGTTGGTGGATTGCCGGACGATCTCAAATTCGACTTGGTGGAACCGCTGCGCGCGCTGTTCAAGGACGAGGTGCGCGCGGTGGGTGCGGAACTCGGTCTTCCAGAAGAGATCGTGTGGCGCCAGCCGTTCCCTGGCCCTGGGCTTGGCATCCGGATCATCGGAGAGGTCACCGGCCCCCGGCTTGAGATCCTGCGAGCGGCCGATGCCATCGCGCGCGAGGAGTTGTCGAAGGCTGGCCTCGATCGCGACATCTGGCAATGCCCCGTGGTGCTGTTGGCCGACGTACGGTCCGTGGGAGTGCAGGGAGACGGCAGGACCTACGGCCACCCCGTCGTGCTGCGGCCGGTGTCGTCAGAGGACGCCATGACGGCCGACTGGACCCGGCTGCCCTACGACGTGCTCGCGCACATCTCCAACCGCATCACCAACGAGGTGGCCGAGGTCAACCGCGTGGTGCTCGACGTCACGAGCAAGCCGCCAGGCACGATCGAGTGGGAGTGACAGGGTCGCTGGTCTGCTCGAGCTCTGAAGGCCGCTCGTTGTTGCGCACGCCCGCCATGACGGCGGTGAGCAGCAACCACGCTCCGACCGCTCCGAGCCCGACGATCCATACCAGTTCGACATCGATGCTCTTGCCGGACAACACGGCGATCGTGACCGCGCCGATGGCCGTGATGATGGCCCCGACAATCATGGACGTCAGGCGTTGCACTGGGCGACGGCGCATCATGATGAAACCTCCGTGATGACGATGGTGTTGGCGTATTCGTCGTCGTAGACAATCATGGTCACGGCGGGCCCCACGTTGTTGGCAAGCGTGAGGTGCTGCCCCCCGGCGCCCCAAAAGTCACACGTGAGTTGGCGATCGGGCCACACGACGTGTGCCTGAGCATCACCCTGTCCGACGAGGTGGAGATCGGTGCCCTCCGGGATCGTCACGTAGGTCACGTGAGTGACCACATCGACCGAGGTGTCCTCTTCCAGTGAGGTGAAAGACAGGCGGGCGGTGCTCGACGGATCGGCGGGCACTGCCGGCTCTTGGCGACAATCGCCGTTGAGGATGACTTCGCTGTACTCCTGAGCGAACTCCGCAGTGGCGTCGTATGCATCGATACGTTCGAGATCACGGTCGAAGTCGATGTCGAAGGTCAGCAGCCCTCCGTCCTCGGCATACGTGTCGCGCAAGGCGTCGGCCTCCGCGGCGATCACCGGCAGCGGGAGTGCTAGGACGATCGTCATGAACCCGAGGAACCCCAGCTTGCGGCCCGCGAGGCTGACGGCCATGAGTAGCACGCCTAGGCCCGTCACCATCAACACGAACCACGCGGCGGCGGGGTGGACTGCGAGCTGATCTTCGCGTTCCAACGTGATGGCGATGGCGCCCGAAAGGACGATCCACGCGAGCGCGGTGAGGTAGAAGCCCTTGCCTGGCCCGGGAACTCGTGGTTGTGGAAGGGGTGCCGGCGGGACAGGCTGGTAGGCCGCCGGCCGGGCGGGGGCAGAGTGGGGAGGCTGCGCCGACGCCGTGCGGGGTGGCATCGCGGCGTACACGGGCCCCGTCGTGTCGTCCTGGTTCGAGTCGGTTGCGGGTGGCGTCGTGGCGCTCGGCTGGTCCGATGCTTGCTGTGCACCGTTCGCAGGAGCCGGTTGCGGGGTAGCCCCGGCGACTGGCTGGGATGGAGGGGTGTTCTGTGACTTCTTGGCCATCGCGATGATGAACCACACCAGGCCTCCCACAAAGGCGAGGGGCACCAGGATGCCAGCAATGATGCTCATGACCGTCCAGGGCGTGGGATCAGAGAAGGAGAACTTCGCCGACCCGCCGAAAGGCCCGGACCCGTCGAGCCCACTCATACCGAGCAGGGTGAACACGCCGATGCCGATGAGGGCGCCGACGTTGGGGACGCCGCGGCCGAAGTTTTGGAAGATGATGTTGCCGCGCCGGTCGGGTAGCAAGCCCCACGCAGCGCCGTAGGCAAGCAGCACGAGGCCATTGAGCACAATGGCGGCAACGACCACGATGATGCGGGCGGGGACGGTTGCCATCCCCACGCGCTGCGCTGCACCGTCGACGACGCCCCCCAAGAAGCCGTTGTCGCCGCGAGTCAGCCCCCAGTCGCGAATGGCGCGAAAGAAGCCCGCCTCGCGGGGCTGTTGCTCGGATGGGGTGGTCATGAGGTCCTCCTGTAGTCGTGCCTCCATGCTCCCGGTCCGAGCACGTGTCGCGCTATGAGGGAAGCCCCTGATTTCTCCCCTGATCTCTTGCGGTGTGCGAAGGGCAGGGGATCGGCCGTATGGGGGAGGCCGCAGCGGGGGGCCGTGTGTGACGATAGCGACGTGAGCCACACGACGAGGATCGCGCGTCCGCTACACCGCGAGGCGCAGCCAGCGTCATGGTGGCGCGCCCTGCTTGGCCTGCTCATGCTCACGTTCGCCGGGGGCCTCATGGCGCGGCGGTACGGAACCGATGACTTGGCTCCGTGGGCCTTGCCAGCCATCGTCTTCATTGCGGCACTCGTGCTCGTGTGGAGCCCCCTCGACGGTGCGGTGCAATCGGACCCGCGCCGCCCCGACGTCGTCAGCCTGTTCTCGCGCGACGCATGGGCGCGCGTGGTCGTCGGCGTA